>CAHJWN010000005.1 GCA_903642265.1 Acidobacteriaceae bacterium | reverse complement strand
AAGGTCTCGCCCATGGGCGCCTTCGCTTTGAGCCAGGTGGGCTTGGGGGACGGCTTGCGCGGCGTGAGATCGATCTGAATGAGCCCGGAGTTGAACTCGATGGCTGACGGCGGCGTCATGCTTTTATTGTAGATGGAGCGGAAGAAACCGCAGATCCTTCGACTCAGTCTGGCGCAAAAGCGCGCCAAACTTCGCTCAGGATGACACTTCAATTCTTTGTCTCGAATTCTTCCTGTGTTACCCGGTAGATCCCCGAAGAGTCTTTCGCGCTTCGTGGACGGTTCGCTTCGCGCAGTAGATGGTTTTATCGACCTCCGCGACGACGTTGCCGGCTTTGTCCTTTACTTCGATGAGGAAGACCGGTTCGAAGCGGTCGGCGGTTTCGAGAGCAGACCGAATCTCGTCGGTCGTTTCAATGGGCAGGCGGAACTCAGCGCGTACGGTGCCGATGCCGGGGCGTTTGTATCGGATGGTGGCGGCCTTGTCCCAGACGATGTAGTCGCGGCCAAGGTTTTCCATGAGCATGAGCATGTAGAAGGGATCGGTCATGGAGTAGAGCGAGCCGCCGAAGTGCGACCCCATGACGTTGCGATTGAGGCGGGTGAGGCGCATCTCGACATCGATGGCACGGTAGTCCTCGTCCATGCGCGTGACCTTGATGCCGGCGCCCAGCAGAGGCGGCCACCAGTGCATTCGACGCAGGACGCGCAGACGCCAGCCGGCGCTCTTCATACCAGGCGCTCTCGCGTCTCTGGCCTGACGAGGTACAGGAAGAAGAGCAGCACGAAGATGCCGCGGACGAGGAAGAACACCTGGTGCGCTTTGCTGAAGAAGAAGAAGTCTCCGATGCTGAGCAGCAGGCAGCCAGCGGTGACAAGTGCCCAGCCCCACTTCTTTAGCCGTAGCAGACCAAAGATGCCCAGTGCCAGCAGGGTGCAGAGCGAGAGGATGCCGTACTTGGCTACGCCGCC
Organism: Acidobacteriaceae bacterium; assembly: GCA_903642265.1. Lineage (GTDB taxonomy): Bacteria > Acidobacteriota > Terriglobia > Terriglobales > Acidobacteriaceae > Edaphobacter. The sequence continues at coordinate 92,699 of CAHJWN010000005.1, read as the reverse complement.
GCCGAAGGTTCCAAGCAAGGCGGCATAGACGTTCAGCATGGTTGTGAAGATCAGAAACATGCAGATGCCAGCGAGCCCTGGGAGCATCTGGCCTCGCTTGTTGATGCGTACTTCCGGATGCTCTTCGGGCATTGCTTTACGGCCTCAGTTCTAAAGCGTGTGTAAGTAGGCGAGGACGTCGTCGATATCCTGCTGGTCGAGATTGTTGCCAAGGGCGGGCATAAGGCCATGTCCGTGGACGATGGTCGCGGTAATGCGTTCGTCGGTGGCTGCGGCTCCGCTTGGCAGAGCTGGTTTCTTGAAGACGCCGACAAGTGCGGGGCCGTGCAACGATCCGCTCCTGCGGTCGTAGTGGCACGCTGCGCAGCGGGTCTGGAAGACATCGTGGCCATGCGTCTGCTGGGGGTTCAGATCGGCCAGAGGTGTGGGAGGTGGCAGAGAGTTACAGCCTGCAAGAGCCATGGACGCAATGCCCAGCAGCAGGAATCTGGATAAGGTCTTCACGTAACCATTCTCGCATTGCTACGTGGGTTCAGTTTGCGGCGGCGATGGCGGCGACGATCCTGTCCATCACTTCGCGATCGGCGCTTGAGCCCGGGGTGTGGTTGCCGTCAAGGATTGAGAAGATGACCGTCCTGCCGCTGGCGCAATCGAGGTAGCCGGAGAGGGCGCGGGTCTCGCTATTGCTGCCGGTCTTGGCGAAGACATGGCCCTTCAACGGAGCCTTGGTGAAACGCGATTCCAGCGTGCCGTCTATGCCGCCGATGGGCAGCGAAGCCTTGTACGTTGCGAACCAGGGCTGGGCGGCGGCGAAGTACAGCATTCTGGCGATAGCGCGTGGGGTCACCAAGTCGTGGCCGCTCAAACCGGAGCCATCGTAGAAGACGAAGTCGGCGGGATCGATACCGGCGGTGATTGCGAAGGAGCGAACGACGCGGGCCCCCTGCGCGGTGGAGCCTTCACTTCCCATGGAAGCTCCAAGCTGATGTAGTAACAGCTCAGCGTGCAGGTTCTGGCTCTCCTTGTTGGTGATGACGACATCTTCGAGGACGGTAGCCGAGTCATGCGACGCAAGTACATGCTCAGCGAGCGCAGAAGAGTCGGCTGGGAGAGTGCCTTCGCAGCCTTTGCATAAGGCTGCAGGATGATCGAGCTCGCCGCGAGTTCGCTGAGGTGTGCCAGGAATTGAGATGTTGTCGACGGGTTCTCTCGTTTCAGCCAGGAAGCCGGTTGTAACCATCTGGGTGCGGTGTTTCGCATGCGCCGAGCCCAGGACCGTTATTCCGCGAGCGGCCAGCATCGTCTTCAGTGCGACTGCGGCGTATTCGGCGGGGTCGTCGATGGCTATTTCTTCGGTGTCTGGCTGCGATGCGACGGCGATCGAGCCGTAGATGCGCACGATCTTCGATCCTATGTTCCGTTCGACCTCAAGCCTGCCCGGATTGTTGGCAACGGCGGTGGTCAAGGCCGACGTGTCGATTGTGTAATAGGGAATGCCTGGGTCAAGCGTTACCTCGGCAGGAGCGCCTGCTTTCGCGCCTGGCTTTACCGTGAGCCTGATCTGATTGTCGTTGATCGTCAGGGCAGACACAGGGGCGCCGTATCCCCAGGCTGTGTCGTCAATCGCCCACTCGATTGGATACGGCTCAAACGGAAAGAGCGTGTCATCGCCGATGATGTCGCCATGAATGATCTTGAGGCCAGAAGCAGCTACAGCGTCGGCCATCTCTTCCAGAGAGTGGAGCGGGGGTGCAGGCTTCACCTTCCCCATGGCATAAGGAACAGGCCGACCTGAGAGGTAGGCATCCCCATCTCCTACAAGAACGAGATCACCGTCAAGACTGTCGTTTTCGGTCAGGCGGCCTCTGGCCACGACCGTCGTTTTGAAGGTCGCATCCTTGAGCAGCGCAAGCGCGGCTGCGGTGGTGAAGAGCTTTGTGTTGCTGGCGGGCTGGAAGAGCTGGCCCTCATGCAATGCGATGATCGGCGACCCGTCCATAGAGGTGACCACTACGCCCCAGTGCGCGCGCGCGACTGCTGGCTCGGCGATCATGGCTGCAATCCGGGTACTTAGATTGCCGGTCGGTGCGGTTGCAGAGGCGGTGGTCTGTCCCCATGCTTTTGGGATGTGTCCCCAGACCCCTGACGGCAGCGTGGTGATGACCAAGGCGGCGATGGTCCTCTGAATTTGCAGCAGCGATGGCGTCCGCATGGGCGAAGTCTAGCACCCTGTCGCTCCCGGACAGGGCACTAAGATGGGGTATGGCTCTTGTCCCGCGCACTGCTTTTGACTGGCATCTTCGCAAGCGGACGCTCTCGCTTGGAAGCGAGACGAAGATCATGGGCATCCTGAACGTCACGCCGGATTCGTTCTCGGACGGCGGGCAATTTAGATCACTGGATGCTGCAGTAGAGGTTGCGATGGCGATGCTCGCGGAAGGAGCACACATCCTTGACCTTGGCGGCGAATCGACGCGACCGAACGCCACACCGATTAGCTCTGATGAAGAGCAGGCGCGCGTGCTGCCGTTGATTGAAGCGATCCTAAAGCAGCGCTCAGACACTGTGATCTCGATTGACACATTTCATGCTGCGACTGCAAAGGCCGCAGTGGAAGCGGGTGCGGAGATCGTCAACGATGTCAGCGGCCTCACCTGGGATGCGGAGATGGCTGCAGGTTGCGCGGGATTGAAGTGCGGCGTGGTGCTGATGCATACGCGCGGGCGCCCACAGGAGTGGAAGACGCTGCCGCCGATTCCTCCGCTTGCGATCATGCCAATCATCCTGACGGGTCTTCGAGATTCGATCCTGACAGCGCGTAAGGCGGGTATCGCGAGCGACCGGATCATGCTCGATCCGGGATTTGGATTCGGCAAAGCGGGTGACGAGAACTACACCATCCTTGCGCTGTTACACCAGATGCATCAGTTTGGGCTGCCGGTGTTGAGCGGCACCTCACGGAAAGGATTTCTGGGCAGGACGCTTGCGCCGAGGTACGGCGGCGAGCCCGCTCCAACCGGGGCGAGGGTGAACGCCACTACCGCAGCGAATGTGGCGTCAATTCTGGCCGGATCACACGTCTTACGTGTGCATGATGTGCGGGCCGCGGCAGAGGCGGCGGCGATTGCGGATGCGATTCTCGATGCGGCGGCGGTGATCGCAGCGAAGACCGGCCCTGCGTTCAGCCCTGAGGTTTCACGAACCCTGCAGTGACCGACTACTCAGGATTGCCGTTCGGATCGGTGTTCCAGCTTTCGGTCTGAAAGGCAATGAAGACGGCTGTCCAGGTTCCCCGGGCGGGGAGATGGATGAACAGAGCGCCATCCTGCCAGATGCCGTTGTCGCCACCGTGATTACCGACCGGATTGCCCTGGTTCATGTGAATGTCGTGGATGCCGTCGACCCTGCCGGAGTCTGCATAGGCGCTGCCGAAGGCATAGATGACGCCAGCCTTATCGGCGATTGTCTCGTTGAGGAGCGTGGTGACGGCGTTCTGGAGTGCATTTGGCTCAAATCGATGAGCCGCAGTACCGGCCTTGGGTAAGAGCGTCATCTGCGCCAGAAGAACCATTGGCCTGGGGTCCCCGGACGAGGGAACGGTGCTGCGGACAAAATCGAGCGCGAGGCCGCCAGGTACCGAGTTGAGCGCGGTCATGCCCATTGCGAGCGCGAGCAACCCAGCTTCGTCAGGAGGCGTGAAGTTCTCCATGATGGCGTAGAGGACCTCGGAGCCATCGACGGACTCGATGTTGACTGCGACCGTGAACGGGCCGCCGGGTGCCTGCATGGTGATCTGGTAGTGCGTGCTGGTTCCAGTGACCACCTTGCCGGAGGTGGGGGTGCCAGCGAGAACGCTGTAGTTTGTGATGGGCATTGAAGCTCCTGGAGTCCACTTAGAACATGGACCATCACGAGAGTATCCGGCACAAAAGAACCGGGTGTAAAGGCGGTCTCTTCCACCGTCTTCGATGCTATGCTTTGGCGAAGGAAAACCGAAATGAATGCTCTAGTTGTGCTTCAAGTGGTGTTGCTGATCGCGGTTGCTGGCGCGATGGTGGTGCTGCTGCTGCGAAGGACTGAACCGCCGGTGGTTGATGCGCGCCTGGCGCAGCTGCCTGATCAGCTTACAAGGCTGGACGCGCGCTCCCAGGCGTTAGCTACGAGTGTCCGCGACGGCATCGCCGATCTCCGCAGGGAGAGCTCAGAGAATGCAGCGCAGCTTCGCACTGAAATCACCAGGTCAATCGCGACCCTGGGTAGCACGCTGAGCACAGGGCTGGCAGAGTTTCGTCTGGACAATGCGGCGAATGCTGCGGCCTTATCGGCCAACGTGCAGAAGCAGCTCGAGGCGATCTCGCAGCGCCTCGTGGCATTTGCTTCGGACGCGAGCGCAAGCCAGATAAATGCCAGGGAATCGCTGAACAAGAAGCTGAGCGAGTTGGGGAACGATAGTGCTGGAAGTCTGGACAAGATTCGACTTTCTGTTGAGGGCAGTCTTGCCAAGCTCAATGCGGACAACAGGTTCGAGCTCGAGAAGATGCGTCACACTGTGGACGAGAAGCTCCAGGTAACCTTGCAGACACGGCTTACTGAATCCTTTGGCGAGGTGACGAAGCACCTCGGCGATGTGCAGAAGGGGCTTGGAGAGATGAAGGTGCTTGCCACCGGGGTTGGCGACCTGAAGAAGGTCTTATCCAACGTAAGTCGTCGCGGGGGAGTTGGTGAGTTCCTGGTTGGGCAGCAGCTTGAGCAGATGTTTTCTCCCGAACAGTACCTGAAGCAAGTCAACATTAAGCCCGGCACCGGGGAGAAGGTAGACTTTGCGCTCAAGTTCCCGAATGGAGATCTCGGCAGCTATGTGTTGCTGCCGATCGATGCCAAGTTCCCAACGTCAGATTGGGAGCGTCTTGAGCATGCCTACGAGCATGGAACGCCGGAGGAGCAGGTAGAAGCGGGAAAAGCGTTCGAGCGTGCCATCCGCGTGCAGGGAAAGAGCATCTGCGAGAAATACATCGATCCGCCAACCACCATGCCCCACGCAATCATGGTGCTTCCGACTGAGAGTCTGTATGCCGAGGTCGCTCGCAGGCCAGGTCTCCAATCAGAGCTTCAGACGAACTGCCGGGTGACGATTGCCGGGCCGTCTACCTTTATGGCGATCCTGACGAGCTTCCAGATGGGGTTTCATACCCTCGCGATCCAGAAGAAAGGCGATGAGGTCTGGCGCGTCCTGTCGTCGACGAAGAACGAGTTCGAGAAATTCGGCGGCTTAATGGACAAGGTTCGCAAGCAGGTAGACACGGTGCAAAACACGCTGGGCGATATAGGCGGGAAGACCAAGACCATCAACCGAGCGCTGAAGAACGTGTCGAACATTGAGACGGGTGCTCCAGTTTCGAACCTGCTTGGTTTTGAGGAGATTGCGAGTGTTGCCCCTTTGCTGGCAGCGAGCGCCGACGAGGAATAAGACAGAAACTAATCGGGCGCGGATGATGTCTAAAATGCAGCCCCGCCTATTTGCTGTGTTCTGCAATTGACCCACGGTGTGGCCAGTTTGCTTTACACTCACCTAGGCGCTCGGTATCCTTGAGATTCGGGCTTTTGCGCGGTGCGCATCCCCAACCAGTTTTGCACTTACTTGGAATAGGAGAAACAAATGGCAGCAGTGGACGAGAAGGTCAAGCAGATTATTGTTGAGCAACTTCAGGTGGATGAAGCAGAAGTAACTCCAGGTGCGAGCTTTCAGGAAGATCTGGGCGCGGACTCGCTTGACGTAGTTGAACTGGTGATGCAGTTTGAGGAAGCCTTCGATATTCAGATCCCGGATGAAGATGCCGAAAAGATCAAGACCGTGAAGGACGCCGTCGATTACATCGAAAAGAACCAGAAGGCGGCAAAGTAGCAATGCAATCGCAGCAAGCGTACGTTCAGCGGCGCGTCGTCGTAACCGGAGTTGGTCTTATCTGCGGCGTCGGTAGGACCTCTAACGAAGTGTGGGAGGGTTTACTGGCTGGCCGCAGCGGGGTGGCCGAGATCAAGGCATTCGATCTGACCGGCCACCCGGTGCGAATCGCGGCTGAGGTCAAAGACTTTGACCCCCTCGTCTTCATTGAGAAAAAGGAAGCCCGCAAGATGGGCCGCTTCATTCATATGGCGATTGCTGCTGCGGACGAAGCGATGAAGCATTCTCGGCTGGAGGTGACACCCGAGATATCGACCAGATTTGGCGTCCATATAGGCTCCGGAATCGGCGGCTTCGATGTGATTGAGCGCGAGCACACGAACATGATGAATGGCGGCCCGCGCAAGATATCGCCGTTTTTCATTCCCGCCACGATCATCAATCTTGCAGCCGGGCATGTGTCGATCCGCTATAACGCGCGTGGACCCAATGAAGCGACCGCGACCGCATGTACGTCGAGCGCCCACTCTATTGGAGACGCTTTTCGGATTATTCAGCGCGGCGACGCTGATGCGATGATTGCCGGCGGAACCGAGGCAGCGATTACGCCGATGGGCGTTGGCGGGTTTGCGGCGATGAAGGCTTTGTCGACGCGTAATGAAGATCCGGAACATGCCTGCCGGCCATTCGACAAGGACCGCGACGGCTTTGTCGTTGGTGAAGGTGCGGGCATCCTGATCATGGAAGAGCTTGAATTCGCCAAGGTCCGCGGAGCCAAGATCCTCGCTGAAGTTGTTGGCTATGGCATGTCTTCGGACGCCTTCCACATGACCGGCATGGCACCGGAGGGTGAAGGCTGCTTCCGCGCAATGACTGCGGCACTGAAGGTTGCGGACATCTCGCCGGACCAGATCGACTATGTGAACGCGCACGCGACTTCCACTCCACTTGGGGACGCATTGGAGTCGCAGGCCATTGAGAACGTCTTTGGCGAACGGGCCAGGAACCACACACTGCTGGTGAGTTCCACGAAGTCGATGACGGGTCATCTGCTCGGTGGGGCAGGCGGACTTGAGGCGGGAATTACGATCCTCGCGATGCTGCATCAGACGGCGCCGCCGACGATGAACATCGTTGAGCTCGACCCGGCCTGCCGTCTGAACTATGTTCCGAACAAGCCGCAAGCGGCGAAGATCGACTATGCGCTGTCGAATTCCTTCGGATTTGGCGGAACCAACGCCTCGCTTGTGTTCAAGCGGTGGGCAGAGTAGTTCCTGCCCACGCTGCTACCAGGCGCGGGAGAAGTTTGGACCAGCCTTGGTCTCATCGCGCAGACGGGCATCGATCCCGGCATTCAACTCGATGAGTCGTCCAAACAGCCAAATTAGATCGGACAGCCGGTTCAGGTAGGCGAGCACCTCGCTGCTTACCGGTTCTCCGCTTTCCAGCAGCCGGACGGTCGCTCGTTCCGCTCTCCTGCAAACCGTTCGTGCGATCTCGTAGGCTGCGGATTCGCGAAGCGCGCCTGGAAGCGACCAGTCGGCAAGAATGCCTTCCGTAGCCTCAATTTGATACACAAGCTGCGTCAGGTGGTCGACATCTTCGGGCAGCATGAGCGGTTTTTCGCGCTTTACGTCTGAAGCCGTTGCAAGCGAACCGCCTACGCGAAAAAGCGTCTTCTGGATCTGTTCGGTCCAACCAGCAATGTCAACATTTGTGCAGATACTGCGCGCAAACCCGAGTGTGGAGTTCAATTCGTCGACCGCTCCGTAAGCCTCCACGCGCAGGTCGGCCTTCGATATCCGTCCTCCGCCTACTAATCCTGTGCTGCCTGCGTCGCCAGTCTTTGTCGCTATGCTCATCATCGTCTCCCCTTCTATCCTCGCACTGAGCGGGCGCACCTGGGAACCCAAGGGTAGGGGCAATTGCTGGCAGAAGCCCGGTGGGGTGCCACTACGCTATAGTTTATTTAGCATGATCCAACGCAACCCAAAATCGTCAGGCCGTACGTCGTGGACGATGCTCCTCGGCCTTCTGTGCCTGGTGCTTGTGGTGCTTGGGAGCACAGTACAGGTTGCGCATACCCACGTCGGCGGAGACATCTCTCACGCGGACTGTTCCCTCTGCGCGACAGCGCATGTGGTTGCCCAGGTAGTCAGCAACCCGGTGCCAGCTCCGGCGACAGTAGTTCTTGCTGAACAACCTGAGCCCGCGTCCCTGGTTGGGCATACTGCAGCGCCGCACTTCGCCCTCTTCACGCGGCCCCCGCCCCACGTTTCGAACGCCGCCTAGCCAGCACGTACTTCGAGCTGTTCTGCTCGACATTCGAAACGAAAGATCCAAACGAATCAAGGGGTAACGCATGTACACGTCCATCCGGCGCGTCGCATTTGCAGCAATCATTTCTATTCTTCCGTGTGCCGGTGTTCCTGGTCTGACGGGCCCACAGCTTTGGGCGGCACAGTCTTCAGGCAGTTCAGGCTCGATCGCGGGCACAGTTGCAGATTCAACGGGCGCCGTTGTGCCGGGTGCCACGATCACGATCCTCAATCCGGTCAGTGGATACTCACGTTCTGCGGTGAGCGACAATGCCGGCCATTATCAGTTTGCAAACGTTCCCTTCAATCCGTACCACCTGACGGTGTCTGCCTCGGGCTTCAATGCCTATGCAAGTGATGTTGCGCTGCATTCTTCGGTGACGGTGAGTGTAACGAATACGCTCTCGATCGGGGCAAGTTCGACGATCATTGAAGTCGACGCGAACGACCTAATGCACAACGACTCGACCGTTGAAACGCAGGTGGACCGGTCTGCCTTCGAGAAGCTTCCGCTCGAGAGTCAATCGTCTGGGCTGAGTGCACTTGTGACTGCAACAACGCCGGGCATCGCTGCGGATTCGAACGGCCAGTTGCATGGGCTGGGCGACCATGCGTCGAATACCTTCGCGGTCGATGGTCAACAGATCAGCGATCAGCAATCCAAGACATTCTCAAATCAGCTTCCTTCGAATTCGGTGCAGTCCATCTCAGTCATCGAAGGCGCTCCGCCAGCCGAATATGGTGGCAAGACGAGCTTGATCATCCAGGTAACGACACGGTCCGGCCTGGGCGCGAACAAGCCGACGGGCAGCATATCGACATCGTATGGAACCTTTGGTTCGTCGACTGGGTCGGCTGATCTTAGTTATGGCGGTGTGAAGTGGGGCAACTTCGTCGAGCTTGACGGCTTGAACACAGGCCGTTTTCTTGATCCTGCGGAGTTTGCCGTGTTTCACGACAAGGGCAACGAACTGAACTTCTTCGACCGCATCGACCGGCAGATCACTGATAAAGATTCTGTGCACCTGAACGTGAACGTGAGCCGCTCCTGGTTCCAGAACCCAAATTCCTATGACAATCAAGACGTCCAAAATATACTCAGCGGCGGCGCGGGCGCTACCCCGGTCATTGGTGGTGTTGGGAACACGGACCAGCGGTCGAAGATCGTAACGTTCAACATCGCTCCGACGTACACACGTGTGACCAGTGCGAACTCTGTGTTCAATGTGGGCGCGTTCGTCCGGCGGGATACGTATAACTACTATCCGAGCGCCGACCCACTCGCAGATCTTGATCCCATTCAGAACGAATCGATCTCGCAGGCACGCAACCTGACCAATGCGGGAGCGCATGCGGACCTGACCTACGTGAAGGGCGTAAACAACATCAAGATCGGTGCGCTTTACCAGCACACGTTTCTGAACGAGAGCGACAGCCTCGGCATTGTGAATGCGACGTTCAACGCACCGTGTCTGGATGCGAACAACAATCCGGTGGCCGGTTACAGCAGCACGGCAGAGTGTCATGGAGCGAATGCGAACGTAGCGATCAATCCTAACGCTGCGACGCCCTTCAACCCGGTCCTGCTGCCTTACGACCTGACGCGCGGCGGTTCAATGTTCCACTATTTTGGGCATACAGACATCAAGGAACTTGGTCTGTATGTCGAGGACCAGATCAAGGCTGGCGATTGGGTCTTGAATGTTGGAGTTCGCGGCGACCTCTATAACGGTCTTACAAAAGCGAGCCAGGCTGAGCCTCGGCTTGGTGCGGCCTATACGCTGAAGCGAACAAACACTGTTCTACGCGCGTCTTATGCGCGAACGCTGGAGTCGCCATTCAACGAGAATCTTGTTCTGTCGAGCCAGGGCTGTGAAAGTGCTGTGCTGGCACCCTTGTTGCTTTGCAGTCCGGGCGTCTCCGGCACGCTTCAGCCAGGATTCCGGAATGAGTTCCATGCTGGCCTGCAGCAGGCTTTCGGGAAAAACCTGGTCATCAGCGGCGACTATATCTGGAAGTACACGCACAACGCGTTCGACTTCAGCACACTTGGCAACACCCCGATCACATTCCCTATCGACTGGCACAATGCCAAGGTGCCCGGCTTTGCGATTCGCGCGGACGTTCCTAACTTTCATAATTTGTCGGCGTTCGTCGTTATGTCGTCCGTTGCAGCAAGGTTCTTCCCGCCGCAGGTCGCAGGTGCTGGAGCGACGGTTGGTCACACAGGGCTGCCATTCAGGATTGACCATGATGAACGGTTCAACCAGACAACCCACGTTCAATATCAAACGCCGTTGAAACTGAAGAACGCTGCCCTGCCCTGGGTCGGCATGAGCTGGCATTTCGACAGCGGCCTTACTGCGGGGTCAGTGCCCTGCTTCAATCCAACCGGAGCAAACAGCCCTTGTGGAGGCACGATCATCAACGGGCAGGATTACATCAACCTGGGCACGCTCAGCGCAGACGAACAGTTCCAAGCGGGCCTGGTTTGCAACGGTGTGAAGGCGACACCCACGACAGCGCTTCCTGCCCTGTGCCTGGCGAGTCAGCTTACGTCGCAACTTGTGAAGATCCCTGCTCCGAACACAGAGAACGACGACTCGAATCCTCCTCGCATTGCGCCGCGCAACCTCTTCGATGCGTCAGCGGGGCAGGATAACCTTTTCAAGGGCGATCGCTATAAATGGAGTGCGCGACTGACTGCAGTCAATGTAACCAACAAGTATGCGCTGTATAACTTTCTCTCCACCTTCAGCGGAACGCATTACGTTACGCCGAGAACACTGACTGCGGAGATCGGATTTCACTTCTAACGGGACGTTTGCTGTGCTGAAAGCGACGGTCAGGGACAATGTGCAGGTAGGCATCCCTGGCCGTTTGCCGTTGCATCCCACGCCTTCATGAGCGACAACGAATTCCCTGTAACCAAGTTCTTCGGAACCGATCGAAGAGGCTTTCTTCGTGCGGCGACTGGAGCAATGGCGGCTGCCGTGGCGGTTCCTGCATTTGCGCAATCCTCAGTGAAACCTAACGAGCAGGACGACGTGCAGCTATCGCAGATCCATGCCTCGACTGAAGAGCCGGAGAAGATACCAGGTCCGATGGAGGCTGAAGACCAGAGGACCGGATACGCCATCGTCGGTCTTGGCAGGCTTGCGCTTGGGCAGATCCTGCCCGCCATGGGGAAGAGCAAGTACTCGAAGCCAGTGGCCCTGGTAAGCGGCGACCGTGAAAAGGCAATGAAGATTGCGGCACAGTACGGCATCAAGCAAAGTGCCATTTACAACTACTCGACCTATGACCAGATTGCGCAGAACCCGGAAGTAAAGGTCATCTATATCGTGCTGCCAAACAGCATGCATGCAGAGTTCGTCCTACGTGGGGCAAAGGCTGGCAAACACATCCTGTGTGAGAAGCCGATGGCGACATCTGTAAAGGAATGCGAACGGATGATCGCAGCTTGTAATGCCGCAAATGTGAAGCTGATGATCGCCTATCGAAGTCAGTATGAGCCTTACGATATGGCGATGGTCAAGATGATTCGGGAAGGCAAGTTTGGCAAGCTGAAGCAGTTCATCTCTACGAACTCACAAAACCAAGGCGACCCGACGCAATGGAGGCTCAAGAAGAGCCTGGCGGGCGGCGGGTGTATGCCAGATGTAGGTGTTTACTGCCTGAATGCGGCCAGGTTCCTCTCCGATGAAGAGCCGTACGAGGTGTTTGCGACAACTGTGCAGCCGAAAGACGACCCTCGCTTTGCTGAAGTAGAAGCGAGCTGCCAGGTGATCGCAAAATTCCCATCAGGCTTCACGGCAGTGTTCAACTCTGCATATGACGCCCACAAATCTCAATTCCTGCGCGTTGAAGGCACAGAGGCCTATGCGGAGCTGAACCCGGCGTTTGCCTATCACGGCATCAAGATGAAGTTCACGAAATTCGATCAGGGTATGGAGATTGCACACGAACCCGCGCTTGAAGAGAAGGACCAGTTCGCTGCCGAGATGGACCACTTCTCGCTATGCGTTCAAAAAGACCTGAAGCCTCATACTCCGGGCGAGGAAGGATTGCAGGACCAGCGGATTACCGATGCCATCTATGAATCGGCCCGCAGCGGCAAGCCGGTGAAGGTCTCCGCTCCATCTACGGCAACGCGTGGACCGAATCCTGCTGAGATCTAGGAAGCAGATGCGCTAACTAAGGGCAAGTGCTCCGTCGGAGGTTTGCATCTGGTTACGGCCGTTCACTTTGGCCCGGTACATTGCATCGTCCGCGGCCTTGAGAAGGTCTGTAACGCTGCCATCGAGAGTCGCTGTCATCGTCGCACAACCCAGGCTTACTGTTACAGAACCGTATGGGCTTCCTGAATGCGGAATGGCACAAGCTTCCACGCTGCTGAGGACCATGCGGGACATGATCTCTGCACCGGCCAAGGGCGTATTTGGCAGGATGATGACGAACTCTTCGCCTCCGAAGCGTGCCAGCAGATCCGGCGGGCGGCGTAAGCGGCCCTGGATCGAGGTGGCAATAGCCTGTAAACAGGCGTCGCCGGCAAGGTGCCCATACAGATCGTTGTAGAGCTTGAAGTAATCAACGTCGATCAGCAGTAGCGAAAGCGACGTTCCATCGCGTATGGCCCGCATCCATTCCCTGTTCAGGGTCTGGTCCATCAGACGCCGGTTGGCTACTCCCGTAAGCCCATCGACCATGGCGAGTTGTTCGACCGTATGGAAGGCGTCCTGTAACTTGTCTTCCGCAATTTTGCGTTCAGAGATGTCGCGGAGGATGTAAACGAAGCCAGCGGCGTCGCCGGTCTCCGAGTCACAAAACAGGCGAATGTTCGACTCCAGCCACAGATAACCGCCATCCTTCTTCTTGCACCGGTAGGAGAGCGCCGCCGTTTCGTGGCCTTCCCGGCAATCGTTAAGAAGTTTGGAAAATTTGGCCAGGTCATCAGGATGGGTGATCGAAACGTAATCTTTGCCCAGCATCTCCTCCTGCGACCAGCCCAGCAGTTCGGTGGCTGCGGGTGAAACGTATTTACGCTCGCCGGTCAAGCCAGCAAGCACGATCACATCGCGCGAAGCTTCGGCGAGCAGCCGAAAACGGGTCTCGCTTGTCTCCAGGCCGAGTCTCATCTTGGCGCTCTTTGCCATCGCGACTTCCGTCAGGTAGAGCGCAAGCATCGTGGTTCCAATGAAGACTTGAAACATGAGGATTTTTTCTGAGAGCTGACCCTTGATGGCGAAGACGAGGGGCCCATGCCCGATGACTGTCGAAGATCCTCCAATGAAAGCGACCAGGAGCAATCCCAGTGCAGAACCGGCAAGACCTACACGTGCGCCCAATAAGATCAAGAAGAGCAGTACGACCCAGACCAGCGGAGTCTTCGCGTAATCGAAGACGAACAGGGACACCGCGATAAGCAGGACGTACAAACCTACAGTCTCGAACGTCGAACGCGGCGAGAATTTCCTGCGATGATGAAACGCCAGGTAGAGGGGCGTGATCGTGGCCACGCCGAGAACGTCGGCAGCAAACCAGAACTGGAAGGCATGAAGAAATGGAGTGCCAAGCCAGTGTTGCAGACCGATGACCGAGAGGAGCGATGCGAGGAAGGGGCCCAGCAAAACTCCGTAGAGCAGGAAACTTCTGAGCTGCCGCGGGTCGGTCAGGTCTGGAGAGGTGGCGATGGATCGTGCCATCAAGCTCGAACCGATGAAGACCTCAACCATGTTGCAAATGCTGAAGTAGGCGGAGACGCCTACCGGCGTAGTGAGCCCAAGATTCACAAAGAAGTCGATCAAACCGCCAAGCATAATCAGCGTTGGCCAATGCTTCCGCGGGGCACAGAGCAGGATGCCCATCATGAAGCCATTCGACAGCCAGATTACTGACACGCCACCCTGGTTCTGGCTCTGAAGATTCAGGAGTGAAGACGCAGCAGAAAGGAAGACGATCCCCAGGCCAACCTTCACCAAGCGCTTGAGCGGTGGGATGCGCGTCGCGTTCAACACCACTCCAGCTGAATTTGGGATCACGGTAGCTCCTGATTACTCCTAAGTATAGAGAAGCTGCGCCGTATCCCGACGACGGATGTTTGCCACGAATGGGTGAGTCGGGCCGACTGAATTGGCGCGGCAAATCACACGCTTGAGCCATGTTGCGACAAGACATTGCCTTGCAGCGTCAGTGCCTTTCTAGCTATCGCTTAGGCTGAACGTGGAGACTTTGAGTGCTTAGGCGTTGACCGTGTTGCGCGACGCGGCGTCGATGTCAACGCTCGAGTCTTCTTGCGGAGCCAGGACGGCTTCGATCTGATCGAGGCCCCAGTCAAGATCTTCCTGCGAGATCGTCAACGGGGGAGCCAGCCGAATCACCGTGTCATGCGTCTCCTTGCAGAGCACACCACGCTCCTTGAGCGCCTCGCAGAACGGCCGCGCAGGGGAGTTCAGGTCAACGGCGATCCAGAGGCCTTTACCGCGGAGCGACGCAACATGCGGGCTGCGGATGCGTTGCAACCGGTTTAATGCATAGGCTCCGAGTTTCGCAGAACGTTCGGAGAGGTCCTCGTCCACGATGACGCGGAGGGCAGCCCGAGCAACAGCACACGCCAGCGGATTTCCGCCGAAGGTGCTGCCGTGATCGCCGGGCGAGAAGACGCCGAGCACCTCGCGTGAGGCAAGCATTGCGGAAACGGGATAGAACCCACCTGAGAGCGCCTTACCGATGACGACTACATCGGGAACGATCTCATCGTGCATAAAGGCAAAGAGGCGGCCGGTTCGACCAAGGCCGGACTGGATTTCGTCGCAGATAAGGAGCACATTGTGCTCGCGGCAAATTGCAGCGACCTCGCGCAGGTAACCGGCCGGCGGCACAATAATTCCAGCTTCTCCCTGGATTGGTTCGACGAGAAACGCGCAGGTGTCTGGTGTGATCTTCTCCCGCAATGCCTGTGCATCGCCGAAGGGAACACGGTCAAATCCGGACGGGAATGGACCAAAGCCATAGCGATACTGCGATTCTGAAGAGAAGCCGACGATCGAGATGGTGCGGCCATGGAAGTTGTTTTCGGCAACCAGAATCTGGGTGTGACCTGCGGGAATTCCTTTTCTTGTCTCGCCCCATTTGCGTGCAGCTTTGAGAGCAGTCTCGACCGCCTCGGCGCCTGAGTTCATCGGTAGCGCCATCTCAAAGCCAGTAAGTTCGTGGAGATCTTTGAGCAGGAGCGGAAGCTGATCGTTGCGGAAGGCGCGAGAGGTCAGGGTGACCTTCTGCGCCTGCTCGCACATGGCTTTGAAGATCGCGGGATGGCAGTGCCCCTGATTTACTGCCGAGTATGCAGCCAGAAAATCAAGGTAGCGTCTGCCTTCGACGTCATAGACCCAGGCACCGGACGCCCGCTCGATGACGACATCGAGCGGGTGATAGTTATGCGCACCGTAGCGTTCTTCGAGACTGATCAGGTGATTTGCGAGCATGGAATTGACCTTGAATATGTCAATGCTACACGTAAAGCCAAGCTCTCCGACCGGCACTGACGAGATGGATGGATATCCAACATTCCGACTGCTTATTCAAAGTTTCTGCATGAAGATGCGAGATCCTGGCTATCGATCTGCTGTTTGATGAGCCCGTAGAACTACTCGGAGGTGAAGGTGGAAGCCGGAAGGTCAGAGCTGTTGTACAAGTTGGCGGTGGTGAAGCCTGGCCACGCATATCGGACGCTGACCGGATGAGATACCTCGGGACTGGATACGACTACAGTCTGCCCTTCGATAGCCGCTTGTGCAGGGACGTACTTGCCGTCTTTGGCCGCAATCTCGAAGCCCACCAGGCCCGAGCCTTTGCATACGAGCGCCGTGCCGGCATGGTCGAAGTAGACGCGGAGGCTGGAGCCTTCCCGAGTGGTCTGTCTATAGAGTGGGCCCGAATACTCCAAAGGCTTTCCCGTCGTGTTGGTCCTGCCATAGACCATAGACTCGGCTGCAAGCGCCAGCCGGGCAGCCACTGTCTGCTTGTCGGGCGGATGTACATTGTCCGACAGTCCGACATCGAGAGTGACTGCCATGGCGGTGTTTGCGACCGAGAGCGTACGCCGCTGCTGATCGCGCAATGTTCCCCATTCTTCGGCAGGCGAGTTGAAGCTGGAGATCTGGGCGTAGAGGAATGGGAATTCGCCTTGCTGCCAGTCGTGTCGCCAGTCGGCAATCATGGTCGCGAACAGCCGCTGGTAAAACGGAGCGCGCTCGGGTGGGCTGTTGGTCTCACCCTGGTACCAGATGACTCCTTTAATGGTGTATGGGGTCGCTGGAGCGATCATGCCGTTATAGATCTGAGCAGGCTCCCACGATTCGGCAAGTGGATGCCACGGATGCTTTGGCTTGGGCTGTCCTGCCTGAGCCGCTGCGTTATCTTCGCGCTTCTCCTCCGCTTCGATGGATGCAAGCCTTGTCTGCTGGTCAGCGAAGTGCGCCCACTGCGCCAGTACTGGCATCAGGGACGGCTGGGCAGAAAACGCGTCAAGGCTCATCCATGCCTCTACCGGTGTCCCGCCCCATGTCGAATCGATGAGTCCGATGGGGACGTGCTCTTTCTGCTGGATCTCGCGGCCAAAGAAGTACGCGATGGCCGAAAAGGTTGTGGCAGTGGCCGGGGTGCAAAGGGTCCAGGTGCCTGAGAGGTCCTCTTGCGGAAAGTTTGCAGTCTTGTGATCGACGCGCATGAGTCGAACCTGCGGCAGGTTGGCCGCTGCGATCTCGGCCGCACCGTTCTTGATGGGCGTGTCAGGGCCGAATCCTTTGAGAGGGATTTCCATGTTCGATTGGCCAGAGGCGAACCACACGTCGCCTACAAGCAGGTCGCTGTAGGTGATTGGCGTACCTGAGTTCCCGTGGATATTGAGAGTAAACGGCCCGCCTGCGGATTCAGGCGCAAGCCAAAGGCTCCACTCGCCATATTCATTCGCCGTGACCGAACGCTTCTGAGCGTGAAACTGGACCTGAACATTTTCTTCAGGCGCAGACCAACCCCACAGGTGGATGGGCGCCTCACGCTGCAGGACTGCATGATCACTCAAGATGTGCGGCAGACGGACTTCGGCCGGGAGGCTGGTCACTGCAGCCATTGAAGCCAAAGCTGTAGTGATCAGAAGCGCTGACCTGCTGCAGGGCGGTGTAATGCGATTCAAAAGACTGCGACGAGTGAGCATCAGGCCAAACTCCGTGAGTAACTCTCAAGACTCTACGTTGCGCCTGCTTCCTGCGGCAAGCTGGCGGTAGCTGCTGTGTCTTTGGCTTTACTTTCCCGACTGCACTTTACTCTTTATAGTTGGTGCAACGATTTACAAGAGGATCTTTATGATCGGCTTCACCCGTGCCCTGGCTTTGCTCCCGATTCTTACATTTGCTGTTGCTGCACAACCGACATCGCTTTGCGCCCAGACTACCGCGCCGACCGCCTCAGAACATCCGGAGGAGATCGCGAATCAATGGATCAAGGCGAGCGCGAAGTATGACAGCAAGCGAGCGGAGATACTGGCCGATGTCGATCGCGGGGGCCATGATGGTGCGTTTCGTCCAGACTGGGAGTCGCTCTCGAAGTTCGAGGCACCCGAGTGGTACAAGGACGCCAAGTTTGGAATTTTCATTCATTGGGGTGTTTACTCGGTCCCCGCCTTTGGGAGTGAGTGGTACCCCCGCGAGATGTACCGGAAGGGCTCCGACATTAATAAGCACCAGGTGGAGAAGTACGGTCCACTCACCGATTTTGGCTACAAAGACTTCATCCCCATGTTCAAGGCTGAGCATTACGATCCGCAGGCGTGGGCAAAGCTCTTTAAAGATTCAGGCGCGAAGTACGTCGTGCCGGTCTTCGAGCATCACGATGGCTTCACCATGTATGACAGCGGCCTGTCAGATTGGACCGCGAAAAAGATGGGGCCAAAGCGCGACCTTGCAGGAGACCTGGCCAAAGAGGTGCGCGCGCAGGGATTGCACCTGGGCGCGTCTTCGCATCGCGTGGAGCACAACTGGTTTATGGATGGCGGACGCGAGCAGCCGTCAGACGTGAATGATCCCAAGTACGCCGCCTTTTATGGCCCCGCTGAGCCGCAGGTACTCGACCCCAGCCAGGCCGGAGCGAACGAGATCCACGACAACTGGACGTACGTGAGTCCGAAGTATGCGGAGGATTGGCTTGCCCGTTCGGCTGAGATTGTTGAGAAATACCATCCTGACCTTGTCTACTACGACTGGTGGATCGGGCAGGCGTCGGTACGTCCCTACCTGGCGAAGTTTGCCGCCTTCTACTACAACGAGAGCACGAAGCATGGCCAACCTGGCATCATCAACTTCAAGGACCAGGCCATGGAGCAGCGCTCGGGCGTGCTGGACATTGAACGCGGCCAACTTGCGGAGATCCACCCGACGTACTATCAGACCGACACTTCGGTCAGCAATAAATCCTGGGGCTACATAGAGAATGACACCTTCAAGACGCCGGACTTCGTCGTTCACCAGCTTGCCGACATCGTGAGTAAGAATGGCAATCTGCTGCTGAACATTGGACCACGTGCCGACGGAACGATCCCACAAGGCGTGCAGGATGTGCTGCTCTCGGTCGGAGCCTGGCTGAAGATCAACGGCGACGGCATCTACGGCACGCGGCCCTGGAGGACGTTCGGCGAAGGGCCGACCAAGGTCAACGCAGGGGCATTCCACGATACGGATACGGTCAACTACACGGCAGAGGATTTTCGATTCACGACCAAGGGTGCTGACCTTTACGCAATTGAGTTTGCCTGGCCTCCAAGTAATGAGGCAGTCATAAAATCCCTCGCTTTGAGCAGCGCACCAGAGATGCGCAAGGTGCAGGCAGTGCAGCTGCTGGGTTCAGACACCAGGCTCACGTTCGCCCAGGGTACCGATGGGCTGCACATTCAGCTGCCTTCGCAACATGAAAATCAGCCAGCGTACACTTACCGGATTTCGTTCTAGTCGAGCGTTTCAGCCAACGACCAGAAGTGACAGAGGACCCAGACCATGCAGGTCGCAGGATCGCTGAACACGCAAGATATAAATCCATCGGACACGAAGAACATCGCCGTCTTTCCAAAGCAGAAACTTCTGTTTGTGTTGGTGACGGTGCTGTTCTTCCTTTGGGGGATGTCGAATAATCTCACCGACATCCTGGTGCAGCAATTCAAGAAATCCTTTGAGCTTTCGCAGCTCAGCGCGCAGCTTGTACAGACTGCAAACTTCCTTGGCTACTTCTGCATGGCAATCCCGGCGGCGCTGATCATGCGTCGTTTTGGGTACAAGGCGGGGATGGTGCTTGGCCTCGTTCTCTTCGGTCTTGGCATGGTGCTCTTCTGGCCTGCTGCGGTAAGCGGCCAGTACATACCGTTCCTCATAGCCCTCTTTACGGTCGGGTGCGGAGCGTCTGTACTTGAGACTGCGGCCAACCCGTTCATGGCGCAGTTTGGGCCTGCTGCTACGTCGGAGCGGCGCCTGAACTTCGCCCAGTCTTTCAATCCACCGGGCACCATTCTGGGCGTCATCATTGGCGCAAAGTTCATCTTCTCCGGAGTCGAGCTTAGAGCGCCCGAAGTTCTAGCGATGAGGAAGGCAGACACCTACGTCGCCTATCTCCACACCGAGATTATGCGCGTGGTGCCAACGTACCTGGTGCTTGGCTCCGTGGTGCTTGTCTTTGCGCTTGTTCTTTCGCGCATGAAGTTTCCCGTAATTAAGAGTGAGCACGAAGGCGATCCGGCAGATCAGGGCAGCTTTGCGGAACTCTTCCACTTCCCTCATCTGTGGTTCGCGGTCTTTGCCATCTTCTGCTGCGTCGGTGCGCAGGTCGCCATGTGGAGCAGTTTGATTCCCTACATGAAGGAGTACACGACCGTCACCGAGCGCACTGCCGCTCATTACCTTGCCGCGACGCTCGTAGTCTTCAGCGCCGGCCGCTTCGCTACAACGCCTTTGATGAAGTACTTGCGGCCAAGCTTGATTCTTGCGATATACGGGATCGCAAACGCAGCCCTGCTCTTCGTTGCTGCAATTTTTCCAGGGATGCCAGGCGCTTACGCGATTGTCGCCAGCAGCTTTTTTATCTCGATCATGTTCCCGACGATCTTCGCACTGGGTCTTAAAGGGCTTGGTCCAAATACCAAGCTTGCTGGGTCGTTTCTCGTGATGGCGATTATTGGCGGGGCCATCTTTCCGCCGCTTCTTGGCCTGGTGGCGAAAGCAACCGGCAGCATCGCGCTCGGATACCTGGTGCCAGTAGCAGGCTGCGTTGGCGTTGCCCTCTACGGCTTCTTCACACCAAGAACAGGGACAGCCTGATCTCCGAGTAGCTTGCCTGCTACCGAATCAGCTTGGCGATGCGGCTGCTCGTTCTCAGGCGGTCCATCTTGGCCTGCACTGGCGGCGGCACAGGTTGTTCATGTTCGAACTTCAAGCAAGCGCCATCGCGCCCATTTTCGCGTGCCTCGCTCAGAGCAAGCTCCGCGCGGGTAAGTACTTCGATCGTCGGTTCCTTGAATACGCATTGCGTGATGCCGATGCTCAACGTTATTGCTGGCTGATCGTGTGGAAGCGACGGCTCTTTCAAAGCAGCACGAAAGCGCGAAGCGATCACCAGCGAATGCTCGCCCGTATTTTCAGGAAGGATCACGAGGAACTTGTCATCTGCCAGCCGCCCGCACTTGTCATAGAACCGAAGGATCGACGCAATGGTGCTGACGACGGTACACAGGGTGGCCTCGCCACGACTGCGGCCGTACGTGTCGTTGATGGCCTTGAAGTGATCGATCTCGATCATCATTACGGACACAGGGCTATGAGTGCGGCTGCTGCGGGCGATTTCAACCGTCAAGGTCTCTTCGGTTGCGCGCCGGTTCAGTGTGCCGGTAACAAAATCAAGCTGACCCTGCTGCTGCACCGTGTCGCTGATGTCGGCGGAGTACATGCTGAACGTACCTACACCAAAGCCCAGAAGGAATAGAGCATCAAGCAGCGTACTCATTCCCGCAAAACCGCCCAAAGTCACCTGGGTGCCGAATGAGAAGGCCCCTGGAGAAAGCGCCGCAAACGCAACGCCTATCGGGAGAATGGCAAAGAGTGCAAGGAAGCAGGCAAAGATCCGCAGCGACAAACGATCCTTGCTTCGCTTGAAGAGTTCCAGCGCCATCAGCGCTCGCGTGGCTGCTATCACAGCCGCAACAGCAAGGATGCGCGGTGTTGCCATGTCGTAGATCGTTGTGAAGTAGATGATGACCGCAGCGCCCACGGCCGCGACATCGTAGAGAATGGGCAAATGTCCTTTTGCCTGGACGAAGCTGATGAGGCCGCGGTAGAGCAGAATGTATCCACAGATCCCAAGCAGGTTCCCGCCGATGGACGAGGCGAAAAGGGGGATGCTTCCCTGGGCTACAAGCAGGATCGTCGATGGAATCCAAAGCGAGAAGCCCAGCGCCATCGTGTCGGTGCCGCGAAGGTGAGGATAGACCCGCCAAATGCCAAAGAGTACAGTCGCGAAGACGACGGCCAAAGGTATCTGGCCTACAGCGAGTGTCCGGTAATCTATCCAGTTCAATAAATGCATGAGCCTGCCTTCTTGCGACGAGTCTATCGACTGCCGACCCCAGGACTAATCCCACAATCAGGTTAGCTGGATGGGTATGGCGACATTCGATCGCAGCGATGGAGAGTGTATCGGCAGGAATGAAGCAGACTCTTACGTCCTCTGTCACAACGACGAATCCCGCATGGGTGCCGGTGTCGGCCCCTGTGCGGGATTGCTTGGTCGATTAGCTCGGGAGAGCCAGGAAGTTCTAAGGATTCAATCTGCGTACGATTGCTGCTTACTTCTTTACGGGAGCAATCGTATCCTTGGCTACCTTGGCTACGCGGAACTTGACGACGGTCTTGGCCTTGATCTTGATCGTCTCGCCTGTCTGAGGATTGCGGCCGAGACGCGCCTTGCGCTCTGCCTTGACCAGCTTGCCGATGCCGGGAATGGTGAACTCGCCATTCTTCTTGGTCTCTTTTACTGCGGTCTCAGCCAGCATCTCGAGAAAACCGGAGGTCTGCTTGTTGGTGAGTTCGAGCTTCTCCGCCAGAAGGCGGACCAGTGCGGTCTTTGTCATTCCTTTTGCCATTTTTAGTACTCCTTCGTTCAAGTTGTGTCGTTCACTTCAAATGCGTTAGTGGGTAGAGTAACCACCTCGTATGCCGGCCCGCCCGGCGTTCGAAGTACTCTTGGACTGCTTCACCCGAAACCGAAATCGCCTTTGTTTATGCGGGTCTTGACAACTGTTCCGACATTCACCTTCAGCCTTTCCAGAGCCTTTGTCAATTGTATTTGCCGGGTTTCCACAGGATTCAGCGGTTATTTTAGGCATTTGTGCCATTTTCAGGGAGTTTCGAGCCTCTGCCTGTGTAATTGCGCGGCTTTCAGCTCGACAAGCCAAAGAGTGAACGGTTCATCGCTGCAGCACTTACGGCCTTATCTTCTTGCCGCGATGCGCCCAGCAGCGGTGTGTTTAGAAATGTCAGCAGCGACGTGGCCCGCTTGAACCGATCGCTGATCTTCCTGGCCAGACCGGGTTTAAGCACCGTTTCCGCGGGCAGGGTCGCTGCAACGCCCCATTGCCGGCAGAGCAGCAGATCGAGGGCGGCATCATCCGGCTGAAAGCCCTTTGGAGCGCGTGTAAGTTTCAGGAGGTCAATCGGCTGCATCACGGTGTTCAGCTTCTTGTCCGCGAGAAGCTCTCGCAACGCCTGATGGTGATTGCCGCCAGCTGCGGAGAGGTACTGCCGGATGGCCAGCAGTTGTTCCCGTTCCGGCATATATACGCCCGCGGCGATGGTGATGCTGGTGGCGTTCAGTTCGAAATAGAACCCTCCACCCGAGGTTTTTTCAAGTCCAGCGCGCGCCCACCACGCGGCGATATTTGATTTGTAAGGCCGCTTGTCGCTGCTGAATCGAACGTCGCGATAGATGCGCATCATCGTCTTCGGCGCAGGTCGGATGTATTCGGGTGCGAAGTCCAGCATGGCCTGGTTGATCTGCTCGATCAGTGCAAGCATGGGTGTTTTCAGGGTCCGCTCGTAGATTGGTTTGCGCGGGTCGAACCAGGCACGGTCATTGTTGCGCTTGAGAGCGCGAAGGAACTTCAGTGATTCCGCAGAGAACGTGGCGGGTAAGACTTTTGGCCCATTGGACATTGCTCATTTTAGATTGCCTGCCGAGCTGAGGAGCATCCAACGACCTGGGACAGAGCCAAATGCGCCGCATGCAGTTGAGTGAAATACATGATCATCCTCGTTTTCCGTCCAGGCTACGGGACCTGGTCACGGATGCACTGGAAGCGTTGTGGCAGTTTGGTAACTCGTACAAGCCGATCCTGGGACGGCTTCATGCCGTCCTGGCAGCCAACGGGGACGCGCCGGTTTCAGTGCTCGACCTTTGTTCCGGCGGGTGCGGTCCATGGATCAGCCTGGCACAGCAGCTTGAAGAAGAGTACGAGTGTCCAGTCCAGGTTTGCCTGAGTGACAAATACCCCAGCAAGGAGGCAATCGACCGGACCAATCGAGCGGTTGGGCCTTCTTTAACCAATGCCAAAGTGCCTGCCCAGCCGCAAGGGGCGAAGATCGAATTCGTCCTGACGCCCGTGGATGCGTTGGACATACCCGCGCAACTACCAGGGTTTCGCACGATGTTTTCTGCGTTTCATCATTTCGACCCGGCAGAGGCAAGAAAGATTCTTGCCGATGCCGCAGTAAGTCATCGCGGCGTCGGTGTGTTCGAGGTTGCGCAACGCGGGGTCAAGACAATGCTTGTCCTTTGCTTCACGCCACTTCTCGTCTTACTCCTGACGCCTGCCATGCGACCTTTCCGCTGGTCGCGACTGTTCTGGACGTACCTGATCCCGGTGGTGCCGTTCGTGATCTGGTATGACGGCTGGATGTCGTGTCTTCGCGCGTATTCACTTGGCGAGCTGCAGGAGATCATCTCTGGCATTGAATCTGAGCACGCGGGCCTGGCATATCGGTGGGAGGTCGGCACGGCTACAAGTGGTTTATTGCCTGTTACCTATGTCCTGGGGAGCCCTGTTGCCGAGGCTGTGAAGACAACCAAACAGGCTGAGGCTGCTGCGTGAAACAGGGGAAGCCACGTACGCTGGTATCAGCGTGATTCAGTGAGAGGTCAGAACCGATGCAGATAGGGATCGACAGTTTTGCCGCAGTGATCTCCGACCCGGAGACTGGACAGGCGATGAGCCCCTCGGAGCGGCTCAGAAACCTGGTAGAAGAAATTGAAGTAGCAGACCAGGTGGGACTGGATTCCTTCGGTATCGGCGAACATCATCGCGCAGAGTACCTGGATTCAGCGCCGGTGGTTATTCTTGCCGCTGCGGCTTCACGCACGAAGCAGATTCGGCTTACAAGCGCCGTAACGGTGCTCAGCGCTGATGATCCTGTACGTGTCTTTCAGAACTTCGCGACGCTCGACCTGATCTCCGGAGGCAGGGCAGAGATGGTGGTCGGTCGCGGATCGTTCGGCGAAGCGTATCCACTGTTCGGGCTGAGCTTTGAAGATTACGACACGCTATTCACCGAGAAGCTCGACTTGCTGCTTGAGATCAGGGAGAACACGCACGTAACGTGGTCTGGCAAGCATCGCGCTGCCTTGACCGGACAGGGTGTATACCCAAGACCGGTTCAGGAAAAGATTCCGATATGGATCGGAGTGGGCGGAACGCCTGCCTCCTTCGCGCGGGCCGGCGCTTTAGGCCTGCCGCTGATGGTTGCCATCATCGGAGGTGAGCCTCACCGCTTCAAGCCCATGATTGATGTCTATCGTGAAGCGGGAGCGCGGGCCGGCTTTGCTGCTGAAGACTTGAAGGTTGGATTGCATCAGTTCGGGTATGCCGGTGAGACCAGCCAGATTGCCTCGGACGAGTTCTTCCCAGGTCACCACCGGATGTTTACACACATAGGTAAAGAGCGTGGTTGGCCGCCCACTACCCGGGCGCAATTTGAAGCGACTCGCGGGCCTACGGGCGCCTACCTGATCGGTGACCCGGAGGAGATCGCTGAGAAGATTCTTCGTGAACATGAGGCCCTGGGTGGCCTTGCGCGCATCACCTTCCAGATGACGAATGTTGCCCTGCCGCACAAGAAGATGCTGCGTTCGATCGAGCTTCTAGGCACCAAGGTCGCGCCAATGGTGAGGAAAGCCCTGGCCTGACGTCGTGAGCTTAGGGTCGGACGGCCCAAGCAAGGCCGTCTGGTTCGCCGCCCGCTTCGATATGGCCCGTCATGGTGAGGGTATGAAGATCGATGATGGCGACGTAGTTGTCAGGCCCGCAGGAGACAAACGCGCGCTCTCCACCGGGCTCAACCAGAATGCCGGCAGAGCCGTGGCCGATGGAAATGCGTTTGACCTCGCTGCGTGTGCGGGCGTCCATGACGATCAGTGACGGCCCACTTGATAGCAGGACGCGTGTTCCGTCCGGCGTGAACTTCAGCCGATTCGCTCCGGGAGCATTTGCCGCGACTGTCTGCACAACTTTCTTTCCCTGAAGGTCGACAATCGAGATCGTTCCATCCTGAGCGTTGGCAGTCCAGATCTCCTTGCCATCGGGCGAAAGGTCGAGGCCCTCCGAGCCGCGCCCAACCGGGACGATGGTTTCGTGCCAGTCTGTACGGGGCACCGAAGGTCCTGGGTGGTCCCTGCCTGGCGGCGGCCCTGGCATGTGCAGCGGCTCCTGGTCGATGATGCTTACGGTCGCCGAACTGACGTTTGTGGTGATGATCTTCTGTCCGTCAGGCGTGACGTAGATCATGTGCGTGCGGTCCTGGCCAGTGCCCAGCACCAGGTCGATCTTGCGTGATGAGGGATCGTATCGGCCCAGGGCTTTTGCTGCCTCTGCGGTGAACCAGACCTTGCCGCCAACGAAGACCAGCCCATGTGGTCCACGAAGAGGACCCAGGTCAATTGCGGGCATTGCTTTGTGGGCGACAAGATCAACCACTGCGAGTGTATTGAACGCTCCGAAACCGTAGTTCGACACGTACGCCGTCTTGCCGTCAGCGGCTGCAATCACCTCGTGTGGATCGTTGCCTACCGGCACTTTCGCCACTACATGCAACGTTGCGGCATCGACAATCGCAAGTGTGTGGTCCTGCTTGGAAAGAACCAGCAGGTCCTGGCTCAAGAGGGTGATCGATGAGCAAAGGCAGGCGATTGTGGCCAAGAGGCCGGTAGCAAGTGTCATTGCCAGAGCCTATCGCTTATTCCGGCTGCTCTCAAGCAGGTCCAGATTGCACTAATCTGATGTGGTGGCTTCCTGGAACACTTCAACCGAGACGATTGCCGAGATCTCGACGCCGCCTGGTCGCGGCGGAATCAGCATTGTCCGCCTTTCGGGGCCGGATGCGCGGGCGATCGCCGAGCCGATGCTTCGACTCAGGAGTCCGCTAGCCGCAGGGCGCGCTTGTTTTGCAGAGTTGGTCGAAGCAGACACCGGGCTCGTGCTCGATCAGGCAGTCGTCACATTCTTTGCCGCGCCCTACTCCTACACATCTGACAATCTCGTTGAGATTGCTGCACACGGTTCGCCCGTCCTGATGGATCATCTTCTCCAACGTTGCATCAGCGCCGGGGCGCGACTGGCTGAACCTGGGGAGTTCACGCAACGTGCGTTCCTCTCCGGGAAGCTTGATTTGACACAGGCCGAGGCCGTCCATGGACTGATCGATGCCACGACGCTGCAACAAGCGCGCACGGCAGCGCAGCAGCTGGGCGGAGGACTGTCGCGACAGTTGCAGCCCGTGAAGCAGAGACTTATGGAACTGATCGCCGCGCTTGAGGCTGGGGTCGACTTCGCGGAGGATGACCTCGACCTGATGCCGAACGCAGTCGTCGCGGCGAGAATGCTGGAGATAGAAGATCCGCTGCGTTTACTGGAAGAGAGCTTCGCTTACGGCCGCACGCTGCGAGAGGGGTTTCGACTCGCCATCGTGGGCAGGCCGAATGCGGGTAAATCTTCGCTCTTCAACCGGCTCATCCGGCGCGACCGCGCTATTGTGACGGCGCAGCCCGGAACGACAAGGGACCCAATCGCAGAGCGACTTGAGATCGCTGGAGTGCCAGTGGAGTTGGTTGATACAGCCGGGCTTCGTGCGACAACGGACGAGGCGGAGTCCTATGGGGTTGCGAAGACCCGCGAGGCGATGGCTGAGGCCGATGTCGTGGTGCTTGTGATGGCGGCGAATGAGCCCATGCACGAGGAAGACATGGCGGCGATCGAGGGCTCGCGCGGCCGCAAGCTGATCGCGGTCGTCAACAAAATTGACCTGGCCGACGCTTCAACGAGAGCAGGTTCTCTGGGGAGACATGTGGCAACATCCGCAACAAAGGATGTGGGCATTGAGGAGCTCAGGGGAGCTATCTTAAGCGAGCTGCGGGCCGTACCCGCTTCCGCCGACACTGTGCCGCTGACGAATCTGCGGCAACACGGTGCAGTCACCGCGGCGCTTCAGGCCTTGCGCTCGGCACAGGTTGGCTTGGAGACGGCGGTGCCAGATGAAATGCTGCTTCTTGATTTACATGAATGTTTAAGCGCCCTCGATTCATTGACGGGAACAACGCACACGGAAGAGATCCTCAACCTCATCTTCTCCACCTTCTGCATCGGCAAGTAGCTTATCCGTTGCTCTCAGCGCGTAGTTTTGCATTCGCCGGCTCATCCCAGATCCTGGTGCCGCTGGTTTCTTTCAACAGCAGGCTGCCAACGACAAAGGTTATTCCAGCGACGGCCATCGGATAGTAGAGCCCCGCATAGATGTTTCCCGTAGCTGCAATCACAGACAGCCCTATGAGCGGAACCAACCCGCCGAAGACACCATTTCCGATGTGATAGGGGAGAGACATCGAGGTGTACCGTATTTTTGCCGGAAAAGACTCGATCAGAAAGGCGGCCATCGGGCCGTAGACCAGGCAAACAAACAGCACCTGCAGCCACACCAGAAACACCAGCGCCGGAAGATTTGGCGCAGTGGCAACCTTCATCGGAACCAGCTTGCCGGGGTCTGCAGGGTCCTGTGTCATCGGGGTCAGCGATATAGCCCCAGTCACTTTGTTCTTCGTCGAAAGCACGCTGACGATGTTGTTTCCTGTCGCCCTCGCCATCGCTTTATAGATGGGCAGATAGCAGAGGACACCCAGCAGGCAACCGGCCATGATCAGCTTCTTACGGCCAATCCTGTCAGAAAGGGCTCCAACCACGGTGAAAAAAGGCATTCCCAGCAAGAGGGCTATTACAACGACAATGTTCGCCGTCTTGGTTTCAAGCTTCAGGATGTTCTGCAGGTAAAACAGCGCGTAGAACTGGCCGGTATACCAGATCACGCCCTGGCCAGCCGTCGCCCCAAACAGCGAGATCAGAACGATCTTAAGATTCGACCATTTGCCGAAGGCATCGGTGAGTGGTTGTGTCGACGTCATGCCGGCGGTCTTCAGCTGCTCGAAGATGGGCGACTCTTTCATCTTCAGCCGCACATAGAGCGAGACCACCACCAGAACGATTGAGACCAGGAAGGGAATGCGCCAGCCCCAGTCTGCGAAGGCAGTCTTCGACATGGCGTTCTGCGTCAACAGGATGACGATCAGGGACACAAACAGCCCCAGCGTCGCCGTGATCTGGATGAAGCTTGTGTAGAAGCCGCGCTTCCTGTCCGGCACATGTTCCCCTACATAGACTGCGGCGCCACCGTATTCCCCACCCAGTGCGAGGCCCTGCAATACACGAATGACGATCAGTGCGATCGGAGCAAACCAGCCCGCTTGCTTGAAGGTCGGCATCAGTCCGATGACGAAGGTCGAAAAGCCCATGATGACCAGAGTCACGAGAAAGGCGTACTTGCGGCCGACGAGGTCGCCAAGCCTGCCAAAGAACAGCGCTCCAAACGGCCGGACCACAAAGCCAACGGCAAAGGTCGCGAGGTACGCAATCAACGCAAAGGTATCGTTGCCGGCCGGATAGATCTTAGGAGCCAGGACCGAAGCGAGGCTGCCAAACAGGTAGAAGTCATACCACTCGATCATGGTCCCGACTGACGAGGCGAAGATGACACCCGGAATACTGTAGGTGGTGAGTGGTGCGGTCCTGCTTTCAAGCGGATCCATTGTGTTGCTCCTGAATACACGGGTTGACGGCATTACGGGTTGAAGCTCGAGATCGACCTACCGCTAGCGATGTTCTTTGCTGAAGTGCATCCCTCAGCTTGCGCGGATTGCTCCCGCAGGTGTTTGAAGAAGGACTAGTTCGTTGTGCGTACGGAGATCGCAACCTATCACATTGGTGAATGGATAGGCCAATGAATTTGCAGCTCTGGGAGCATTCGAGGATGCAGTCGTGTTGGAGGCTGTTCGGTTACAGCCGGCGACCTGACCACTTTGGGCTAAGATGGGAAGCCGTGTCCACATCTTTGGAGGTCCGAACTATGAAGCCGTACAGATCAATAAGTTTGCCAGGCGCAATGGGCTTGCTGATGGCAATCTGCTCCTGCGCATCGTTCGGTCAAGGAAGGGCGCCTGTAGCTATCGCGCCAGTAGTTGTAACGATCGATGCAAAGGCGCCGACTACGCCCTTTCCGCACTTCTGGGAGCAGACCTTCGGGTCGGGGAGAGCGATCCTGTCGCTGCGTGACGAATACCGCCAGGACCTCGACTCCGTTCACAACGCGACGGGGTTTCAGTCGGTGCGCTTTCACGGCATTTTTTTGGATGAGGTGGGGCTCTACGATCCGGCGCGGAAATCTACAAATCCGGGCCAGGCTACAGAGAGTGTTCGCACCGACAGCATCTACAACTTCTCCTACGTGGATGCGATCTACGATGGGCTTCTGGAGCACCATGTCCGGCCGTTTGTTGAGCTGAGCTTCACGCCAAAGGAGCTCGCATCTGATCCCAACGACCTGCACGTATTCTGGTACCACCCAAACGTTTCGCCTCCAAAGGACTACGCGCAATGGGATGCGATGATGTCCGCCTTCGCAAGCCATCTGGTGACCCGCTATGGGATCGACGAGGTGGCCACCTGGAACTTCGAAGTCTGGAACGAGCCCAATCTAGACTTCTGGGACGGTAAGCCCAAGCAGGCCAGCTACTGGGAGCTCTACGATCACACCGCGCGTACGTTAAAAGCTGTGAACGTTCGCATTCGAGTGGGCGGCCCTGCGACTGCGCAGGCTGCCTGGGTGGGTGAATTCCTCCAGCACTGCCATGACAAGAACGTGCCGGTAGATTTTGCGTCGACCCACGTCTATGGCAATGATGACAATGTCAACGTGCTGCACACCAGCGCAACGATCCCTCGCGACAAGATGGTGCCGCTCGCCGTTGCCAAGGTCCACCAGGAAATTCTGCACTCGCCGTACCCGAAGATGCCGCTTTACTTCTCCGAGTACAACGCCAGCTACGCCAATGAGCCAAACGTAACTGACAGCTACTTCATGGGGCCGTGGATTGCCAGCACCATCAGCCAATGCGACGGGCTGGTGCAATCGATGAGTTCGTGGACCTTTGCGGATGTGTTTGAAGAGCAAGGCGTCCCGCGCACGCCGTTCTACGGCGGCTTTGGTTTGATCGCCGAAGATCAGATTCGCAAGCCCGCCTTCCACGCTTTTTCCATGCTGCATCGGCTTGGAGACTCTAGGATCGCACTTCAAAGCGACTCTGCCCTGGCAACGAAGACCGCCAGCGGTGGCGTGGCGATCGCCCTCTGGAACTATCTTCCACCGATTGGCGAGGGTGCGAGCTACACGCCGGAGCCTGGCACACCGGGCGGCGGCGAGAAAGAATTTGCTGTCGAGCTAAAGAACCTTCCGAAGGGGAGCAGGCTTACGCTGTGGCGCGTCGACGGAACCCACGGAAATGTGATTCCCGCCTATGACGCGATGGGCCGCCCGTCGACGCCTTCCCGCGAGCAAATCATGGAATTGCGCAAGGCAGGGCAAGCCTCCCCGCCGGAACATCCCATTATGAGGAATGGAAGGATCGAAGTCGCCGTCCCGCCACGAGGCCTGGTGCTCCTGACGACGGACCCTGCAAGGTAAGAGATGGCCGCTTTGCGTCGACCTTTCACCTTGCCCAGGGTTCGGCCGAGCACTCCCCGAAGGCCGCTCCAGGTACCGCCTCTACACCTCTAACCTGCGCTGATTTCCTGCACGGCAAAATAGGGTGAGGACGTTTTTGCCTGGAGATGGTAGTCTGTGTGCCATATTGGTACAGCAAGCGACGGACAGCTAGGTCGCATCGCAGTCGCGCTTTTCCGGCCGACTAAAGCCAGTAGTTGTGAACCCCTTTGTCCATAAGCAGCTCACGAAGCAGCTCACGCACCTGGCCACAGACGGTCTGCCGATAGACTCGCGACCGGATGACTCTTTCACTTCGCACGTACATGTAGCAAACAGGATGAACATGCCCTCTCTGGCGTACCGCGTTTTTCAGTCCTCCCTCTCTGTCCTTGTCACTTCGGCGACCCTCGCCATTGCCAGCGTAACAACCCTGGCGTCTCCCGCCATTTTGAGCGCCCAGACAGCGACAAGTTCGGCTGCCACGGTGTTTCACGCTACTCCCGATCGCCTGACGCAGCCGATTCTCGAGACCAGCCGAATCGCCCTGCAGGGGACGCTGCATCCCCTGGCAACCAAGGCGAATGATCGCGGGGCTGTATCGGATGGCATGAAGCTTAGCCGGATACAGATTGTGTTGAAGCGAAGCGACGCCCAGGAATCTGCGCTGAAGAAGCTGATTGGCGATATGCATGCTCCCGGTTCGGCGAGTTACCACAAGTGGCTGACGCCAGAGAGCTTCGGGAAGCAGTTTGGCCCGTCCGACGCCGATGTCACAAAGCTGGAAGGCTGGCTTGCTTCTCATGGCTTTGGCATTGTGAAGATGAATGCCGGACGCCAGACGCTCGAAATTACCGGTACTGCCGGTCAGTTCCGCGACACGTTTCACACCCAGATCCACAGCTACCAGGTCCACGGCGAGACCCACTTCGCGAACTCAAGTGCGCCTGAGATCCCGACAGCGGTTGCTTCTGTCTTTGGCGGCTTCGTCTCCCTCAACAACTTCCGTCTGAAGAGTCACGCCGACGTTCTGGGCAAGGCGCAGTTCAACGCAACCACGCATGAGGCGAAGCCAGAGTGGACCTATGGCGGTTTTGGCGGTACCGACCTTGTTCTTGCACCAGGCGACTTCGCCGTTCAGTACGACCTGAATCCTGTCTATGCGGCTGGAACAAAGGGTGATGGGCAGAGCATCGCGATTGTGAACGAGTCCAACATCAACATTGCCCAGGTAAATAACTACCGCACGCTGTTCGGGCTGCCGGTAAATCCCCCTCAGGTAATCATCGACGGAAACGATCCCGGCATCGACGGCATTAATAACCCATACGGAAAGAACTTTGCCTCTGGCGAGGCGTACCTGGATGTTGAACTTGCCGGTGCGGTGGCTCCCAATGCCCAGGTCAATCTCGTCATCGCCAACTCGACCGAGCTTGAAGATGGACTCACCCTGGCGATCGAACGCGCTGTTTACAGCAACATCTCGCCGATCATCAGCCTTAGCTTTGGCGGATGCGAGGCTAACCAGGGCGGGTTCAATGCCGTTATCAGCGGTCTTTGGGAGCAGGCGGCAGCGCAGGGCATTACCGTCCTGGTCTCAAGCGGCGACTCAGGTTCTGCAGGATGCGATGACGACAACACGCAGTATTACGCCGTGCATGGACAGGCAGTAAATGGACTTGCGTCCACACCTTACAACGTGGCCGTTGGCGGTACAGACTTCTACTACAGCGGCGGCGGTGCGCAGCAGGCGAACTACTGGAACCTGACGCCGACCAACGGTACTCCAACCGTCTCGCTGAAGACGAAGGTGCCTGAGCAGCCCTGGAACAACAGCCAGTATGGACTGAATCTCGATAGCTACTACAACAACAGCGGCGGCATGATGACCACCATTGCGGGTGGCAGCGGCGGTGCGAGTACAGCGGGTCTTCTCGTGACCGGAACCACCTACGGTCCGTATCCGAAGCCGTCATGGCAGACCGGAACCGGCGTACCTGCCGACAAGGTCCGTGACCTTCCCGACGTGTCCTTGTTTGCGGCGAACGGGTATAACGGCAGCTATTATCCAGTCTGCGCGGGAGATGGCGACTGTATCCCAGGCAGCACGACGGTGCAGATAACCGGCGTAGGCGGCACCTCGGTGTCGACACCGGCGTTTGCCGGCATCATGGCGCTGGTGACCGAGAAGTACGGCAGACAGGGCCAGGCAAACTATGTTCTCTACCCGCTTGCCGCACAATTCCCAACTGCTTTCAACGATGTGACCGTAGGTACGAACGCAGTCCCTTGCGCGTTTACATCCAACACCGTCAGCCCACTTGACTGCCAGTCGGTCACGAATCCTCTGAGCGTGGATGATCCCACTTATGGGTTGGCGACAGAGGGCGAGATTGGACTTACGGCGGGCACCCCGGCGTATAACGCGACAGCAGGGTACGATCTTGCTACCGGTCTTGGCACGATTGATGCAAACAACCTTGTGACGAACTGGGGCAACATCAAGTTCGGGACGACCACGACGACGCTCACACCCTCCTCAACCAGCTTTGCCCATGGCACTGCGATCACTGTTTCGGGGTCGGTGACGGGCGCTTCGCCCACCGGCGACGTAGCACTTATCACAACCAGCCCTGCGACCTCGTACCAGAGTGATGGCGCCTTTTCTCTTTCCGGCGGTGCTTACACAGGCAGCGTCAGTAATCTTCCAGGCGGCACCTACGACATTTCCGGCTACTTTGCCGGGGATGGCACCAATGGGCCAAGTAGCTCCACTCCGGTTACGATCACGGTAACGCCAGAGGCAAGCACCACGACGCTGCAGGTCTACAGTGCGCTTACCGGTTCTACCGGCGCACCGTTGCCGGCAACGGGCGGCAGCCTGGTCTACGGTGCACCAGCAGTATTCAGTGCAACTGAGGTGGGCCAAACCGGAGCCAACACCAATCCGACCGGAACTGTCGTGTTCGCAAACGGAGCGAGTGTCCTCAACACGGCGGCCATCAACTCCGAAGGTGACGCAGAATTCGTCTCGGCCCTCTCGCCGGGCGCCTACGTCGTCACGGCCAAGTACTCCGGAGATGGAAGCTATAACGCTTCAACTTCCGCAGCGACCAGCTTTACCGTGGCGCAGAACACCCCAGCGATCACGACGTACTTCCCCAATCAGGAGCAGAACGGAAACGCAGTCAACGGCCAGATCACCTACATCGCGGTTTCGGTGGAGAACTCTGCCAACGTGAATGGGCTCGCCTTGGCGCCAACCGGCACGGTGACTGTCTCTGGCGCGCCAACAGGTACTCCGGCATCTGTCACGCTGGCCCCCGCGGTCGATCCATATAGTGGAGCTCCGGAGGGAATCGCTTATTTCGCGGTACCTGCCACTGCGGCCGGTGCCTACAACATGAGCTTCTCGTATGCCGGAGACGCAAACTATAAAACAGTCAGTCTTGCACAGCCTTTGACGTTCGATTCACTGGCCGGAAATGGCTTTCTTCCTTCGACCATTACTGCCACTGCGACTGCGACTGCCACTTCGCCGACAGGAATCGTTACGGTTACCGCGACGGTAACTGGACAGGCCGGGAAGCCTGCTCCGACGGGCAGCTTACAACTCGCCTCGACTGGTTCCTCTCAATACGCGTTTGCCGAGACTACGCTGCCTACAAGCACTACGGACAGCGTCACGTTGACTTACCAATTCAGCAGCGCGTCTTTGTTCCAGGGAACAAATCAAATTGTTCTGCAATATTTTCCAGACACGAACTCGGCCTATAACCCTTCAGCGGCTGAAGTAACGATTGCGAATCCACTCAGTGATTTCTCGCTGATCCCGGCTACGACGATCGTGAGTGTCTTGAATGCGGGTGCCACGCCGGGAGTCCAGACAGACGCAATCAACCTGACCTCATATAACGGGTTTTCAGGTGCGGTGGCGCTTACCTGCACTGCTCCGACCGGCATCACGTGCTCGCTCGGTTCAGGTTCTGCAACACTCGCCGCGAACGGCAACGCCTCTGCTGTCGTCACGGTCAATACCTCTGCCGTCACGGCGGCTGGGACCTACAACGTTGTCATCACCGGAACGGACCCCACGGGCCAGTACATCCACACCATCGGACTGCAGGTGATGACGCCGCTTATCACAGCGACTGCGACGCCCAGCTTCGCGCTGGCCGGCGCTGGGGAGGCGATCTCCGCACCTGGCGGTACCGGAACCTCGACCATCTCGGCAACGCCTACCAACGGATTTACGGGAAGCATTGCTCTGACGTGCGCAATTACGGCAAGCCCGGCAGGAGCGACTGGTACACCCACCTGCACACTCAACCCCGCAACCGTGACCATCGCTGGTGCTGCTGCAACTTCGGCACTGACGGTGACGACGACGGCTTCCACTACAGCAGGAACCTACACTGTAACCGTCACGGGCGTCTCTGGAAGCATCACCCAGACTGCCGGCATCAACGTGGTGGTGACAGGAGCGGTGACCCCTGCGGGCACCTTCTCCCTTAACAACAGCGCAGCCATCACGATCGCATCACAGGGCGCAACCAGCACGTCGACTATCTCTGTCGTGCCGAATGCAACCACGCCATATGCTGGTGCGGTCGGTCTAACCTGCGCAATCACAGCAAGCCCGGCAGGTGCGACTGAAATTCCGACCTGTTCACTCTCACCTGCATCCGTTACGCTGGCTGGCACAGCGATGACCTCAACCCTGACGATCAACACGACCGCGCAGACGACAACCCGGCTCGACATGCCGCTCAAAGGTATTTTCACCGCAGGCGGAGGCGTTGCCCTGGCAGCGTTTCTCTTCTTCGGAGTACCAGTTGGGCGTCGTAGCAAGCGGGCGATTCGGCTGCTGAGCATGCTGCGCATCCTCTCCATGGCTCTGCTCTTCGGAGTGGTTGCCGGAGCGGCGCTTGGCTGCGGCAGTGGCAGCAGCAATGGCGGCGGCGGCGCTACCGGTGGCACAACAACCGGAACGTACACAGTCACGGTAACGGGCACGCCAACGACGGGCACGGCGCCGACGGTGGCTGTAACGGTCACGGTCAACTAACCCGCTGACTGATCACTCACAAACAAAAGCCTGTGACGTCGAATGACGTCACAGGCTTTTCAATGTATGCGTGGCAACCGTTTGCGTTAAAGAACCACAGCAGCCTCAACCACGATGCGATCGACAGCGATGTTCAGGGCAAAGCCCAGCTTCCGGAAGCCTTCCTTCCACTCCGCGGTCGACTCCGGTAGCCGGTCGGTGCCCTCGTTTTTGCGCAGAAGGTCGTTCCAGATGTTCTGCGCCTGCCACAGGTTTACTTCAAAGGGCATGGTGGCAAGCGTCTGGGCGATGGTGATGGCTACGTTCAAGGCGCTGATCATCGCCGGATGTGCGGGGACAACCGCAGAGGGCGCGGTTGCCGATCCGGCCACTTCCAGCCGCACCATAGCGCGCTTCATACGCTGGCCTGCGGTATAGCTCAGCAAAGTGGTGTCAAGCTTCACCTGGTCGCCTTCAGCCCTCACCAGCAGCGACTGCACCTCGGCTGCGTCGAAGAGCTCGGCCTCCAGGGCGCGGCGCAGACTGGCATTCAGGGCAAAGCTTGCAGCGAGTGCCAGGGCCGGCGGAGCAGCCATGCCGGATTCGGTGAGATAGTGCAGCAGTGACGCATGGTCCTCGTAGATGTTGCGCATCGAGTCTTCCATCTCTGCAAGCGTCTGGTTCAGGATGGTGCGGAGAATGCGGTGCTGCTCATCGGCGAAGAGCGAAGTCAGCGAGTAGGAAGTCGTCGACGCGGTATTTTCCCGGCCGGAAGATGTTGCGTCGACAATTTTCGCTTCGAAGAAACGGTCAATGAGGCGGATCACGTCCGGCAGGTTTGCGCGGCGAATGGACGTGCGTACCTCGTCAGAGAAGGTAACGAAGGCGGCCTCGTCCTCGGGGTCGTAGGGCTTCACTGCGGCCGATAAGTTCTGATCGCCGAGGTGCAGCACGGCGAAGCAGATGTCCTCGGTCTCCTCCGTGATGTGTGACCGAACCCGTGCGCGCCCGAGCGCAACCTTGCCTCGCCCAGAGGCGAAGACCTCATGAGCGTAGCGGTGAACGTCGAAGCAGAAGATTTCGCCATCTTCCGGGTAATTGCGAAAGATAGAACTGATGGCATAGTGCGCGCCCACCTGTTCCAGGCCAATCTTCATACCGGTGACGTAGCGCCGGTACACCTCTGCGCCGTCTTTGATCTCCGGCACATTGCTCTTCGCTTTCGCCAGGATCTCCAGAAAATGGGGTTCAAGCTCTCGACCCGCCTGACCGAAAAGATCTGCTGCTAACTGCAGTACACGGCCGGCATACGCAATGATCTGGACTGTCTCAATGCCGGAGATCTCATCGAAGAACCAGCCGCAGGAGGTGTACATGAGTTGCGTGTGGCGCTCCAGCTCAAGCAGCTCCAGGACCGTGATGCGTTCTGCGACCGACAGTGGCCGTGCCGCATGTTGGGCCAGGAAGAGATCCATTGCCGCCGGACTGCGATCCAGCACAACCTCTATGTACGCGTTGCGCGTGGACCAAAGATCGAGAAGCAGACCTGATGCCAGATTTTCCACCAACGGCGCGGTAGCGTCACGCAGGTAATCCAGAGCGTCGCGAAGTGGTTCCCGCCAAAGCTGGTTCCATCCGGGCTTGCCACCATTACAGCCACAGTTGGAGCGCCAACGCTCTACACCATGAACGCAGCTCCAGGAAGTGTCCTCGGCTACTTCCGCTTCCCACAATGGCGGAAACTTCTCGAGAAATTCGCCATAGTTGGTGAGCTGCGCGTGGCCTTCCTCTTCGATCCACTGCAGGGCATAGGAGAGCGCCATCTCACCATGCTTATGGTGATGGCCGTAGCTCTCGCCGTCGGTCGCTACGTGGGACAACTGGGCCCGCTCCGGGTCGTCATTCGACCCCGGGTGAAATCCATCCAGCAAGCGCCGCCCAAAGACCTCACCGCTGTTGAGCAGCCCTTCAAACGCGATGGCGCGCGAACCTGGGCCATCATAGAAAAAGATGTTGATTGAGCGGCCTTCATCGAGCTGGACCAGATAGGCCTGAGTCGGATCAACGGTCGCGTCCGGGGTGCCGATCCAATCTCCAATTGCAACTCGCGCCCCAGGGTCGAGATCCAGGTTAGTCAGCTCCGCGGCAGTTTGTTCCGCGGCAGCGTTCGACACGGCCTTTGACTGGGAACCCATGCGTCGCACCCGCGCACACTGGACAGGGGCAAGTACGGTGAACTTGATGCCCTCCCTGGCCATGAGATCGAGCACACTGCGGTTTACTGCCGTCTCCGCCAGCCACATACCCTCGGGTTTACGGCCAAATCGAGACTCGAAGTCTGCAATACCCCAGCGAATCTGGGTGATGGCGTCACGTTCGCTTGCAAGCGGCATGATGATGTGGTTGTACACCTGCGCCATCGCCGAACCGTGCCCGCTGAAGCGCTGCGTGCTTGCCACATCAGCGTCAAGGATCATGCGGTATGCGCGTGGTGCGTTGTCCGCCAGCCAGCTCAGAAGCGTGGGACCGAAGTTGAAGCTCATCCTGCTGTAATTGTTGACGATTCGAACGATACGATCTTCGATGTCCTGAATCCGAGATGCACCGTTCGGGGCGTAGCACTCTGCCGTAATGCGGTCGTTCCAATCGTGGTAAGGCGCAGCCGATTCCTGTACCTCGACCGTTTCGAGCCACGGATTCTCCCGAGGTGGCTGGTAGAAGTGGCCATGGACACAAACGTAACGGAGGGAAGCATCGGAGGCGGTCGAAGTAGCCGGTTGCGCTGCGCGCGCGCTCGCCCGAGGTGGGCGTTGCAGAAATTTAGGCTTTGCCATATAGGGTGAGTCTCCCGAGGGCTCGGCGGTGACAGGCTTGCTGCTCCAGCCGCTCGTGTTTAGTTTGGTCGAGATGCAGTGTTTGTATCTTCCCGTAACAGCTTACAGGGTGAGTTATAAGTCCTTGGATGCCGGCTTAACTGCGGCGAGATCACATGCTCTCCAGAGATACCAGCTCACGATGGAGCACCAGGGCTGCCACTTGCGAGCGCGTTTCAGCATGGCATCGGCTTTCGGGAGCAGGTCCGGTGTCACCTTCTGGTGGGGTTTCAAACCTGTGAACGTAAGCGCAAATCCCTTGCGAACTCCGTAGTCATCCACTGGAAGGACGTTCGACCGTCCCAACCGGAAGATCAGCATCATCTCTACCGTCCAGCGACCAATGCCTCTCACCTGCGTCAGCTGATCGATGATGGCTTCATCAGGCATGCGCCGGATGCGAGCAAGGGAAGGAACGGTCCCGTCCAGTGTCCTGGCTGCGAGGTCCCGAATTGAGAGCGCCTTACTATGCGAAAGTCCGGCGGAGCGAAGCTGCTCATTCGGGCAATCAAGAATGTGCTGCGGATCGGGGTGGCCGCGATCGGTGACTGAGGCGAAGCTATCGATGAGGCGTTCATGGATGGCGGCGGCAGCCTTGCCATGAAGCTGCTGGTAGACGATCGCTCGGAGGAGGGCCTCAAAAGGTGTCTGCCCACTCGCAATTTTCAAGGTACACGGCCCGACGCGCGAGATCAGTTTACCGAGCTTCGGATCACTGGCGCCCAGTTGCGCCAGCGCAAGTGGAACATCGTACCTTGGTGCACGAGCATTTGATTGAGGATGCGGCATCGATCTCACCCTACAGCAATATCGCCTGTCGGTATGCAGGAGCAGCTGGTCTCTGCCAAGTACCGCCCACCATCAGATTCGGATAAACGACATACGCCTCATGGGGGTGGACATACGAGTCGCCTTTGCTGTCGCGAGCCGACCGAAAATCGAACATTCGAGGAAAAATAAATAAGTAACCAAAACGGTGAACAGCGCACCAAAGTGGAACCAAGTTGTGGTCAGGATGAAGACAAGGCAAGTTTCTGCACGAGATCTAGTGCAGAGCGAACGCCCGCTCTCCGATAATCGGATATTGCACATATAAGACCAGTTAGGTCGGATATTGGGTGAGTTTGGAGTTTTTTGCAGACTGCTATATTTTGAAGTTCAGGTAGTAATTGGCTGTCCCAAGTTAACAGCAAGTTTGTTACGGGCCTGCAGTTCCGCTCAAAAACTTATTTGGCCTGAATTGTTGCAATGTCTACCTTTCTGACCGGGCCTTTACGCATATTCATACAACGAATCGCTCGGTAACTCGATAGCTCGGTAGTTCGGTACCTCGGTAAAGATTCACTTAGTGGATGCAGTTTTAATCACTCTGCTGATGCAGAGGAAGCAGGAAAGCTCTCATGGCACAAGTCTTTGATCGCACTTCGAACGCTCTGGCCCGGTTCAGCCTGGTCCTGACGGGTGTCATCGTCATTGCGCTCGGTGTCACGCTGGACAATCTGCAACGCTCACCATGGGTGACCCGCCAGGGACAGCGCCCGGACCAGCCGGTGCCTTTCAGTCACAAGCACCACGTGGTCGGCCTTGGCCTTCAATGCCAGTACTGCCATACCTCGGTTGAGAAATCGAGTTACGCTGGCATTCCTCCAACCAAGACCTGCATCAATTGCCATTCGCAGATCTGGACAAATGCACAACTGCTTGAGCCTGTCCGGCAGAGTTGGGCGACCGGTGCGTCCATTCAATGGATCAAGGTTCATGACCTTCCGGACTATGTTTACTTCAACCATTCGGTTCATGTGAATAAAGGGATTGGCTGCGCCAGTTGTCATGGCCGCGTAGACGAGATGCCTCTGATGTACCAGCAAAATACGCTGCAGATGGAATGGTGTCTGAACTGTCATCGCAATCCCGGGGTAAACCTGCGGCCAACCAGCGAGATCTACAACATGGCTTGGGCGGGACCTTCAAGCCTGAAGCCGGTCTGGTGCGCGGACTCGAGCAGCGACAGGCCGACGGCCCAGAACGTGAATTGCACAACGAAGGATCCTTCTGGCGAAAATCCCGAGGTCGCGATGCTCCAGGATGGAACAGCCGCAGCGTCCGGGAACCAAAGCCAATCCGGAACGATGTCGAATCCTCATCCCTCAACGGGGGGCGAAGGCAAGACCTATAGCGATGGCGCACCCCTGGGCGCAATTGCCATGCCTGCCAGCTACCGCAAGTTCACCAGTCAGTCCGATCTCGGCAGATATCTGACGGACCAGTACCACATCCGCACACCGGAACAGCTTTCAAGCTGCGAGACATGTCACCGATGAACAATCCGATAGAAGCTGACTGGAACGCACAAGGATTGACGAACAGGGCGCTCGAGATGGAAGAGGCAATGGAAGAAACGAACAAACTCGCGGCACCGGTTGTCGTTACCAGCATCGCGCCGGCAAAGCTTACGCTGGCACAGGTGCAGGCGAAACTCGAAGGTAAGACCGGCCGCAGATTCTGGAAAGACCTCGATTCGCTCGCGGAGACTGATTCGTTCCATGAGCTCATGGCCGAAGAGTTCCCGCGTCAATCAATGGGAGCAAGCAACGAGTGGGTTGACCCTGTCAGTCGCCGCGGATTTTTGAAGGTCATGGGCGCATCGTTTGCCCTGGCCGGGCTTGCCGGTTGCACCAAGCAGCCCGATGAGCCAATTTACCCGTACGTGAAGCAGCCGGAAGATCTCGTTCTTGGCACCTCAATGTTTTTCGCAACGGCGCACCCCTTTCCGACAGGTGCCATCCCGGTCCTGGTCAAGACGGACGCCTTCCGCCCAATCAAGCTGGAGGGCAATCCCGAGCACCCGATGTCGAAGGGCAAGTCGGACGCGTTGACGCAGGCGACACTGCTTGGCATGTACGATCCTGACCGCTCGCAGCACGTGATGTATCGCGGCGAGACCTCCAGCTGGGGCAAGTTTCAGCAGGATTTCGCCACTGCCGCGCAGCAGTC
Organism: Acidobacteriaceae bacterium; assembly: GCA_903642265.1. Taxonomy (GTDB): domain Bacteria; phylum Acidobacteriota; class Terriglobia; order Terriglobales; family Acidobacteriaceae; genus Edaphobacter. The sequence goes on along the minus strand of CAHJWN010000005.1, from coordinate 50,406 downwards.
CGACGGCGGCCAGGGAATCTATTTCCTCTCAGAGACCATTACCTCCCCAACCCTCGCGGCCCAGTGGAAGCAGATTCAGCAGAAATATCCTCAGGCAAAGCTGGTGCAGTGGGAGCCTGTCAACCAGGACTCGTCGCGCGCTGCGTCCAAGGCTGCATTCGGCGAATATATGGACGCCCAGTACAAGCTGGAAGAGGCAGACATCATCCTCTCGCTTGACTCCGATTTCCTTGGTGGTATCGCGCATCCAGGCTTTCTCCCGCTCTCGGCTGCTTATGCCGAGCGGCATCGTTACGAAGCGGGCAAGACCCCGAACCGGTTATATGTTGTCGAGACAATGCCCACGGTAACCGGCATGAAGGCTGAGCATCGGCTTGGCCTGAAGCCAAGCGAGGTAGCAAGCTTCGCTTCGGCCCTCTCCAGTGGTTCAACGTCTGCGCTCTCAAACCCTGACGCGCAGAAGTTCATGACAGCGCTGCTCGCCGATCTAAAGGCGAACAGTGGCAAGATCGTTGTGATTCCTGGCGAACAGGCTCCAGCCTCGGTCCATGCTGCCGCACATGCGCTGAACGCTGCATACGGCGCGATCGGTAAGGCCGTGGTTTATACCGAGACGGTGAATCCGATTCCTTCCGAGCAGGGCACTGATTTCGAGTCCCTGGTTACAGACATGAATGCCGGTAAGGTCTCATGGCTGGTCATGATGGGAGTCAACCCTTTCTACGCCGCGCCAGCAGACCTGAACTTTCCTGATGCCTTCAACAAGGTGGCGGCGACGGTGCATCTGGGATCGCATCGTGATGAGACGGGGTTCAATTCCACGTACCACATCAACTCGGCGCATTACCTTGAGAGCTGGTCGGATACCCGGTCGTACGACGGTACTATCTCAATCGTGCAGCCAATGATTGCCCCGCTTTACGACGGCAAGAGCTCGCATGACGTATTCCAGGCGTTGCTCGATGATCCCCAGGCATCAGGCTACGACGTGGTCACCGCCACTGCCAAGACGTACATCAAGGGTGATTTCGCCGAGGGCTGGCGTAAGGCACTCCACGACGGCTGGGTTGAAGGCACCGCGTACACGCCGAAGTCAGTCACGCCAAGGTCGGTTGCTGCAGCATCTCCTGCGCCAACTTCTACCACCGGGTACGAGATCTCGTTTCGACCGGATCCTTCGCTCTACGATGGCCGCTACTCGAACGTAGGCTGGCTGCAGGAACTACCGAAGCAAATCACCAGCATGAGCTGGGACAATGCCGCCATGATGAGTATGGCGACCTTTGCTGATTTGAAGGTGGAAGAGACTGATGTGGTCGAGCTCAATGTTGACGGCCGCACCGTCAACGCTCCTGTGTTCATGGTCCCAGGCCATCCGGATGGTGTCATCACCGTCCATCTCGGGCTTGGACGGCGTGCCGAATCTGGTCGCGTGGGCGCAGGCTTTGGCTTCGACGCGTACAAGCTTCGCGGCGCCGATATGCCGTTGTTTGCTCATGGCGCGACCGCGAAGAAAGTCGATACCGGCTACGACCTGTGCGTCACCAAGGTGCACAATATTGAGCATCGCGGAGCATTTGCCCAGCACGATCTCGAGAAGCCACTCTCCGATAAGAAGGGGACCTACTCTCTCGCTGGTCACGAAGCGATGGAACGCGCGATCATCCGCTATGCCACTCTAGACGAAGTGAAGAAGAACCCAAACTTCGCGCATGAAGATGGCGCTACCGGCGCACTGATCGATAAAGTTGGCTACTCTCCCCAGGGCGAGACGCCGGGTCACAATGAGACGTTCTTCCCTGATAATTGGGACTACAAGAAGACAGACCCCTCCTCGCGGAAGATCCAGAACGCCTGGGGCATGGCTATTGACCTTAACTCCTGTACGGGCTGCAACGCCTGCATTGTGAGTTGCTATGCGGAGAACAACATAGCCGTCGTAGGCCGCGAACAGGTGAAGGTCGGCCGCAACATGCAGTGGCTCCGAATTGATACCTACTTCGAAGGCGATCTGCATGCGCCAAAGGCACACTTTCAGCCGATGATGTGCCAGCATTGTGAAAATGCAGGCTGTGAGCAGGTCTGCCCTGTCGGAGCTACGGTGCATACGCCGGAAGGTATCAACACCATGGTGTACAACCGGTGCGTCGGTACACGATACTGCTCGAATAACTGCCCGTATAAGGTTCGCCGGTTCAACTTCCTGGTGTATTCAGACTACGACTCCGAGAGTCTGAAATTCATGCGCAATCCTGACGTGTCCGTCCGTTCGCGCGGCGTCATGGAGAAGTGCAGTTACTGCATTCAGCGCATCGAGTCGGCAAAGATTGAAGCAGACAAGGAAAACCGCGAGATTCGCGATGGCGACGTCGTTACTGCCTGCCAGCAGGCATGCCCCACCTCTGCAATCACCTTTGGCAACATCAACGATAAAAACAGCAAGGTCGCCAAATCGAAGGCTGAAGAGCGCGACTATCCCGTCCTGTCCGACCTGAACTTCCGCCCTCGAACGACGTACACCGCTGGCGTCATCAACCCGAATCCGGAGCTGGCATAAATGGCTACGAAGAATCCTATCGTCGACCCTATGATTGATCCGCGCACCGGCGAGTATGCCGTCATCGCGCCGGGCCACAACTTCAAGTCGGTCACTCAGAAGATCGGAGGGATTGTACTTACCTCGAATACGCCGCTGGGCTGGTTCTTCGGCCTGACCGTGGGTGCCGCCGTCGCCCAGGGCGTGATCATCGGCATTACCTGGCTGTTTCTCAAGGGTATTGGGATCTGGGGTGTCACAATTCCTGGTGCTTGGGGTTTCGCCATCATCAACTTCGTTTGGTGGATCGGTATCGGTCATGCAGGAACGCTGATTTCTGCCATTCTTCTGTTGTTCAAGCAGACCTGGCGTAACTCGATCAACCGATTTGCCGAGGCAATGACAATCTTTGCCGTGGTCTGCGCGGGTACCTTCCCGCTGATACACGTCGGCCGTCCTTGGCTCGCTTACTGGCTCTTCCCGTATCCGAACACGATGAACGTTTGGCCGCAGTTTCGGTCGCCGCTTGCATGGGACGTCTTCGCGGTATCCACTTACGCCACGATCTCGATCCTGTTCTGGTACGTGGGCATGATCCCGGACTTCGGGACCCTCCGCGATCGTGCTGTCATGCCGCTGGCCAAAGGTTTCTACGGCATTCTCTCGCTCGGATGGCGCGGTTCGACTCGGCACTGGATCCGTTATGAGTCAGCTTCCCTGCTCCTCGCCGGCCTCTCAACACCCCTTGTGCTTTCGGTCCACACCGTCATCAGCTTCGACTTCGCGGTCGCTGCGCTGGCCGGTTGGCATACCACAATATTTCCGCCCTACTTCGTCTCGGGTGCCATCTATTCCGGTTTTGCCATGGTCATCACGCTGGCCATCCCGATCCGGAAGTTTTACCACCTTGAGGATCTCGTAACCCTGCGCCACCTGGATAACATGGCGAAGGTGATGCTGGGAACCGGGCTGATTGTCGCCTACGGTTACGGTATGGAGATCTTCATGTCATGGTACTCGGCCAGCCACTGGGAGTTCTTCATGATGTGGAACCGTATGTTCGGGCCGATGGGCTGGGGCTACTGGATCCTGATTCTCACGAATATTGCTATTCCACTCACGACGCTCTGGTCGCGCAAGTTGCGGGTGAATACCACTTACCTCTTCCTGCTCTCGTTCGTCATCAACACGGGAATGTGGTTCGAACGGTTTGTTATTGTCGTCACCAGCCTCTATCGCGATTACCTTCCCTCAAGCTGGGGTACGTATCGTGCCACGCGCTGGGATTACATGATTTACATAGGGACGATGGGCCTGTTTACGTTCCTGTTCTTCCTCTTCGTCCGCTTCCTACCCATGATTCCGATGAATGAGATCCGGATGATGCTTCCGCAGACCAAGGTGAAGCACGGTGGCCCCAACTCTGAGACTGTGATTGAGGAGACCGTCTAATGCCAATCTACGAAGGAGTTTACGGCCTCCTGGCCGAGTTCAACACCCCGACTGACCTGGTCAATGCCACGGAACAGGCGCGTGCCGCAGGGTATCGTCGCATGGAGTGCTACACGCCCTATCCGGTTGAGGAAGCTGCTGAAGCACTGAACTTTCACAAGACCCGAGTGCCCTTACTCTGCCTACTCGGCGGATTGATGGGTGTCACTACCGCGTTCCTGATGCAGACCTGGATCAATGTCTGGGCTTACCCGTTGAACATCGCGGGCCGTCCTCTATTTTCGTGGCCCGCCTTCATTATTCCGGCGTACGAGTGGACGATCCTGTTTGCAGGTTTCTCCGCCGGTCTTGGGATGCTTGGGCTCAATGGTCTGCCGCAGCTCTACCATCCAGTCTTCAACGCTCCCAACTTTCGCAACGGAGCAACGACCGATAAATTCTTCCTGTGCCTCGAAGCCTCCGATCCAAAGTTCTCGCTCGGCGAGACCCGGACGTTTCTAGAACAGTTCCCCGCGGTCTCCGTGGTGGAGGTGGATCATTAATACTTCTGTACAGTTTCGTCGTGCTGGCCTGATTGGAGGCTTTCTGCTGGTTGCCCTCGCAACCGGCTGTCGTCAGGACATGCACAATCAGCCCAAGTTCATCCCGCAGCGTGGCACCAACTTCTATGCGGACGGCAGGTCCGCCCGACCTCAGGTTGAAAACACCGTAGCGCGAACCCAGCTTCACGAAAACGCCTACTTCTATACCGGCATGACCGGAGGCAAAGAGGGCGACGTCATGCCCTTCCCGGTAACCATGCAGGTCCTCGCTAAAGGTCAGGAGCGCTACAACATCTATTGCACGCCCTGCCACTCCCGTGTCGGCAACGGTGCAGGCATGATTGTCGACCGCGGATATCATCCGGCTGGCAACTTCCACACGGCTCGGTTAATTCATGCTCCTCTGGGCCACTTTTTCAACGTGATCAGTAATGGATACGGTGCTATGCCCGATTACGCCGCGCAAGTCACCGTTGAAGACCGATGGGCGATCGTGGCGTATGTGCGCGCGTTGCAGCTAAGCCAGAACGCGACCGAAGCTGATGTGGCAGGAGGTTCGCATGTTGAGCCGCTTACCGATATTGAGCAACGTGAGGGCTTTGCGCCAGCCTTCGCCACGCAGTGGGGCCTGCCCGAGACAGCAGTTTATGGAACGCCCACGAACGAAGATTACGTGCTTCCCGGGAACGGTGCTGCTCCTACGCCCATGAACAGCGTAGGCGCGCCGCCCGCAAAGGCACCTACAAAAGTCCAGCCCACGGGTGCACCCGCTGCAGCAGCGCCTGCAAAGTAACAGGCGAAGTGGTAGATAACCAACAGATTTCGAGATCGATCGCAAAGGTTTGACACGAATGGCATCTGGACACGAACAATACGGCTCTTCTCATCAACCCGTGCACTCCGGATCCCGCGTGCTTCCGACCACGCTTGGCTCCCCAGAGGTGATTGCGGCGTGGCGAACACGATCACTGGTCGTTGGTGTCGTGTTTACGGTTCTGTCACTCGCCTTTGCCTTTGACGCCAACGGCCGCGAGCACATTCTGCGCGCTTACCTGATGGGTTACATGACGTGCTTCGGCTTCGCCGGCGGCGGACTTGTATTGCTGATGCTTCAATATGTCTCCGGCGGCAAATGGGGACTCCTGCTGCGTCGGCCACTTGAAGCGATGGCCGGGACGATGCCCCTCGTCGCGTTGATGATCATTCCCGTGGGCCTGTTCATGGGTCATCTATATCAATGGGCCCGCTATGACAATCCCGTATTGACGCACCAGGCCGTAAAAGACGGCACCATGTCGCTCGAACAGGCGCTTACCGCGAACGCAAAACACACGATGTTGAGCCCCTGGTCGGCGATCGCGCAGACCTGCTTCATCTTCGCAATTCTGTTGTTCTTCGTGTTCACGCTGCGCCGGTGGTCTTTGCAAAGGGATGCCGATCCCGCACGCGGCACCGAGGCTAGCTTCGAAAGATGGCGGACAAAGTTCGAGAACCTATGCGGCATAGGCATTCTGATTTACGTGATCCTGCTGACTGATGGCGCGATCTTATGGATCATGTCCCTCGATGTCACTTGGTATTCGTCGATCTGGGGCTTCCAGTTCCTGGTCGGTCAGGGCTACGCGGTACTCGCCCTCAGCATCTTGACGGTGGTCCTCCTCTCACAGGTCGAACCGATGAAGACGCTGCTACGCAAGACCGAACAGCATGACCTCGGCAAACTTGCATTCGCGTTTGTCATGCTGAACATCTATCTCTCGTTTGCGGAGTTCCTGATCATCTGGTCAGGGAACGTGCCGGACGAGATTCCGTGGTACCTCAATCGCATTCATGGCGGCTGGTGGTACATCTGCTCGCTCGATTTCATCTGTCATTGGCTTATCCCATTTTGCCTGCTGCTCTCGCGCGATCTGAAGCGCAGCAAGAGCAGAATGAAAGCGCTATGTGTCTTTATGATCTTTGCGCGCATGGTGGATTTGTTCTGGTTGATTGAGCCGAACTTCAAAGACGCTGCAGGTAACCTGCACCTTAGCGGGAACTTCGGCATTCTGGCTTACATTACGGTTCCAGTTGCCGTAATTGCTTTCTGGGGCGCGTACTATCTGACGCAGCTCAACCAGCGGCCCCTGGTAAACGTGAACGATCCTCACCTTGAAGAAATGTTGGAGCCTGAACATGCCCACTAACGATGGAAAGCTCGGCCAAAGTGTAGGGAACACTGAGCCAAAACCGGCGGCAACCGATTTCGGCTCCGGTTATGAAACAACTGACGTCAACGTCAACGGCGTGATCGTCTTTCTAAGCGGCCTGATGGGCTTTCTGATCATCTTCTTTGTCTTTTGTTTCTTTATGGGTAAGGTCATCAACAATGGTCTGGAAGCTCATGATGGGCCCAAGGACAAATGGCACTCGTTCTCTGCATTTGCAGGGGCAGCTGCGACCAACGGCAAACGTGAAAACCTTGAAAGCAACGCGGACATGCAGCAGAAAGAGCTTGGGCAGATGACCAGCAACTTCCCAACGCCGCGGCTCGATATCGACGACGGCAACCAGGCCACCGCTGATCTTCACGCTCGCGAAGACCTGCTGTTGAGTCACTACAGCTCCTACAACGGAACAACTCGCATTCCTATTGAGCGCGCGATGGAGGTCATTGCGCAGAAGGGTCTGCCTGTCGAATCCCAGGCATCTGCTCCGTCCGAACTTATGGCGGGCGACGAGAAGCCGATGCCAAAAGTACCGCTCACTACCGGCTTTGCTCGAACCGGGTACGAACTTGATGTGATGGAAGCGCGCAAGCAGAGAATGAGCTACAGCAAAGCCGAAGCCCCGACCCATGCAGAACTTGCACCGCTCAAGTAATCGAATCGCTGCAACGGCACTAAGATCGAAGTAGAGGAATGCAATGACAAAGTGGGGCGCAACTCGAAGCGGATGGAAGATGGCGGCAAGCGTGGCCGTATTCTCCCTGCTGTCGTGCGTGGTCCTGCCAGGTCAGGTGTCAAGTTACGGCGACAAAGCGGCAGGTGAGAACACGGGCGACCAGCTGCCTGTCGTGCTCCAGAAGGTTGGGGTCGCACAACACCTGAATCAGCAGCTTCCGCTCGATGCGGCGTTCGTGGACGATACCGGTAAACCTGTCCATCTTGGCGACTATTTCGGAAAGCACCCTGCCGTCGTTTCGATGGTTTACTACAACTGTCCGCTGCTGTGTTCAGAAGAGCTGGACGGCCTGACCAGTGCTCTTGAGATGGTGAAGCTGACGCCAGGCAAGGATTTCGAGATTGTTGTCATGAGCATCGATCCGACTGAAACTCCTGCTGATGCAGCCAAGAAAAAGGCGTTCTACCTGAAGCGGTATGGGCGCTCTGAGACTGCGGATGGTTGGCACTTCCTCACTGGCCAGAAACCTGCAATTGATGCGGTAAGTTCGGCAATCGGGTTCGGCTATGTCCAGGTTCCTGGGCCTGATGGCCGGCTCACACAGTTCGCCCACGCGAGTTCGATAGAGCTTGTTACCACGCAGGGCAAGATGGCGCAGTACTACCTTGGTGTGGAGTACTCACCAAAGGACATCCTGCTAGGTCTGATTGACGCTTCAGGCAACAAGATCGGTTCTCCGGTCGCCAACATCCTGACTTACTGCTATCACTACGATCCCCAAACCAACAAGCATTCCTTGATTGTTGCTCGAGTTGTCCAATTTGGTGGCATGGTGACCATGGCCGGGCTGGGCGGATTTATTTTCCTGATGTTCCGCCGCGATCTGAAACTCGGGCGTGATCACGATTTGACAAAGAACGGATAGATAAAGGGTAACGATGCATATCAGTCCTGTATTGTGGCAATTTTTAGTGAAATGGCTTCACGCTTCTGCTCTCTTTCCTGCAGAAGCGTCGACGATTGCGCCATGGACTGACGCACTCTATTTCTTCTTGCTGGCGATGACGCTGGTTGGGCTTCTTCTGGTTGGCGCCCTCATCTTCTACTTTTCTGTGAGATACCGTAAGGCAAAGAGCCCTGTTGCCACCCAGGTCGAAGGCTCGACGCTGCTCGAAGCTACGTGGACCATTATCCCTCTGGCAATCTTCCTTGTAACGTTTGTCTGGGGTGCGCTGCTGTATTTCCGCATCTATAACCCACCTACCAACGCGATGAATATCTACATCGTCGGCAAGCAGTGGATGTGGAAGGCAGAACATCCAGGCGGCCAGCACGAGATCAATGCGCTACACGTGCCGATCGGGCGCCCTGTTCAGCTCACCATGATCTCGCAGGATGTCTTCCACAGCTTCTCGATACCAGATTTCCGCGTCAAGCGCGAGGTGATTCCAGGCCGCTACTCCACTGTATGGTTCCAAGCCACTGAGGCTGGAACATACCATCTCTTCTGCACGCAGTATTGCGGTACGGCGCACTCTGCCATGATCGGCCAGATTGTCGCGATGACTCCGGACGACTACACCCGCTGGACACAGCAGTCGACTAGCGGAATGTCACTTGCCCAAAATGGTGAGCGGCTCTACTCCAGCATGGGCTGCAATGCCTGTCACAACGGGACCGCAGCAGCCCGCGGCCCTAACCTGGCTGGAGTGTATGGCTCCAAGCTTCAGCTGACTAACGGTTCGCAAGTGCTGGTGAATGACGCCTACCTGCGTGACGCTATCCTCAATCCGTCGCAGCATGTGACGGCTGGATACGCGCCGATCATGCCCACGTACCAGGGGCAGGTCAGCGAGGAGGGTCTGATCGACCTGGTTGAATTTATCAAGAATCTCGACTCTAACTACCGCGTGCAACAGACGCTCGTTACCGCACAATCTGACCAAGCGGCGCCGACAACGCCAGGGACGGTGAAGCCATGAGTAGCACTCACACAATCGTAAATCTCCCCGACCAAAGTACGGCTTCTCTCCCGAAGCGCAACTACCTCAACAACGAGCACGGCCTACTGAGTTGGCTATTGACCGGTGATCATAAGCGGATCGCGATGCTGTACCTAATCTCGATCACGTTTTTCTTCTTTATCGGAGGCGCGTTTGCTGGTCTGATTCGGCTTGAGTTGCTAACGCCGCAGCCGGATCTAGTCGCCTCCGACACGTACAACAAGTTCTTCACCATGCACGGCATCATCATGATCTTTCTGTTCCTGGTCCCTTCGGTTCCGGCAACCCTGGGAAACTTCCTGATCCCGATCATGTTGGGTGCCAAGGATCTTGCCTTCCCCAAGATCAACCTTCTTAGCTGGTACCTCTATCTGATTGGTGGCGTCTTCACCCTCGCCGCTCTCGTTCTGGGTGGCGTGGACACCGGCTGGACCTTCACCACGCCGCTCTCGACGCACTACCTGAATACGCACGTCATCACGGCGGCTACGGGCATCTTCATCGCTGGCTTTGCCTCAATCTTCACGGGGCTGAATTTCATTGTCACCATCCATCGCATGCGTGCCCCCGGCATGACCTGGTTCCGTATGCCGCTGTTCGTATGGTCCAACTACGCGGCTTCCATCCTTATGGTGCTTGGAACACCTGTCCTTGCGATTGCCCTGGTCCTGGTTGCACTTGAGCGTACCCTGGGCATTGGCGTCTTTGATCCCACCAAGGGTGGTGATCCGCTGCTCTTTCAGCATCTCTTCTGGTTTTACTCTCACCCAGCCGTTTACATCATGATTCTGCCCGGCATGGGAGTCATCTCGGAGGTCATCAGCACCTTCAGCCGCAAGCGTGTCTTTGGCTACACGGCAGTCGCCTTTTCCTCCGTCGCGATTGCGCTCTTCGGCTTCTTTGTCTGGGCGCACCACATGTTCATCATGGGTGTTTCAAACTACTCTGCGCTGGTTTTCTCACTTCTTACCATGCTGGTGGCTGTTCCCTCTGCGATCAAGATCTTCAACTGGGCGTTCACCCTTCACAAGGGATCGATCACCTTTGAAACTCCCATGCTTTACGCCTTCGCCTTCATCGGGCTCTTCACCATCGGCGGACTGACGGGGGTCTTCCTTGGCTCGCTGGGGATGGACATCCACCTCACCGAGACGTACTTCATCGTTGCCCACTTCCACTATGTGATGGTCGGGGGCATGTTGATGGCGTTCCTTGCAGGCATCCATTTCTGGTGGCCGAAGATGACAGGCAGGATGTACCCGGAGTCCGTCTCGAAGCTCTCGGCTGTCGTAAGCTTCATCGGGTTCAACCTTACTTTTATGCCGCAGTTCATCCTTGGCTATCTTGGTATGCCTCGTCGATACCATGCGTATCCGCCGGAGTTCCAGGTACTCAACGTGCTTTCCACGGCGGGAGCTACGGTCCTCGGGGTTGGCTTCCTTATGCCACTGATCTATCTTGGCTGGTCCTTGAAGTACGGTGCCATTGCTGGCAACAATCCATGGCAGGCTACTGGGCTGGAATGGCAGATCCAGTCCCCGCCATTGACTGAGAATTTCATTGAAGTACCGATCGTTGACCATGAAGCTTATGACTACGAGTGGCTCGCCCACAAGACTGCAAACGAGGTAACGACCGTTGGATAACGCCACTGCCACGCATCCTCACACGCATGAAACAGCAGTCGGTTCCGGGCATGAGCATATTGCTTTGCCGCAGCACCGCCATCATTTTGAGACAGAAGAACAGCAGCGTGAAGCCGGCAGTTTTGGCATGTGGTTGTTCCTGCTCACCGAGATTATGTTCTTCGGTGGCATGTTCTTTGCCTATCTTTTGTACCGCAACTGGTATAACCCCGCGTTTGTTGCGGCTTCCAACCAGCTAAACGTCACAGAAGGTGCGATCAATACCGTCATCCTGATCAGTTCCGGCTTCTTTATGGCCCTTGGTGTCTGGGCGGCAGAGGTCCAGAAGAAGGGCTTGCTCGTTCTCTTCCTTATCCTGACGACGCTTTTCGGATTTGCATTCCTTGGCGTCAAGGCTGACGAGTATCACGAGAAGTGGGAGAAGCATCACATTCCGGGCGCAAGCTTTGATGTGCACGAGTTCATCAATCCACCAATCGACGCCAAAACCGGTAAGCCGTCGCAGGTGCCTATGGCCCCTGACATGGCTCAGAAAACCCAGATCTTCTTCTTCCTTTACTTCGCTATGACGGGCATGCACGCCCTGCACATGATTATCGGGTTGGGGATTCTGTTCTGGCTTACGTGGCGGGCGCATCGAGGAGAGTTCTCGACCGGTTATGTCGCTCCCATTGAGAACTTCGGGCTCTACTGGCACTTCGTCGATATCGTATGGCTGTTCCTCTTTCCGCTGCTCTATCTCATAAACCGCCATCCACTCACGTAGGGCGATTCCGCAAAGAAGGAGATTCAACTTGTCTCAACATCATGACGACGCAAATGTGACTGATCCGGAGCATGCTGAGCATCACATTGTGCAGCCAATCACGTATATTGCTGTCTTTGCGACTTTGCTCGTCGGTACCGGACTAACGGTACTTGCTGCCGACTTCGATATGGGCGTGATGAATCCTGTGATTGCTCTCGGCATCGCGAGCTTCAAGGCCGTAGTCGTTATCCTCTTCTTCATGCATGTGAAGTTTCAATCACGGTTGATCAAAATGACGGTCGGCGCAGGTTTTTTCACTTTTCTAGTCCTGATCACCATGACTTTGAGTGACTACATAAGCCGAGCGTGGGGTCTCTGGTAACCAAGATCTTCTTCTATCAACAGACGCGTCCTTCGGGACGCGTCTTCTGTTTCCGACCTAGAGCGCGCGGCCAAGTATAAGGTCGTCGTAGATTGAAGTGCCAATCTGAAACGTCCGCTTCCCTAATTCCTTGAAGCCGTTCTTACGATAAAAGGCGAGTGCGCGGTCGTTCCCGGCAAAGACTCCAAGGAGAACGCGAGTCTTCCCAGCATGTCTTGCGGCGTCCAGTGATCGATTCAGCAGGAGACGTCCTGCGCCTGATCGTTGGAAGCGAGTGAAGAGATAGATCCTCTTTAGCTCGATATCCTGTTCGGTGATGTCAGCCAGGGGAAGATCAGGCCTGGTGAGCATCAGGTAGCCGACTGGGGCATCGCCTGGCTGCACGATCGCCAACCATGCCTGCGTGTCTGTTTTGGACAGATAGGTCCTGTAAATCTCAGCGGAGTGCTGCTTCTGACAGTGCAGCAGTATCGAGGTACCTTCGAGCACTCCGGCGAAGGATTCGAGAAACGTTGCGGAGCCAATAACCGCGAGAGCCTCAGCGTCCTCAATGGTGCAGGGCTGAAGTGAAATCTCATCAAATTGCATTGCTCTCTCCGCCGGAAACAACATCCTAACCGGTCTGGTATCAATTATGTTGGGAAATGATGGCTAACGATTTCCCCCAGGCAGACAACGATCTTCCCGAAGCTCTCCAGGCGATGCTCAGCAATGCCCGGATTACTGTTCGCCGTAAGGGCGCACCGAAGCATGGAGGCAAATGCGTCGTCTACTGGATGCAGCGGGCGCAGCGCGGAATCGACAACCATGCGGTCAACGTCGCGGTTGAGGTCGCAAACGCCTTGGGACTTCCTCTGGTAGTTTATTTCGCTGGAATCTCAAACTTCCCCAGTGCCAACTTGAGGCATTATGTCTTCCTGCAGCAGGGATTGCCCGACGTTGAAGAAGACCTTGCCAAGCGCAACATAATCTTTATCATGCGTCGCGCTCCTCACGAGTCGCACGAAAAACTCCTTGCGGATGTTCATGCGGCATTCGTCATCGGCGACGAGAACCCGATGAGGGAACCGGAGAAGTGGCGCAAGCAGCTTGCTGCGAAGATCGATATTCCTTTCTGGACGGTCGATACCGATGTCGTCATCCCTTCAAAGCTGGTTGACCACGCGCAGTACGGCGCGTACATCATCCGCCCCCGACTGTACCGCTTACTGCCTCAGTACCTGGTGCCTTACGAAAATCCTCATGCGAAGCAAGCGTGGCAGCGGCCGAAGAACTTTCATTCTGACTCCGTACATGAGGACATTACGCTGGGTTGGGACCATCTCGATCGGACTGTAAGGCCAGTGGACACCTGGCATGGCGGAACGCATGCGGCCTTGAAGCGGTTGAAGGTCTTCACGACGAAGCTGCTTGAAACTTACGATGCTACCCGGAACCATCCTGAGATGGATGGCACTTCGGCCCTCTCACCGTATCTGCATTACGGACACATTGGCCCGCAGACGATCGCGCTTGCTGTCGAAGCCGCTGCGAAAGCGAATCCAGCGCTGGGGAAAGCGCGTGACAGCTTCATCAACGAATTGATCGCCTGGCGTGAGCTGTCTATCAATTTCGTCCGCACCAATCCTAACTACGATAACGCTGACTGCGCTGAAGACTGGGCCAAGAAGACGATAGCCGAACATGATCGTGACGAACGCGAACATCTCTACACTCTGAAGCAACTTGAAAACTCGGAAACCTATGATGAGCTTTGGAATGCCGCCCAGATCCAGATGGTGCGGCACGGATGGATGCATAACTACTTACGAATGTACTGGGCTAAGAAGATCCTTGAATGGACCCCGGACGCCCCGACAGCGATGAAGTACTGCATCTACCTGAACGATAAGTACGAGATTGACGGACGCGATCCAGGCGGCTATGCCGGTATTGCGTGGGCGATCGTCGGAAAATTCGACCGACCCTGGTTTGACCGGCCTATCTTCGGCAAGATCCGTTACATGTCTGGCGCCTCCACAGGCAAGAAGTTCGATTCGAAGAAGTACATCCGCGACATGAACGCCCTTCCCGGAGGCCCTAGCGCCACGCCGCCGGAGTTCAAGCTTACCTAAAGTTGATATCCTAAGCACTTGGCCACATACCTCATTACCGGCGCTGCCGGCTTTATCGGCTCGCACCTGACGCATGCTCTTGTCTCTCGCGGAGACAAAGTACGTGCCTTCGATAACTTTCTTACTGGCAGTCGTCGCAATCTCGCCCAGATACTCCACCGCATTGAGTTCCATGAAGGTGATCTGCGAGACGCTGCAGCGGTGAACCGCGCCTGCGAAGGTGTGGATTACATCCTGCACCAGGCAGCGTTGCCGTCTGTTCCGCGGTCGGTGAAAGATCCCCGCACCAGCCATGAGTGCAATCTTGACGGAACATTTAACGTTCTCGAAGGTGCGCGGGCAAATGGTGTCCGCAGGGTGGTTTACGCCGCGTCTTCATCCGCGTATGGCAATCAGCCAGGGTTTCCTCGGCATGAAGGCATGACCCCGCAGCCGATTGCTCCCTACCCCGTGCAGAAATTAGCCGGGGAGCTGTATATGCAGTCGTATTGGCGGGTTTACGGGCTGGAGACAGTCTGTCTTCGCTACTTCAATATCTTTGGGCCGCGCCAAGTCCCGGATTCGCCGTACTCCGGTGTTATGGCGAAATTCATTCTGCAGATGATGCGCGGAGAGCAGCCTGCGATCTTTGGGGATGGCGAGCAAGGTCGTGATTTTACTTACATCGACAACGCTGTCAGTGCCAATTTGCTTGCAATGGCCGCGCCTGCCGAGAAGGTGGCAGGCCGGGTGTTCAATGTGGCATGCGGTGAACGGCACACGCTTAATGAGACTTTTCGCGTTCTGGCGAGCCTTCTAAGCTTTTCTGGTGAGCCGTCCTATGGTCCAGTGCGGGCGGGAGACGTCCGTGACTCGCTGGCAGACGTGACGGCAGCACAGGAGGCATTCGGATACAAGCCGATTGTTGGCTTTGAAGAAGGACTCCGCCGGACCGTGGCCTGGTACCTGGACACGATGTCGCAATAATTCCTCCGCAACAAAGGCGTAGTTCATGCGTGCGCCTGGTGATAGATTCGAGGTGTGCAGGGAAGGCCCGCGACCTGCTCAGGTTGCATGTTAGAGAGTCGGGCCACTTCAGCAGCCACCAGAGCTGTACGCTGCATATCCAGCCAACTCGTCCACTTTCGAACAGCAGTCTTCTACCTCCTTCCAGTTCTGTGTTAACTCACCGACGATCTGCTTCGAGCATCGACCAAGATGCCGCAAGCAGTCCGGAGCGGGAGTATGCGCCAGAGCGTCCATTATTGCTTCCAATCGGCGACCTTAGTAAAGAGACGCTGCCGCGCCGCGATCATCTGCGCATCAGTATGTTTCGCCGTGCTGTCCGCGGCATTCGCGATCTCCAGGGGGCACGGATACGCCCAGGCCCAGGCACTGTCACTGCCACCTGCAGTCAGGTTACCCGGCAGCGCTTCTCATTCTCTGCGCACAAAGAAGTTCCTTACAGGCAGAGCATCTCCACTGCAGTTGCGCCCTGCCGCTGCTATGGACCGCGCACGTCAGCAACATGCTGCGATGCTGAACCAGCCTCGCGCTACCGCGCTTACCGGTATATGGCAAGAACTGGGACCACTCCAGATCAGCAGCCTCGCTTATGCCAATGTGACCGGACGCGTCACCTCGATTGCGATTGATCCCGCCGACCAGACCGGGAATACGGTGTATATCGGAACTACAGGTGGCGGTGTCTGGAAGTCGACGAACGCCGCCGCCTCCAGCGTTACCTTTACACCCGTCACTGATACATTGCCTGTATTCAGCCCTGATCTCGGTACCAATACCATTCCGTCACTCAGCATCGGAGCGCTGAGTATTGGAAACGGCGTGATCCTTGCTGGCACTGGAGATCCAAACGACGCCCTGGACTCCTACTATGGCAGCGGCATACTTCGCTCTGCCGATGGGGGAGCCACCTGGACACTGATCCATCAATCGCAGGATGGTGTTTACGGAACGCACTCGTTTGTTGGCCTTGGGTTTGCGGCATTCGCCTGGAACACCCTCTCGCCAAACGTCGCGGTAGCCGCCGTCTCAGACGCGGCTGAAGGGGAACTGGTCAACGCGCCATCCGCAACCCAGAGCGTACCTGGTCTCTACTACTCAAACGATGCAGGGGTCACGTGGCAGATGGCCACGATCAAGGATGGAAACCAGATCGTGCAACGGCCGCAAAGCACCGGATTGAACTCCGGCGGCAACGCAGCGACGGCTGTCGTCTGGAACGCAATGCGGCAGCGGTTCTACGCTGCGGTTCGATACCACGGCTACTACGAGTCAACAGACGGAGCGGCCTGGACTCGTCTTGCCGTTCAGCCCGGCACAGGTCTTACAGCGTCAGCATGCCCCGTGAACCCAGGCCAGACTGGCAGCACAGCGTGTCCTGTTTTCCGCGGAACACTTGCTGTAGAGCCGGTCAGCGGCGACACGTTCGCCTTCACGGTCGATGCTCAGTTGCGGGACCAGGGCATCTGGCGCGATATCTGTGCTGCGTCCGGCACTGCCTGCTCCCGCAACTCCCTGACATTCACTTCTAAACTCAACACCACGCCACTTGAACAGTCGGATAAGACAGTTCTGCAAGGTGACTACGATCTTTCGCTTGCGGCCGTAGCTTCAGGCTCGGACACGCTTGTCTTTGCAGGCACGGTTGATCTGTACAGGTGCTCGCTCGTTTCCGGATGCAACTTCCGCAACACGACAAACACGGAGAACGGGTGCTCTGCACCCGCTCGCGTTGCACCATCACAGCACGCACTTGCAGTGCTGGCGGGCACATCACCGCTGCTTTACATTGGCAACGATGGTGGCCTCTGGCGCTCGACAGATGGCGTCAACCAGCAGCAGTCGCCGTGTTCCTCAGATGATGCGACTCACTTCCAGGATCTGAACGGTGGCATTGGATCGCTGACCGAGGTTGTGAGCTTTTCACAGCATCCGACCGATGCCAACACACTGCTGGTCGGCGCCGGCGCGAATGGCACGGCAGCGACATCCAGCGCTGGATCGAATGCTCCCTGGCCGCAACTTGCAGCCGGTGAAGGAGGAGCTACGGCCATCGATCCACTCACGCCAACCAACTGGTACATCTCGACCGGCCCGGGTGTCAGCATCGCGTATTGCAGCAAAGGACCTGAGTGCACCTCTTCAGACTTCGTGGGCCTGCCAACCGTCGGACCTGCTCAAACAGGCGAAGATGATTCGCTGATCGATGCTCCGTGGATTCTCGATCCTGCTCTGACCTCGGACGTAGTCATCGGGACCTGCAGGCTTTGGCGCGGTGCCGCGACCAGCGGCTCTTCGTGGTCGGCCACAAACGTCCTAAGCAAGGAGTTCGGCGCTTCGCAAAACTCCTCCTGCGGCATCGACAACGCCTACGTGCGAGCCTTGAGCGCAGGTGGCCCGACAGCAACCGGCCTGCCTGCACCGAACTCCGGCTCGGAAGCACTCTATGCCGGGCTTGCCGGAACCTATGATGGAGGCGGAGACTTCGGCGGGCACATCTTTTCTACCTCTGCCGCTAACATGGCGACTGCTTTGACTGCCTGGTCGGACCTGGCACTGTCTCCTGTGGCAAACGACGCTGCGGATGACGGTGTGTTCAATCCTGCCGGCTTCGACATCTCCTCTGTGGTTGTTGATGCTCACGATCCCACGGGTAGGACCGTGTATGCGACGGTGATGGGCTTTGCCGGGAACGGCGTGAACGCGCCTCACCTCTACCGCTCCATTGACGCAGGAGCTCATTGGACCAACGTCACTTCAAATCTGCCGAACGCTCCGGCGAACAGCGTCGCGACTGATCCGAACGACTCCAATTCCGTCTACATCGCAATGGATACAGGGGTTTATGTCACCTCCCAGGTCACCACATGCTCTACCCAGAATTGCTGGGACATTTTGGGCGTGGGCTTACCAAACGCACCGGTTGTTCAACTCTCAGTCGCTGCCGCGCTTCCGGCTGGCGGCTCCTCTACAGGGCTACTTCGTGCCGCAACTTACGGTCGTGGCATCTGGCAGATCCCGTTGCTCACCGCAGCGCCACCCACCAGCGCGCAGATTGCGTTGATGCCCGGCTCGCTCAGCTTTGCCGCACAGATGGTTGGGAGTGACAGCGCCCCGCAAAGTATCACCGTCACGAACATCGGCACGGCGCCCCTGATCCTGAGCGCGCTTGCGACGACCGGCTCCTTTGCGGAGTTCGATGACTGCGCTGGTGCTTCCCTGGTGCCTGGGGATAGCTGTTCCGTCCAGGTCGTCTTTCACGCGATAGCTACGGGCTCCAACACAGGCGTTTTGACATTTTTCGCGAACATTGCTGGCGGTCAAGCTACCGCAAGCCTCACAGGCGTTGGCGTGTCGGCCCCGACAGTGGTTCTAAACCCGCTGAACCTGGACTTCGGTTTAGCCATGGTAGGTCAGACGACCGCTGCGCAGAACATCACTCTCTCGAACACCGGCGGCGCGGCGGCAACGCTGCAGCCTCCTGCCATCGCGGGGGACTTCCAGATCGTAGCCAGCACGTGCGCTGCGTCGCTGCCCTCAGGAGTGGGTTGCAGCCTTTCGATGGTATTCAGTCCGACAGGCGCCGGTACGCGAAACGGCAGCCTGATCGTTATTGACTCGGCCGGCACGCAGGCCGTCTCGCTCACCGGTCGCGGAGCATCCGCGGCAACTGACAGCCTGTCGCCGCTTTCGTTTAGCTTTGCTACGCAGCTTGTCGGTACCGCGAGTGCCAGCAAGACACTCACCCTGGTCAATTCCGGCGATTCCGTGCTCACGTTAATTGCTGCGCAGATTGGGACGGGAGACTTCACCGTCATCAACGGCTGCGGCAACTCACTCAGCGGTCACGCGACGTGCGTCATGCAGATCGCATTCGCTCCTAAGTCCGCAGGGCAACTGACAGGTGCGCTCGTCGTGTCCGATCAAGAACGGTCGCAAACCGTTGCGCTCTCTGGCACTGGCACTGCTCCACCGGGAGTGAGACTTTCCCCGGCCACGCTCAGTTTTCCGCCTACGGCGACTGGTCGAAGCTCCCCAACTCAGACGATTGCCGTTTCGAACTCGGGCAGCGGGCAAGTGACCATCTCTACTGTCGCCACCACCGGTCCGTTCACCGAAACGGATAATTGCTCCACAGCGGTGCTCACCGGTGACTCTGGATGTACGCTGCAGATCACCTTTTCTCCTATCTCGGCAGGAGCAGTCACCGGCTCAATCAACCTGCTTGGCAGCGTTGCTGGCCAGCAAGCAACGGCATCGCTAGCAGGCGTCGGGTTAGCTCCGCCCGCAATCGTTTTCACGCCCAGCATGGCAAGCTTTGGCACTGTCATCCTGGGCGCAAGCAGTCCGGTGCAGAACCTCACTGTCGCCAACACCGGGGGTGTGACAACAACGCTCTCTCCTCCAACCATCTCGGGCGACTTCCGCGTGTCCGCCAACACCTGTACCAACACGCTTGCAGCCTTCACTGCATGCACCCTGGCTGTTGTCTTCACGCCTGCGGCTTCAGGCACTCGTACTGGCACACTCTCCATCACGGATTCGTTGGGTGTCCACACTGCAGGCCTCACTGGAATCGGAGCATCGTCGGCCACTGATGGCCTGGGGCCTACGGCTCTGAGCTTTACATCGCAGCAGGTTGGGTCATCCAGCGTCTCGCAGGCTGTCACCCTCACCAACACCGGAGATACAACCTTGACCCTGATCGCAGCGCAGGTCACCGGAGGAAACTTTACTGCGGTAGACGCCTGCGGACCCATGCTGGCCGGTCATTCCAGTTGCACGATCTCGGTTGCATCCACGCCTACGATCAACGGCGCAACCTCTGGATTGCTCATTGTCTCTGATCAGTTCCGTTCACAGACTGTTTCGCTCTCTGGCTTCGGAGTCGCTCCGCCGACTCTCGGCCTCGCGCCTTCTGTACTTAGCTTTACTGGGACGGCGCTGGGGCAGAGCTCTTCAGCGCAGGCCGTTCAGATCTCCAACCTCGGCATTGGTCAGGTGACTGTCACGAGCGTCGCCATCACCGGTGACTTTACCGAATCAAACTCCTGCGCAGGCAAATCGCTCACTGGCTCCGCGACCTGTTCCATCCAAGTCAGATTTCTGCCGATCGCCTCCGGTGCCCGTTCTGGAACGTTGACCGTCATCGGGAGCACTTCCGGTGGCAATACTGCGCTCCAAGCCACGGTCGCGATCACCGGCATGGGCGAAGCGCTCGCATCCATCGTGCTTGATCCCGTGAGCGCATCGTTTGGCACCGTAACCTTGGGTGCGTCCAGTTCTCCACCGCTAAATGTAACCATTTCAAACACGGGCGGAGTTGCGGCTATGCTGCAGCAACCCACCATCTCGGGCGACTTCACAATCCAGGCTGACACCTGTGGAATCTCACTTCCCGGATCAACCGGTTGCACCGTGGCCATTGTGTTCAGTCCAACCACGTCAGGCGTCCGCAGCGGCGTACTCTCGATTACCGATTCAGCTGGCACCCAGACAGCCACTCTGACTGGCATCGGCGCTGGTACAGCTACCGACGTTCTCACCCCGCAATCGCTAACCTTCGCACCTCAGCAGGTAAGCACGACGAGTGCTACACAGGCGGTGACGCTCACAAACGCTGGCGACAACGCACTTACGCTGATTGCCGTGCAGGTCAGTGCAGGCAGCTTTACGGCAAACAACCACTGCGGACCGAGTTTGGCCGGCCACGCAAGCTGCGCTATCGCGGTCGCCTTCAATCCTGCAACAATCGGTGCCTCCACCGGCCTCCTCACGGTGTCCGACCAGTTTCGCTCGCAGACTGTTGCTCTCACCGGCAGCGGACTTCCAGCGCCCGGCGTCTCGCTTACGCCTGCAGCGGGCTTGACCTTTGCCGCCACCGGAGTCGCGCAACTCTCCGCAGCCCAGACTGTTACGCTGTCCAATTCAGGGGGATCACCACTGGTTATTGGCGGGATCACAGTCACCGGCGACTTTATGCTTCCTGGCACCCTGAACAGTTGCCAGCAGAGCGTTCCGTCCGGATCGTCGTGCACCATCCAGGCTGTCTTTGCGCCGACTGTCGCCGGTACCCGCACCGGCACTCTCGCCGTTATGGACGACGCGACCGGGTCACCTCAGACGGTGAACCTCACGGGAGTCGGCATTGACTTCACTCTTATGGCGAACGGCGCATCCAGCGTCACCGTAGCCAGCGGAGCATCGGCGGTTTATCCACTCCTTCTTAGTTCTGTCGCGGGCACTCCCGGCACAGCGGCACTCACATGCATCGGTGCACCGGCCAACGCAACATGCACCGTGGTTCCTTCCAGTGTTCCGTTGGGCGGAACGGCAACGATTGCCGCTACCGTTGAGACAGGCGTCTCCACCAACGCGTCCCTACCCGTCCCGAGTCACTCTCACCGCGAGTGGTGGGCAACACTCCTGCCGCTGGGCTTCCTGGTCTCTCGAATGTCGCTGCTTCGCTCGAGGCCTACCGCACTTCGCGCGCTGCTAAGCCTGATACTGACGGCGAGCCTTTTCAGCAGCATCGGGTGCGGATCGGGCCGCATCATTCCGGGTGGCGGCGGAGGGTCCGGCACCGGGCCACCATCCCCGCTCACACCGAACGGAAGCTACATCATCACAGTCTCCGCAACCAGCGCAGGCTTGACACGTTCGGTAGCGGTCACACTCGTCGTTAAGTAGATTGGCTTACACTGCCCGGCCCGCACAGACTCCTGATGCCCACGCCCATTGAAAGTTGTATCCGCCCAGCCAGCCCGTCACGTCGACGACCTCGCCGATAAAGCTGAGCCCAGGCACCTGGCGGCTCTCCATCGTCTTTGCATCGAGTTCGCGCGTATCTACGCCCCCCGCCGTCACCTCCGCCTTTGCGTAGCCCTCCGTGCCTGCAGGCTTCAGCTTCCACGCATGGATCTTCTGCTCGACCGCATTGAGCGAGGCGTTTGTCCAGCTCACAGGCAGGTTCAGGGTCATCCAGCGTTCCGCCATGCGCGCCGGCAAGACGCTGCGCAGTGCACTCACCGCCGATGTTGCGTTGCGTGTCGAATTGGATTGCATCAGGGAAGCAAAGATATTCTGGTCCGGCGCAAGGTCGAGCTCAATTGCCTCGTCAGAGGTCCAGAAGGAGGATATCTGCAGGATTGCCGGACCGCTGAGACCACGATGCGTGATCAGCATCTTCTCGCGAAAGCTTGTCTTCAACTTTCTGGTTGCGCTCCGCACAACAACTTCGGCGGAGAGTCCGGAAAGATCGCTCCATCGTTCCAGGTCTTTTCCGTCAAGAACCAGTGGCACCAACCCTGGGCGGCAAGGCACGATTCTAAGTCCGAACTGCTTGGCAATGTCGTACCCCAGCGCCGTAGCGCCCATCTTTGGTATAGACAGCCCGCCGGTTGCGACCACCAGCGATCGCGACAGGAAGGTTCCTCGCGATGTTTCTACGCGAAAACGGCGACCTGACTCGTCATAAGGAGCTACGGAGATCACGCGCGTCCCGGTCAGTATGTTGACCCTCGCCTCCGCGCATTCGCGTTCCAGCATGGCCACGATTTCCGATGCAGAGCGATCACAGAAGAGCTGACCCAATGTCTTCTCGTGATACGCGATGCCGTGCTTTTCGACCAGTGCAACCATGTCGGCGGGTGTAAAGCGGGCCAGCGCCGACCGGGCAAAGTGCGGGTTGTCGGAGAGGAAGTTTTCCGCTCGTGTATGCAGATTGGTGAAGTTACATCGGCCACCGCCGGAGATCAGGATCTTTTTGCCGACTTTATCGGCATGATCCAGAACGGTTACGCTGCGTCCACGTTGCCCCGCCTCAAAGGCGCACGTCAAACCCGCCGCGCCTGCGCCCAGAACGAGCACATCGGTTTGCTGAAGACTGCTGGAGTTGGCGCTGGCGTGGTCGGTCACGTCTCTATTCTAGTTTCTCGGCTGTAACGCTCCAGCATGCGACCATAAGGAGATGAAGAGCGCTACAACAGGACATTCGCCGCAGGCCGGCGGTCCTCAGGAGTCTGGCCCGGGCGCCGTGATCTCGCGCCGCGCGGCCGACCGCCTGCGCGCTGGTCATCTGTGGGTATACCGCTCGGACCTTCAGGAGCTGATTCCCGCCGAGGGCGCTGCCGAGGTTCCGGGCGGTGTCCTTGCAACCGTGATGGACACCCGAGGCTTTCCGCTCGGAACGGCGCTTTATAGCTCTTCCTCGCAGATAGCCCTTCGCCTCGTCTCGGAAACGCCATCGCTCTCTCGTTCGGCTTACCTGGAACAGCTTCGTGAACGTGTTGTAGCCGCACTGGCACTTCGAAGGGAGCTCTCACCGCGTTCCCTGGAAAGCAATGCATGCCGGCTCATCTTCAGCGAGGCAGACAATCTTCCCGGGATAGTTGCTGACCGCTACAACGACCTCGTTGTGCTGCAATTGCTCACCCAAGGCACAGCGCAGGATGATGTGCGCCACGCTCTGCGGGCGATCTTGCTGGAGCAGTTTGATTTGCGAGCGATCGTCGAGCGGCCTGATGCAAAGATTCGCGAGCTTGAGCAACTGGGTCCGCCATCGGCCACACCTCTTTACGCACGGGCTACGGGTGCGGCCGATCCGGAGACGCAGATCAATATCCTGGAGACGCAATTCACCATCAACGGCCTGCAATTCCACTTCGATGCTGGAGCCGGGCAGAAGACGGGTGCCTTTCTCGATCAACAACGCAACTACGCCGCCGCTGCGATCTACGCTCATGGCAGAGCGCTCGATGTCTGCACCTACCAGGGCGGCTTCGCGCTGCATCTTGCTCAATCTTGCGAACAGGTCACCGGCATCGACGCGAGCCGCTCTGCACTTGAAGTGGCCGACCGTAACCTGGCGCTGAACTCAGACCTGCGCGCATCTGTCGACTGGGTCGAAGCCGATGCCTTTGAGCTCCTCCGCGAGTTTGAAGCGTCGCATGAGCGCTTCGATACCATCGTGCTCGATCCGCCCGCGTTCGCCAAGACGAAACGCGCCGCCGAGGGTGCAATGCGTGGCTACAAAGAACTCAATCTGCGAGCGTTGAAGATGCTTCGCCCTGGCGGGATCCTGGTCACCTGCTCCTGTTCACACCACGTCCCACTCATCGAATTCATGGATGCGATCGGCTCGGCGGCTTCTGATGCAAAGCGTCGCGTTCAGATACTTGAGACGCGCGGTGCCGCTCCCGATCATCCATCGATCGTTACACTGCCTGAGACGAACTATCTGAAGTGTGTGATATGCAGGGTCGCGTAGGCTGCTAGTAGCCGCGCTGGTACATGCGCGAGATGCGGTCGTGCCAGCTTAGCCGGTCGTCGTCCAGCAACGCCCACATGAATCCAATGCCAAGCGGGCAGGCGGACAGCAGGATGGCCCACGTACGATGCCGCATCTGGGCCCGGGTAGGATTCTCGTCCGCGAAGGTACAAAGGCCGATACGCGCATAGCGCATACCCGGCGTCGCGTTTGAAAAGGTAAAGAATAGCAGCTGGTACAGGACAAAGAGGATAAGAAGCGTTGCGCCTATTCCGATTGCCGCAAGTGGCAGGGAGGGCAGTTCAGCAACCCGCAGCACAAAGGCAGAGATCACGCCGATTGCTGCGGCTGCCAGGATGCAGCCATCGACCGCCGCGGCCATAAAGCGAAGGTTGAGTGAAGCGGTTTCGAGCGGCAGCAGGGCCTGTAACTCCGGCCGATCGTCCGGGATGGCCGCGACTGGCGAGGCATCAAGGTGGATGGTCGACCACTCCGGAACGACAGTCTCGACGCCCACGACGGCCGCTGTTGCAATCTGGTCAGCCTGTACTTCAAAGATGCGCAACTGTGCCGCTTCGGGAGCAGCGTCGGCATCCTCGCGCAGCGGGCCCTCGGCGATGCGCGGCCGGGCCTTGCGGGGAGCTACAAGCTGGCGTGGAAACTCGATCAGGTTGGCTGGTATCGGGACGGTCGGACCGGCCGGCTCTGCAAATACTGGTGTCTGCCGGAACGCGATCTCGTCATCAAGAAGATAGTTTTCTTCTTCGTCGAAGGCTGGATCTGCATGTCCGGCGTGGTCCGCGTGCCCTCTGGGCGATGAAGGTTGACGAACACCAACATCCTGGTAGAGCCGCACGGTGGCTCCTGCGATGGGGTGAGTGACTTGCAGGGGTGCATCAGACCATTCCGGGGCGGCCTGCTCTGGCGCATTTGCAAGAGTGCTCGCAAGGCCCTCAATCTGACTCGCGCGTTGGGCAAGGTGCTTGTCAACGGACTGAGGTTCCGGCTCAGCCCACTGGTCAAGTTCTGCAAGAAGCCTTTGCTGTGCCACCGTTATGGCTTCTGCATTACGAGCGGCGATCTCAGCGGCCGCGTGAGCTGCTCCAATGGCGCGCTCTGCTTCGGCTGCGAGAAATTCGCGATAGCTTTGTGTTTGGGCGTAGCGTTCTGCAACCGCCGCCGCAATGCGGTTTGACTTCGCCGGCTTCGGCTCGGCAACAGGCACGACACTGGCAGTACCCTGCTGGCCGCGGCGCGAGCGATGCGCTGCAAGCCTTTCAGCTACCTGCCGCTTCAACGCCGTGATGGAATCCTGCCCTGCACTCAAGTCATCTTCAGGGAAGTCCAGGTGTTCGAGTTGACGTTCTGCCGCCCTCATTGTGCTCCAGTCCTGACCCGGTGGTGGTGCAAATCAGTTAGCCTCTAAACCAGATGGCCTTCAAAGTTCCGCCACTTCGTATCAGTCTCTTCTTCATAAGTATCACGCTGTTCGCGGTGAATCATCGCCTGCTGACGGCGCAGGAGTTGTCGAATCCGTTACCCCCGCATGCTGCAGTGGGAACAGTCTCTGCAGATTCGCTTGCTGACCCCTCTGAAATTCAAGACAATGCACAGGCGCCGCTTCCTTATCCGGCGGCCGAAATGGTTGAAAGTAAGCCGCAAGGCACAGAGGTCGTCATTGAGTCGACCAATCCTCAGACCCGTGTTGGCACCCTCTATACGCTCGACAACGATGTCGTGATCACCTATGGCGACCGCACTATCCGCGCCGACCATATCGAGTACGACTCGGAGACAGGCGAAGTCACCGCCAGGGGCCATCTCGTCGTAAGCGGCGGCTCGAACAACGAGTTGATCACTGCCAGCCACGGCAACTTGAACGTAAAGTCGCAGACTGGAACCTTCTACGACGTAAGCGGTTCCGTCGGGCTGAAGCGCGGTATCTCCAGCAAGTCAAACCCTACGCGCGTCGTCTATGACAACGGCAACCCATTCCTTTTCACAGGCAGGATCGTCATCAAGAAGGGGCCGCAGGAGTATGACGTGATCGACGGCAGCGTTACCTCCTGTCAGTTGCCGAAGCCGGACTGGCTGCTCAATGCAGCATTGTTCTCAATTGACAGTGAAAAGGCACGCGCGAAGAACAGCGTATTTCATCTGTTGAATGTGCCCTTGCTGTTTCTTCCCTATGTGACACACCCGGTCGATCCGGAAGATCGGCAGAGTGGCTTGCTCATCCCCGTTCTGGGCGACTCATCGAGCAAGGGCGTCACCTTCGGCGAGGAAGTCTACTTCGTCCTGAACCGCAGCATGGACCTCACCCTAGGATCGATCTACTACTCAGCACGTGGGTTTTCAGAATCCGGCACCTTCCACTATCGCGGTCTTGGGCAGAACTTCGTAACTGGCCATTTCAGCGCACTGCAGGACCACGGCTACACGCCGTCTGGCGGTGTCTATACAAACCAGGGTGGTCAGGATGTCACCTTGAAGGCGCGATACGATCTTGCGCAAGACAGGACCGGTGCAGCGTCTGTTCGGTTCGTGGCCGATGCCGAATATCTAAGTTCCTACATCTACCGTGAGGCCTTCACCGACAACTTCAATCAGGCTGTTTCAACGGACATCCTTTCCTACTTCTATGGCGTGCGTAACGCAAATGGGTACTCCGCCGCTCTGCGCGTCGACAGGTATGAGGGTCTGAAGCCGGCTCCACAGACCGATGCGCAGATAGCGGCAAGCAGTCCGGTCTCGAACTCGCAGGTAACGGTCTTCCATATTCCAGACCTCACGCTGACCACGACTGACCATTGGCTTGCGGGAACGCACCTGGTGTGGAGCCTCGACAGCTCCATTGGCGGACTCAAGCGGACCCAACCATCCTTCACCACGAGCGGTGTCGGCCGCATCGATATACATCCGGAGCTGGCCGCTCCGCTCGAATTCGCCGGTTTGCATATCCGTCCGTCTATTGGGTTGCGCGAGACGCTCTACAGTCACAGCCGGCAGACTCCATTTCTTGCTGGTGGCACGCCGGTCGAATCTTCTACGGGATTCAGTCGCAGCGACTTCGAGGCGAGTGTCGACATCCGGCCGCCTGTACTCGAACGCACCTTCGACTCGCCCCTGATCCGTCGGGTCTTTGGCAGTGAGGTAAAACACGCGATTGAGCCTGCAATGACTTACCGGTATGTGGGCGGTATCGGCAACTTTGCCGCCATTCTGCGTTTCGATGACCTGGACATCGCCTCGAATACAAACGAGATTGAGTACGGTGTCACGCAGCGGCTCTTTGTTCATCCCCGCAAGCCACGGCCCTGCAAGATTGCCGAAGTTGCCGAAAGCAGCGATGACATTGCACCGGACGACACCCCCAACGGCAAAGTTACGCCGCTGCGCTGCAGTTCAAGGGAGTTCTTTAGCTGGCGACTTGCGCAGAAGGTGTTTTTCAACGAAAACTTCAGCGATGCGGTCCTCGAGGGGCGAAGAAACATCCTTGATACAACGCTGTCGTTTACCGGCATTGCATTTCTAACGGGGCCGCGCAGTGCTTCACCGATCATCTCCCGTCTGCGCGTGCGGCCGTCAGAGCAATTCGACGTGGAATGGGATTTTGACTACGACGCGAAACAGGACAAGTTCACGATGAGCAACATCTTTGCCGACGTCCACCAAGGCAATGTGTTTGCCGGGTTCAGCTACGCCGGTCTGCACGCCCCAGGCCGCTTCGAGACTGATGGCTTGCCGTCCTCGACCACCGACTTTAGCCAGATGCGTGTGCTTGGCGGCTATGGCATGCCTTCAAAAGCAGGTTTGAGCGTGGCCGCAAATGCAGGATTAGACCTGAACCTGGGAACGGTGCAATATGGCTCCCTGCAGACCTCGTACAACTGGAACTGCTGCGGGTTCAGTGTTGAGTATCGCAAGTACGAACTGGGCTCGGTGCGAAATGAGAACGCCTACCGCTTCAACTTCACGCTCGCAAACATCGGGACGGCCGGAAACCTTCGGCGTGCGGAGCGCCTCTTCTAAGCCGGACTTAGAGCCTGCCGGTGGCCTCGAGCAGACCGGGAAAGTATCACCATCGTGAGATAATCAGCTATTGTGTCGACTGTCGTAACGCCATTTAGATCCGTTGTTTTTGCTCTGGCGCTGGCTGCTCTGGGCTGTCACGCGCAGTCGCCTTCCGGGCCTTCCAGTGCTTCGCCTGCTGCCACGTCGCTCCGTGAGGGCGGCTCCATCTCACCTGACATGGCGCGACGTATCGAGGTGTTGATCCGGTCTAAGTCGGACGTGCCATACAACTACACGTTCCATATCGGTTCCATCAGCAAGAGTGATGTGCCCGGCTTTGACGAAGTGACTGTTGAATTCAGCGCTGCTGGCAAGACCAGCAAACCCCTTCCATTTCTCATTTCCAAAGATGGTGAAACGCTTGCACAGTTCACCAAGTACGACATCAGCAAAGATCCCAAGAGCGTTGTCTCTGGCGCAGGCCGTCCCGCACGTGGAGGCGCCGAGAATGCACCGGTGCTGATCGTTGTCTTTGACGATCTCGAGTGCCCATTCTGCGCGAAGAGCAATGCGCAACTGTTTCCTGCTGTGCTCGACCGCTATAAAGGCCAGGTCCGCATCGTCTATCGCGACTTCCCTCTCGACCAGCATCCCTGGGCGTTGCGCGCTGCGATCGACAGCAATTGCGTCGGCTCACAAAGCGGCACCGGCTATTGGAATTTGATCGATTACATCCATGTCCACGCAAATGAGATTGGCGGCACGGAGAAGACGGTGGCCAAAGCCAACGAAATGCTCGATGGCCTTGCCCGCGATGAAGGGAAAAAACAAGGCGTCGATGAGACAAAGCTGACTGCATGCCTGGTGAAACAGGATGCCTCTGTCATCAAGCAGTCGATGAAAGAGGCGGAAGCATTAGGCGTCGAGGCCACGCCGGCTCTTTTTGTGAATGGCGAAAAGATCGAGGGCGCGCAGCCTCTCGAATATCTGTACAGCATGATCGATGGCGCACTGATTGCGGCCGGGAAGAACCCTCCGCCGCCGTTTCAACCCGCAGATGCTGCTTCGGCAACGAGTGCAAAGCCAGGTAATTAGCGCAACGAAGCGTGGAAGAGATGAACCAATCATGATGGCATCAGCGGCCCCCGCAAGACGCAACACTTACGACCGACGCACCCGCGCCATCGTTCCATTTGGTACAGCTCTGTCCTGCGGTTTGTTCTGCGGCCTGTTCTGCGCTCTGATGCCGCTGGCTGGTTGCAACCGTCAGCCTGGTGCCGACGTTGCAGCAACCGTGAACGGTAAACCAATCCTGCGCGATGAGGTCGAGAAGGGCTACAAGGCCTACTCCGCCCAGATGGGCCAGCAGCAACAGCAGCAGGTTCAGCTTTCGAATGAGCAGGCCGATCTTCAGCGGCTCAAGGTCGTCGGCGACCTGGTCTATAACGAGATCGTTGAGCAGCGCGCAGCGAAGATGAACCTGACCGCGACCAACGAAGAGGTCGACGCCAAGCTTGCCGAGATGAAGGCGCCTGTGACCGAAGAGCAGTTTCAGGAGCACATGAAAGCGGAAAATCTCACGTTGGACGACGTGAAGCATGACATTCGCCGTAACCTGACGGTTAACAAGCTGCTCAACAAAGAAATCAACTCCAAGATCACTGTTTCCGATGCTGATATCCAGGCTTATTACAATCAGCACAAAGCGGACTATAACCTTGGCGAGCCGCAGTATCGGCTGGCGCAAATCCAGGTAACGAGCACACCGGCAGAGCAGGCGGGCAATCTACAGGGCAGCAAGGCGACTACCGATGTAGAGGCAAGAAAAAAGATCCAGGCTTTGAAGACGAGGCTCGACAGCGGAGAGGATTTTGGAACGCTCGCGATGAATTTCTCCGAGCGCGTTGAGACCGCTTCGAGCGGCGGCGACATGGGCTTCATTACCGAGTCCCAAATGCATGCCGACCCCAACGTATACGCTGCCGTGACCAAGTTGAAGCCGGGTGAGACCACCGATATTCTGCCGATGCTCGACGTGCAGACCAAGAAGCCCGCAGGCTATTCCATTTACAAGCTGGTATCGAAAGAACCGCCGGGACAGAAAGACCTTAGCGATCCGATCGTTCAGCAGGCGATACGCCAGCAGCTGCATAATGACCGCTCCCAGTTGTTGAAGAATGCCTACTTCGAAATGCTGCGGGACCAGGCTAAGGTAGTGAACTACTTTGCAGAGCAAATCTTCAAGAACGAAGCGAAGTAACTGTCCATTTCCTTCGCTCTGAGGTCCTATGAGTCAGTCTCCTCTTCGCTTTGCGATCCTTGGCTTTGGCCTGCATGCAGTCCGCCGGCTTCTTCCTGCATTTGAACGCTCCCAGGCCACAACGCTTGCCGGCATGTGGCGACGCAACCAGGTGACGGCTGCGGAGAATTGTGCCACTCATAACATCCCGCATTGCTTTGCATCGCGCGAAGACCTTTGCGCCTCTGCAGAGATCGATGCTGTCTTCATCACCTCGCCAGATGCCTTGCATCTCGCAGATGCTCTTCTTGCAATCAGCCATGGCAAGGCCGTGCTTTGCGAGAAGCCACTGGCGATGAATACAGCAGAAGCCGAGCAGATTGCAGCTGCCGCAAAAGCTGCCGGCGTCGTCTTCGGCGTGGCGCAGAACTTCCGCTACAACCGCAGCGTTGACTATCTCCGCGATCAGATCGCCTCCGGTCTCATTGGCAAGCCGCAGCTTGCGCAGGCGCACTTCTGCTATGCCGCACAGAACGCCACCCGCAAGTGGATAACGGATGGCAACCTTGCCTGCGGCGGTCCTATCGGCGACGTCGGTGTGCACTCCATCGACGCCCTTCGCTACATTCTCAAAACCGAAGTTGAAAACATTTGCACCCTTGCAGCGAAGGATGAGTTCTCAGGCGACGTTGAAGCCTACGCCGCCATGCAGCTTGAGATGACTGGGGACGTGTTCGCAAGCGTTGTCGCTAACGCCCGCTCGCCCTATCGCACGCTGCTCGAGGTAACGGGAAGTGATGGCGTATTGACGGCAGAGAATGGTTTCAGTGTCGACCGGCCGGTCGATGTCGTCCACCGCAGGTCCGGCGAAATTGTCTCAACGGTTGCGATCGACAACAGCGACGGCTATGTCTTGATGCTCGACGATTTTGCCGCTGCGGTTCACAATGGAACACCGTTCGCCGCTACGGTCGAGGATGGCGTTGCGAATATGCGCATTCTTGATGCCGCTTACAAAAGCTGGCGAAGCGGCCAGCGCGAAGCTGTTTAGGCGATGACCTCGAAAGGCCGCATCATGTCATTTGCCTCATGTTCGAGAATGTGACAGTGGTACAGGTACTCGCCCGTATAGCCCTCGAACTTCACGATGATGCGCGTAATCATTCCTGGCGGACACTGAATCACATCCTTCCAACCGAGTTCATTCGCCTTTGGCGGCTCTGCTGCAGAGATGAACTTCAGTTGCTTATGCATCAGGTAGTCAAATGGCTCGAAGACGCGCCGGTCAAGTAATTGGAAGCGCACCAGGTGTAGGTGCATCGGATGCACGTCCTCGGTAAGGTTCACAAACTCCCAAATCTCGATTGTGTTCAATCTGGGCTTTTCGGTTGTTGGTTCATGCCAGTGCTTGCGGTTGAGCAGCATCTCCATCGAGTTGCCCACTTTGTCCTGATACTCGTTCAACGTGATGGTTCGCGTGGCGATGGCGCTTGATTCAGGGATGCGCTGAATGGTCCGGATCTTCTTCTGAACTTCGTTCGCGGGCACCGGTGCTGACGTATTGCCAACCCGGAATTGCAGTATGTCGAATGCCCCGTTGCGAAGATGAACGGTTTGCCCACTTGCCCTGCTGAAGTCGACCAGCAGATCGAGCCTCTCGCCCGGCGCAAAGGTCACCGTCGTTAGTTCGACCGCTGCGGGCAACAAGCCCTGATCGCTCCCAATCTGTTGGAACGGCTGCTTATTAGAAAGTGACACGTTGAAGAATCGGCTGTTCGCGGCGTTCACGATGCGAAAGCGGTAAAGCCGCGGCTCAACGGCGAAGTATGGACGAATCTTGCCATTGATGAGGATGGCATCGCCAGCAAATTCGGAGACCCAGGGGTGCTCTGGATCGCCTGAATCGGGATAGTAGAACTGTCCGTCGGCAAAGAAGTTGCGATCGTAGAAGATCAGCGGCACTTCGAACTTTCCGCACGGCAGGTGCAACGCTTCTTCTTCCTTGTCGCGGACCAGCATCATGCCGAAGAGCCCGGCATAGACGTTCAATCGGTTCAGACCCATTGCGTGGTCGTGATACCAGAGCGCCGTAGCTTCCTGCTCGAGAGGATAGTGGCATGTTAGGCTTTCGCCGGGCACGAACCAGTCATCCGGATGGCCATCGTATTTCGACGGCACGCGAGCGCCGTGAACATGCACGATTGCGCGGACATCCGGAACGTCTCTGCCACAACCGTGCAGGCTGTGGTCGATCGGGAGAAAGTGTTGTCTGGGTAGCTGGTTGACCCACTCAACCTGAAGCGGCTGATTGGCGCGCGCATCGATCAATGGCGCAAGAGCGCTCTCGCTGGAGTCGTTCGACAGGAGATCGTAATAGACCCACATGCGCGTGGACGGGACATCGCGATGCACCTTCACATGCACCTCGCGCATTCCAATTCGCAGCCTATGGCTCGCATGCTCCTGCGCACGCCTGGGGAGTTCAAGCTCATCTACGAATGGTGCTAACTCAAGCAGGTGAAGCAAGGGCTTGCTGGGCGCTACCGGGATCGGCGCCATCGTTTCATGCTGCATCTGGCCTGAGGACAGGCGAGAGAACAAGCCGAACGCGGCGGCCTTCTGTAAAAAGTGACGGCGGGTGGGTGGCAACAGAACTCCGTGGCGAGAACGCCGAGGCAAACAAAATGCACGCTCCAGTGGAGGAGCGTGCATTCAGGTTAGTGCGTTCATGTAACGGCCCTGTAAAGAACAGCTAGTTGCCGCTGGTTACCGCACCCGTGGCCGGGTTCAGCAGTACGACGTTGGGGTTGGGGATGACGGCGCCGTTTGTGAAGTTGAACATGTTGTTGATCGGCCCGGCCGTCGCGTCGAACGAACCGCTGCCGATGCGAGTGCTTGAGAGGAACGTATCCTCAACGAAGCGGATGATCGAGGCCTGGTCCGTAGGAGTGGTGTCCAGATAGTTTTTATTGGCCCAGGGAGAGATGACGAGCATCGGCAGACGCGGACCGTGTCCGCAACGGCCTTGAACCGGTAGACCGTTTGAGTTCGGGCCGGGAAGGGCAGCGGCAGCAGCACTCGCGCTGATGCAGACGCCAGCACCATTCAGTGAATCGGCAGTTGTTGCCGAACCGTTGACGAAGTCGGTCAGGTGGTCATACCAGCCATCGGAATCGTCGTAGTTGATGATGATGGCCGTGCTGCTCCAGAAGCTGGAAGATTCGATTGCGTTGATCTCGTTGACGACAAAGGTTTGTTCGTCGAGCGGATTCGAATACCCGGCGTGGCCGTCCTGATAGCCAGGAGCCTTGAGAAAGCTGACGGCAGGCATGTTGCCGGCGGCAAGGGCGGCGTTGAAGTCCGTCACGTCATACTGGTGGTTGGCACCGTCAGTCGACGTACCGATGGCGGCTACCGACGAGGGACGAACGTGGTTCAGGTTAGCGGTGCTGGCGTAATACTGAAAAGGCTCGTGGTGCGGTATGTAGTCAGCCTTCAGCGGATTGCCTGGGATGCTGACAGATGCCGACGTACGGCCACATCCGGTCGTTCCGTTCGCATTGCTGGCGGTCAGGTCGAAGCCGCCCTCGAAGAACCCCCACGTGATGTTGGCGGTGTTGAGCAGGTCGCCGATGTTCTTGCCGGACATGCTGAAGTTCGCGCTGGTCGAGGAGCAGAGATCGCCGGTTGGGTCGGCATCGTTGATATCGGTGAAGCCGCCCTGGCCGTCCGCAACGATAGCAGACGCCACGTTGGTCGGATTGATGACGCCGTTGGTCTGGCCGGAGGCAAGATTGATGGCGCCAGGTGTCGACGGGCCAAACGTTGTTCCGAAAGAGTGATCGTTCATGGAATAATGCTGCGCGTAATTCCAAAGGCCAGTGACGGTGTTGCCGTCGAAGTATCCCATGGTCAGGCCGGTCGTGGCCGAGATTGCAGAGGCGCCGGTCGCGGTGGCGAGAGTGGCACTGTCAGCATTGCCGACGGAGAGCGGAAACAGGTCCATCTTGCCGCCATCGAATGCTGTCTGCTCCGGACCGTAGGCGTGGTCCTGGTCTCCGGTGCCTGCCTGGGCAGGATCGAGCCGGTACGGATTGGCTGCGCCGGCTCCGTTCGTGATGCTGAGGTTTGGGTTGGCGGTGAGCAGCCCGGGATTCGATACATAGTTATTCGGGACTGGCGTCCCGGTCGCGGGGGTGAACTTCACCGCATTGTTCGGAAGATTGGCAGCATTTGGATAAGTGCCGAAATAGTGGTCGAACGAGATGTTCTCACCAAAGATCACGACGACATGCTTGATCACCTGTGCGCTTGTGGTCGGAGTGATTACCGGAGCTGGCGGCGCTACCGGTGCCCCTGTGAGCCCGGTGCCGCAGCCACTCAACACGATCGTTGAGGTAAGGGATAAAGCTAGAAATTTACGGATCATTGCCAGAAAGCCTCAGTCGAAGGATTTTGAAAGTCCCTGATTATTGCTGGACTGAGGTAAACAGAACTTTACATTGCGATGAATGTCCGCACGTATCTGTAGACAAATCTGCTGTGACATACAGCGGCGCAGTGGCGTGGGTTCCGGTTCAGGCGGCGGCACCGGGAGCGGTGTTCGTCAAGTTGGCGGTGACGTGATTGCTCCTGTTGAGATCTACCGCATTGAACCAGAGTTCTCGGAAGAGGCGCGTAAGGCGAAGATCGGCGGCGACATGCTGATCAATCCATGGGTCGATCGCAGCGGCCGCGTCACCCACGTTAGTGTGGTCAGGGGGCTAGGCATAGGTCTGGATGAAAAAGCCATTGAGGCTGTGAGGCAGTTCCGGTTCAAGCCAGCGATGGAGAACGGTAAGCCAGTCACAGTAGAGATAAACATCGACGTGAACTTCCAGATATTCTAGGCAGGCCCTTTCGCTTCGCGGCATCGGCAGAGACATCCAGGAGTAAAGATCCCGTGGGCCAGTCGCTCATTCTTACAGTACAACTCGACACAAAGGCCCAGGCATTTTATGAAGATCTGCGAATGCGCTACTTTCCGCCTGAACGCAACCTGATCCCCGCACACCTTACCCTCTTCCACCAACTGCCCGAGGAGGATCGGATTAGCCAGGTACTAGGCGAGGCGGCAGAGGTCACGCCGATGATTCGGCTCACAAAGCCGACCCCGCGTTCGATGGGTCGCGGAGTCGCCGTGTTCTTTGAATCAGCTCAACTTGTTGCATGCCACACAGCACTTTCAAGGGCGTTCGAATCGGACCTCATTCCGCAGGATCGCCAGCGTCTCCGGCCCCATATTGTGATCCAGAACAAAGTCGATCCTGAGACGGCACGCCGTACCCTGCCGCTCATCCAGGTCAGCTCACTTATCGAGCCACACGCCATCGGCCTGACTCTCTGGCGCTATCTCGGCGGCCCATGGGAACATGTTCGCCATTTTGCGTTCAGCGATCCAAATCCAAGGGATGCAAGCCCAAGTGATGCAAGCCCAAGCTAACTCACTCAATGCTGAAGGTATGCCCGCAAACCATCTTGAAGACAGAAAGACAGAAAGACAGAAGGGAACTGCTCGGTATACCCTTGCTGCCTATGAATTACGACTCCACGGTAGGAACCAGATGATCAACCGTCGTGAACTTCTTTACAGTATGGGTGCGACCGCAGCAGGCATTGGTCTGCAGTCTCTGCGAGCTTCGGCGGAGCGGATCGCTCCAAGCGATAAACTCACCATTGCCTGCATCGGGACTGGATCGCAGGGGCTACGGGTCCTGCTTGATCTGCTGCGCCTGCCGCAGGTTCGAATCGTTGCCGTTTGTGACGTAAACAGGCTGAGTAGCGACTACCTCGATTGGGGTCCGAACGAGCTGCGCAACAAGGTCCGCACGGTTCTCGAAGATCCGAACTGGGGCGCAAACAACCCTGGGCCGACCGCCGGCCGTGAAGCCGCACGGGCCATCGTGAACGCGTTCTACAGCCGCCAATCGGGCAAGCCATCTACCGGCTGTACGGCATACGAAGACTTCCGTGAACTGCTTATGAAGGAGAAGGACCTTGATGCAGTTGTCGTCAGTACGCCGGATCATTGGCATGCCGTGATTGCAATTGCCGCCATGCGCGCGGGCAAACATGTCTACAGCCAGAAGCCGATGGCGCACAGTGTCTGGGAGTGCGGCGAGATGGCACGCGTGGCGGCCGAGACCCGCCGCGCCACGCAGGTGTCCATCTTCAACTCCAACTTGCCTGCTTCAAAGCAGGTGCACGAGGTCATCTCCTCCGGGGCGATCGGGCCGGTCCGTTCCATCGACATCTGGACCAAGCGCGCCTCAAAGTTCTGGCTTCAAGGGCTCTCAACGCCAACCAAGGCCGAAGCGATACCCGCTGGATTAAACTGGGACATGTGGCTTGGTCCGGCACCTGCTCGACCATTCAATCGTGCCTATATGCCTTTTGTGTGGCGCGCGTGGTATGACTTCGGCTGCGGAGCATTCGGCGATATGGGCGAGTACGGCTTTGACACGCTCACCCGGGCTGTTGATCTGCCGCCCGCAAATCGCATCGAAGCCAGCACTACGGATCGCTTTCCGGACTGCTACCCCGTAGCCTCTGCCGTCCATATGGACTTCGAAGCCACCGCCGGTCGCCCCGCGCTTCGCATCAACTGGTTTGACGGTGGCATCGAGCCCGCACGTCCACCGGAACTTGCGGCGAAAGAAGAGATTGGCGAAGGCGGCGAAGGCGTGATCTACCATGGCGATCATGGAAAGCTCCTGACGGCTTACATGGGCCAGAACTCTAGGGTTCTGCTGCCCAGCGGAAAGGTTGAAACGCCTTACCCGAAAGAGTCTGCGGTGGAACAGCCCTTTTCTCCCGAAGCGCCACAACTAGGCGGGAGCGCCAGCGGTGCAAACGCTGCTCACTACATGGAATGGGTCAACGCCTGCAAAGGAGGCCCGCCGGCGCGAGCCAATTATGCCTTTCAGGCACCGATCGTCGAGACTCTTTTACTTGGCTGCATTGCTGTGCGGACCCATGAGCCACTGAGCTGGGATGCAACTCACTTCACTTTCACTGAAGGTTCCGCACAGGCGACCGCCCTGCTGAAACCCGAATATCGGGCTCTACCGGGATAGAACCGTGCAGGCGCTTTTCGATCGCGGCCCCTTGAGGAAGTCTGGAGGTCCTGCACATCAATCAGGGCTTCGCGAGGCTCCAGCCGGTTCGTACGCCGATCATTCGGCGCTCGGGCTTGTAACTGCAGCGGAAACGTAGCCTCTATGGGCTGGCTGCCAACTGCACAGTTCAGCGGCGATCCCAAGGCTTCTTAGCGAAGATCCCAGGGCTTCGTGGTTGACTCAACATCGATCGTAAAACGGTGCTGACACTTTGCCGCAACGGTGTAGAGCAACGTTCGCACCGACCGGATGATACGGCCGCCTTTGCCGACCAGCTTTCCGAGATCGCTCTCAGCTACACGCAGGATGATCTGCGTTGCATTCTCGCCCGGAACCAGTCGCAGCTTGATCTCTGCTGGAAATTCGGTAAGCAGGTTGATCGTTGCAGCGATGAACGCCGAGACAGCAGGTGGCGGTGCATTTGCCTCACCTTCGGGAAAGAGATTTCGCGGCAGCGTGGCCATCGGATCCTCTGACCTCTGGCCTGTAACGTCGAGCTTTACGCCGGTAACACGCCGGGCATGCCCTTTCTCGTCATAGACGCAGCGTCCCATGGATCGGATCCAACGGCAGGAATCGTCGGTTTGACGAACCCGATAGTCAACGGAGAAGTCAACTCCGGTCGTGATGCACGCCATGATGGCGTCTCCGAGGACAACTAAATCGTCCTTGTGCACCATGCGTTCGTAGAGCAGGTTCGAGGTTCCGGCAGCCGCCGCAATGGGATCGATCCCGTAGAAGCTGGCCACGGTCTCATCGGAAAACACGGTGTTGGTGTGAATATGCCAGTCCCAGACCCCGACGCTTTTCCCTGCTGAAAGCGCCATGCGGAGACGCGCATCGGATTCAGCAAGAGCACGCATCGCAAGGACAGACTCAGTTGTTTCCTGGAGACTTCTAAAGACACCCGCCACCAGGCCGTCGTGATAGATCGGACTTACGGAATAGTTCACGAAGATCTCGTTTGATTTCCCGGCCCGCGGTAGGGCAAAGCAAGCATCATGTCCGTGAAACGACTCGCCCGTGTCCAGGATTGCCTGCAGGCGTACCTGGATCCTTGGCCACTCCGAACCCCAGAGAATCTCTGCAGGAAGAGCCAGAACTTCGGACGGCCTGCCGCCGATCATGCGCACACTTTCATCGTTTCCAAGAAAGATAAGGCTCGGTCCCCAGTAAATGGCTGCCGCGAGCGGAGAGCCGAGTACCACGTTCAACATACAAATCAGGGAGGACGGCCAGCGATCGATAGGGCCGAGGATTGATGTTTCCCATGGGTAGGTGCGGATCAAATCTGCCATCTCACCCGTGCCATGGATGAGACCTGACGCAGCACTCGGGGAACCATTCGGCAACACTCCCGGTCTGCGTTCATCCAGCGAATCCATGTGGTCAATGTTGCATGTAGAACAGATGCTTTTGCAAGCGCTTCGGCAAAAATACAGATGTTGACCCAAAGAAGGACAGTACGCGGCGCTTTAAGTTGCCGGTGCTCACTTCTGGAAGGTTCTTGACTCGACCTCTTCATCGACCAAAGCAGACGCAGGCGAGATGATCTGCTGCGACCCGAGGCACAAGAGACATCGGTCGAGCGACGGTCGGTGAACCAACCGTCGCGGTGTCTTGCTGCGGGAGTGTCTTCGGTCCGAATCGGGATGTTAGATTTGCGTTCGTGCCCCTGTACCCACCTTAGCGACGGTATTACTGTCGCTAAGGTGGCACCCGGTCTTGAGGCTGGAATAGATGGGTCAACCGGCTGCAGGGCTGAGTCAGAGACTCGGCCTGGGCGGCGAGGATCAGGCGCGGCCGGCAAAATCTCTGGTTTCCGTAGCGATTTTGACCTTTTCGCCTTCCTTGATGAAGAGCGGGACGCGCACTTCAAGGCCGGTCTCGAGGCGGGCAGGCTTGGTGCCGCTGCCGCTTGAGGAGTCGCCGCGGGCGGACGGCTCAGTGTAAGCGACATCGAGTTCAACGAAGATGGGCAGCTGCAGGCCAATGGGATTGCCATTGAATTTGTGAAGCTGGATAAGCGTGCCCTCGATGAGAAGTTTGAGCGAGTCGCCCATCATCTCGTCGGTGAGGGTGAGGGTTTCGTAGCTCTCCTGGTCGAGGAAGTGTGAGCCCTGGCCGTCGCTGTAGAGATAGGAGGCGGGAACCAGGACGAGGTCGGGCTCCTTGAACTTCTCCTGCGCCTTAAAGGTCTTCTCAAAGACGGCCCCGGTGAGCAAATTACGCATCTTCAAGCGAACAAGGGTCTGGCCTCCGCGCGCGGTGGGCGTAGTAATGTCGGACTCAATGCAGGTATACGGGGCGTTATCAAGCTCAAAGACGGACTTGCGCTTGATGTGAATTGCTTCGATGAGTGCGGCCATCCTGCAAGTATATCTTCGGGCCAGTGCACTATTTCAGAGCGTCGAGACTGGGTTGCAGCCATCCCAAGACTGACTCGGAGATCGCGGGGAACTGCGTGGTCACGAGGCCTATCACTGGTCCGGCGAGAAAGGCTGCGGTTTTCAGGTAAAACTCCGGGCTGAGCCGTCCAGACCGTGTATTCGTAATGTAGCTGAGCGTCTCGTCGCGCTCCATGCCGGCATACACGTAGATCACCGAAGCCGCGATGAACATCAGGTTGATCAGCATCCACATTCCAATGCTGTTACGAGGCACGAAAGGGTAGAAAGAGATTGCCAGGCAGATCGAGACGAATAGATAAACCATCGACAGGATCATGGTGCGCATGCGGGCCAGGATATTTTGGATGAATGCAATGTAGTGGAAGCAGACGAACTCTTCCTGGGTCCTGATGATTGGATCGTCCGACAGTTCCAGGTTGAAGACGTTGCGTTCCGTTTCGCTTTCATTACCTGCTGGAGAAGTCTCCAGACTCAGCGACGCGGTCTCCATTCGCCAGTGGTCGATCAGGTCGTTGAGGACTTCGGCCACGGCATCGGTAAAGGCTTCGCGGATCTTATGCGAGTTGCCGTTTTCATCGAGTACCGGCATCTCCCAAAGAGGCCCAATGTTGATCTTGTCGGCGCTGTTTCTTGAAAACAGAGTCCCTACCCTTGCAGCCGTGGCAACACTTGCTAAACCACCACCCGGGTATTGAACCAGACGCTGTGCGGCGTCAAGCTGCTGAGCGAAGAAGTGAAACTGGATGCGCTGCACAGTGCCGCTAACGCTCCAGATTGAATTACTGTCGACGGCGCGCAGCTTAGCGAAGGTGCGGCGCAGGCGGAGACGACTGAGAGCGGTCAGCAGGCGTTGTAACTCCTTCCATGTAAAGAACAGGCGCGCCGCCTCGGCAATGGTCAGCAGAAAGGCCACGAGCAACGCGATATTTACGATCCACGCGTACGCCCTTCCCTCCAACCCCAGCAAAGGCGTGCCAATGTTGAACAGGTAAACCAGCGCAGAGATCAATAGCAGCAGAGGGAAGGCGATCACTTCAGGGTCAACGCAAGCCGGGCTGGCGATCCTGATGATGCGCTTGCCGACCTCGTGACTGATGCGATGAAAAAGCTTGTCCAGGGTCACAGGGCCATTCTGAAGGCGAGGCCGTGTGGGCAGGCCGAGCAATTTCAAGTAGGCGGCAGATCGCCAATACTGCCACCAGGGGTGTTGTGCTTTCGGAAACGAAGCATTATCGAGTTCCGGCAGAATGGGGACGCCGCAGCAGAGCAGCGAGTTGCCGGCCAGTGCCTGCCAAGTCCAAAGATAGAAGCCCAGGAGCAGAAACATGATTGGAACGAGCGGTGAAACTCCCTGCGTCAAGTGCGTCATGCGGAAGAAGAGCGGCAGGGCATTTGCTACGCGAATGGGCCGGTCAACGAACCAGACCCAGATAGCGCAGATGATCAGAAAGCCGAGCGTCGCTGCAATGCTGGCCAGTGCAATGTTGTTGCTCAATCGGTGTTCCGCCGATGAGTCGCCTTTGATAAACCTCCATAAGACGAAGCCTAGAAAGACAAACCAGAGAAGGGTAAAGAATGCGAACTCCGTCGAGTTCTTGAAGACACTGGTGAAATTTGGAAGCTCGAGAGCTGTCATAAGGAGTTGCAGTAACAGCGAGAGCGCGAACGCCGTGTTGACGCCAATCAGGATTGCCTGCGATGGCGTTGTGACGCGCCGGAACATGATGAACAGGCCGGATGAGGTGAAGTGGTTTCCTTGCCAGACACCAAACACCTGGTAGATGAGAAGAAACGTCGCAAGTACCGCGAACACCTCCCATGACAGAGGAAGTGAAAATCTTAGATAGCGGTGGAAGTGCGCAGGATTGGCGGGGTCCCGATCGTAGTGGACGTGAACGCCATCCGGAGTAGTGCCTTTGATCTGCACCATGGCTGAAGGCGGAGCCAACTTTTCCTGGGTACTCTGGTTGCACGGCCGCGCCTCATCTTTATCGATGCGGTTCAGGCAGTTGTCGGGCGTGGATCTCTCGTTCAAGACGGCCACAGGCCAGTATCCATCCCGGCCGACGATCGAGAGCCAGATCGGCGCCTGGATTGTTCGGAAGGTTTCGCCCGGTTCGTGCATCCAGAACGGATCTGCAAAGTCCGGAATATTTTCCTTAAAAGGAAGAATCACTGGATCTTCGTGGCCGTTAAAAGGTGACTCCGGCTCGTCGTTGTCAAAGAGATACCGCGCGGCCAGGTATGTCCCTTCCATGTGCGATTCGGGAATGCGATGCGTATGTGGGATCGGCGGTGCGTCATCGGCCCGCGCGGAGACGTGCGACCAGTGTTGCTCGAGCGGCAGCAGCGGATAACTTGAGAGAGCAAGTACCCCGCGGAACTCGGTGGTATCGATCTCGCGGCGAAAGAGAAGATCGGACCCGACCGTTACGATGCGGCCTTCGGGATAGGCGCGATGGAAGAAGCGCGTAAGGAAGAGGAAATCGAGTGGATTTGTACAGCGCAGCACAATATACCGGGCGTGATGCGCACGAAGGTTGCTGACTAGTCCGTAAAGAACAGCCTCCTCTGCAACCGGCGTAAAAGAACCGCTGTACATCGGAATGGTGTCAGCAACGTTAGAGGCTTCACCTTCGAGATGAACGTTCTCCTGCAATACGGCATGTGCGCCTCGCGCGGGATCGGCAGTAAATAGCGATTCTTTTTCGTAAGCCGAGCGCATTGCCGAGATGTCCCGCGGAAACGATAATCTGACCGGCGAGTTTGCTTGTGAATAGGCAAACTCGCAGGGTGCGGTCGTCGCTGAAAGGTCACCCTTCTCAGGAGCTGAGCTGTTTGCATATGCGGTCTCGTCTTCTGAGACGATGGCCACATCCCTCAGCTCAGTGCGCTGCTCTTTCAGGTAGTTCATGAACCGGAAGATCTCGAGCTCGTCACTTTGTTGAAAGCTCCCGAAGCTGGTCGGAGACGTAGGTCGTGTGATCTGCATCGTGTGTCGAAACCACAAGGCGGTGGAGCACCGGCTAACGGAGCCGCTCAAGATGCGAACGGGCGTGCTGGCAGAAGGAAACACCGTTGCGTCGTCTGGTGCACGCGCTGCGGTTGCGAGATCGCGTTGCAGCGATACAAGCGAGCCGCTGAACGTAGGTCCAAGGATGTGCAGCGGCCTCCATTGCGGCGAACCCTTTTGCGGAACGTAAGCGTTCTCATGCAGCCATGCAATCGCATTCTCCCATTGCGTCTGATTGACGCCACCAGTGGGCTGCTCGCCAACCACCAACACGACCAATGCTTCGTCATACGCATCGTGCAGGTGGGCGAGGTCGGTGTCGCGCCCGAGATCACGAATGCTCTTGCGGAAGACCAAGAGTCCAGGGCAGGCCTCACGTCGACCCGTGTCGTCCTCCGTACGCTGCTGGTCTTCGAGCAGCGCGTACGCAGCAGAGGAATCAGACTGCCAGGGCAGCCAGGAGGAATTGTAGTTATAGCCCTGATCCTGGGCCGCCTGCTGAATGGCCACCATCTCGCGATCAAAGATCAGGCTGAGATTGGTATGACGAGGGTCCGGAGCAAGAGCGATCGCGAATCGCACGTTGGGCTTGGCACGCAGGTTCTCGTGGTCCTTGAGATCGAAAAAGCGGCGAATGAGGGACTGGGCTGCGCCGCGATTTGTGTCGGGCTTGCTGCCCGCCTCGTCGGGGGCGTCATCGGCATCGAAGACAGAGCAGCCCCCCTTGTAAGCGCTAGCAAGAGTCTGCTTGGCGTCGGACTTCTTTGCTGTAGATCGATGCGCGGCAGGCGGCGCAATCGGCAGCGAGGCGGAGGTCTGTGGGCTCGATACGAAACGCATCGCGGCCATTGCAACCGCAAGAACAACGCTAACGCCTGCGATCTGTCTCATCGGTTGCTCCCGCGTGGGGCGACCCGCTCTCCCCTAGCATGCGAGCACCCGAAAGAATTCTGCAGCATGGTGCCGTGAAAGCCACAAGCGTTTCATGAAACAGCAATACTGGATGGCG
Organism: Acidobacteriaceae bacterium; assembly: GCA_903642265.1. Classification (GTDB taxonomy): domain Bacteria; phylum Acidobacteriota; class Terriglobia; order Terriglobales; family Acidobacteriaceae; genus Edaphobacter. The sequence goes on along the minus strand of CAHJWN010000005.1, from coordinate 5,987 downwards.
GCGAGAGTCAGTCGTAGAGACACACAATAAGCCGCAGCCCGGGGAGAGACACAGGCTACACGGAAAGAGTGCAAGGAAGAAGCATTTTTATGTTCTGAGTGGAGAACTAAGCCGCCAAGAGGTCCCCTACGTCACGAGAGGCTTGGATCGGAACTGCCGGAGATGGGAACTGCTATAAGAACTACTGCTTGCCGTCATCTCCGGAGTCGTCGTCCTTCTTATCTTTATTACCGAAGCTGAAGCTGCCGGGCAGATCGAGAGCCACCAGATCGAACTTGGTGCCGGAGCCGTCAGCGTCAATTCCAACGATGTGCTGGTGCTGTCTTGAGCCAGCCTTGAGCTCGGTCTTGCCGGGAAGTTCGTCATAGACCTTGACCTGGCCGGTGTGACGGTCGTCGTCGCTGCAGTCGAGGCCGTCGGGGGTGCGGGTGGGGGTCCCGACAGGATGATGGTCCTTGCATTGGATCACGGTGCCGAAGTGTGCAAGGCCTTTCTTGTAGAAGTCGAGAACCTTGTCGGGCGAGTCGTCACTGCGCATGCTGACTGCCTTGACACGGAGCTTAAAGCTGCCAAAGCTCATATTGACGTCCGCAGAGCCATTCCCGTGGCCATCCTTGTCCTTTTTGGAGACAACTACCGCGCCAGGGTAGGTGGCCAGGCCGGTGCTCTGAGCGGTGCTGGAGTCGTCAGTCTTGACGGACATGCCGCCGAAAGGTGTTGCGATCTTGACGTCGTCCCCATTGTCGTTCTTTTTCGATTCGACGCGGCAGCCGAAGGTAAAGGCTGTCACGACAAAGAGTGTTGCCACGGTGAGATGGTTTAGACGCATGAATGCTCCCGAACAAGGTATGAGACACGATACGACAGCTGTTGGTAGAAGGTTCCGGGAAAATGCGGGTTGGTGGGTATGGTTCAGAAAAAGCAAGTATGACGAGCAATGGCGAATATACTTATGGGCAAGTGGAGCAGTGCGGCGAGCAGTATGGCGGCAGATTCCAGGAGTTTGCAATGGCACAGCACCAGCCAATCCGAAGCAATACGGGTGGTCGTGAGATCCCGGACAAGCTGTACTTCCGGATTGGCGAAGTAGCGAAGCTGTGCGAAGTACCGGCGTATGTGCTGCGGTTCTGGGAGGGCGAGTTCCCGCAGCTGAAGCCTAATAAAGGCGGAACGGGGCAACGGCTGTATCGGCGGCGCGATGTAGAGATGGCGTTGCGGGTCAAAACCCTGCTCTATGACGAGGGCTTTACGATCCCGGGAGCCAGGCAATTTCTGAAGACTGAGGCTAGAAGCAAGGAGCCGGCGCTGCTGCCGGGTGTCGATGGCGCCCCGGATCTGGGAAAGCTAAGGCGCCTGCGTAAAGATTTGCAGGACCTGCTTACGCTGCTGCAGAAACCGGCTGGGATGAAGCCGACCGGGGCGGTGCAGTCGATTCGAGCGGTAAGGAAGCGGTCGAGCGTGGTGGATCGCGAACCCGAGGGGCTGTTTGGGGAACCTGGCGGGCCATCCCAGCCGGGCGTTTAAACGCAAACCCGTCTGGTGTCAGAGTACGACTCTACAGGGCGATCCAGCCGACGTGGATGGCGTAAAGTGACAAGCTGGCGACGACTATCCAGAGGGTGATGCCCTGGATGAGCGGTCGCACACCGACCTCACGCAAGGTGGTGCGGGTAATGCCGGTTCCGATGAGGAAGAGGACGACGGTCAGGGCGGCGCGACCAAGACGGTTGAGCGCTCCGAAGAGCGGCACGGATGATGGAATATAGCGCGGTACGTACGTCGCCGCCACCGCCGCAGCGCAGAAATAGAGGATGAACCAGGGCCACTTGATGCGGGTCTTACTCTTCTTGAGGCTTGCCGTGGCGATGGCGAGTGGAACGATCCAGAGAGCGCGGGCGAGTTTTACGGTTGTGCCGACGGCGAGGGCAGTAGGACCGTATTTAGCGCCTGCGCCGACGACCGAGCTGGTGTCATGGATGGCGAGTGCGGCCCACAGGCCAAATTGTGTTTGCGACAGGTGCATGGCCCATCCGATGGCAGGGAAGGTAAGCAGCGCGACAGAATTAAGCACGAAGACGGTGCCAAGTGAGACAGCCATCTCTTCTTCGTTGGCATCGAGGACGGGTCCGATGGCGGCGATCGCGCTGCCTCCGCAGATGGCAGTTCCGAAGGCAATGAGGAGCGACTGGGTCTGCTGGACTTTGAGCAGTTTGCCAAGCGCGATGCCAAGCGAGAGTGCAAAGGTGATGCTGATGGCGGTGTAGAGGAAGCCAGACTTGCCGGCATGGATGACCTCCTGCAGGTTCATGCCGAAGCCAAGACAGACGACTGCCGCCTGGAGCAAAAACTTTGACAGATTGCGGCTTTCGACGTGAAAGTGATGCACGGTGGTGAGGCCAAAGATGAGCCCTCCGGCAAGGGCGATGGGCGGCGACACCAGGCCGCTGGCGGAGAGAATGATGCCGATGTAAAAGAGGTTGCGAATCATGTCTCTCTGAGAAGACACCGTTGAGCGCATTGGTGTCGAGACGATTCTTTGGATAGGCTATAAGTTTTTGTTATCGGCATGAGCGCGTTCAAGAGCGTAACTCAAAGTGGGCGAAGCTGCGGAAGGCACCTGCTGGGCCAATGGGATCCTGACCGGCGCGGTAGACGAGGCTGAAGTTGCGCTCGATGACGAGGCCTTCGACGTGCGCAACGCGCAGGGTGCCGAGTCGGAGTTCTTTGCCAATCGCGCTTTCAGAGACGAAGCCTGCACCAAGGCCGGCTTCGACGCCGCTGACGATGGCTTCCGTCGAATCGAGCTCGAGGGCGATATGGAGGGACTTCAACGCCAGTCCTGAATGCTTAAGGGCGCGCTCGACGACACGGCGGGAGCCGGAGCCGCGCTCGCGCATGAGAATCGGAAGCGTGGCGAGCGCGGCGAGGGAGAGCAAGGCAGGTGGCTCGGATGTTCTGCCCTTCGCAGCGATCAACGGATGCTTGGCGCCAACGATCAGAACCATGCGGTCACGCATAAGGGGTTCGGTGCGCAGCCCACGACGCATCGCCGGGCCTTCGATGATGCCAAGAGCGACCCGTTCCGAAAGGACGGCTTCGACGATTTGCTCTGTGTTGCCGCTGATGAGAGACAGACGAACCTGCGGATGCTGGCGGTGAAAGGCACCAAGGACGCGCGGGAGAATGTACTGGGCAATGGTGGTGGAAGCACCAAGTCGAAGATCTCCGCTGACGATGTGGTTGAGCGAGGCGAGGGCGGTGCGGGCCTCGTCCATGAGCTGCGCGGCCGAAAGGGCGTAGCCGTGGAGAACACGGCCAGCAGCGGTAAGAGTGATGTGATTGCCCTCGCGATCAAAGAGGCGCGTAGCGTATTCCTCTTCGAGCATGCGCACTTGCTGGCTGATGGCAGGCTGGCTGAGATTGAGGACCTCGGCCGCCTTGCGAAAGCTCATACAGGCGACGACTTCGCGGAAGACACGGAGGCGATGGTTTTCCATGGCGATGGTCGTAGTGTCGCAGATCGTATGGCGTAGTGTGGATGGCCGATAGAATGAAGGCTTGGATAACGGGAAGAAGAAAGATTTGGCGGTCGTGAGCAAGCCCGGACCGGGAAGGTTTGCGTGGCTGCGCATGTCGCAGGCCCAGACTGCGTTTTCAGCGACGCTAATCACGATGGCGTCAACGCTCCTTTCGGGGCTGCTGGGTCTGGTGCGGACGAAGTACATCAATGCCGCTTTCGGGGCGGGACCGCTTACGGATGCCTACAACAATGCGTTTCTGCTGCCGGACATGCTCAGTTATTTTCTGGTCGGCGGCGTGGCTTCAATTTCGCTGATTCCGATCCTGAACCGATATCGAGAGAAGGGCGATGATGCGGGTGCCGACCGCGCGCTGCTAATCGTACTGAACGGGGTAGCAGTTGTGCTGGGAGCCGCGATCCTGCTGGCGGAGGTCTTTGCGCCCTTCTATACGCGGATCATGTTCCATGATTTTTCCGCAGAGAGCGCCGCGCTTTGTACGCACTTGACCCGGATTATCCTTCCGGCGCAGCTCTTCTTCTTCGCCAGCGGTGTTCTCGGTTCGCGGCTGCTGGTGCGGAAGATATTCCTCTATCAGGCGTTTGGGCCGCTGGTTTATAACGCCGGGATTATCCTGGGCGGTGTGTTGCTGTCGCCATATGTCGGCATCGATTCCTTGGCATATGGCGTGGTCGCAGGGATGGTACTTGGACCGGCAGGGTTTGCGGCTTTCGGAGCATATCGCAACGGATGGCGTTACAGGTTTGTGTTCGGATTGAGGCATCCGGTCTTCCGCGAATGGCTGAAGCTAAGCCTGCCGCTTATGATGGGCGTGTCGTTGACGTATGCGGACAAGTGGATACTGGCGTATTACTCTTCGGCTGTGCCAGGAGGGATCTCGCGGTTGAATGTTGCGAAGAGCCTCTTCAATGCGCCGATGACGATCCTTGGGTCGGCCGCGGGGGCTGCATCGCTACCGTTTTTTGCCGCTCTGTTTGCGCAGGGGCGAGGCTTCGATTTTGCCAATGCGGTGAACCGTTCGGTGTCGCGGGTGTTTGCGACGGCTTTACTCGCAGGCGCGTGGATGATGGCACTCTCTGTACCCATCATCGATCTATTTCGCGGGGGGCGGTTCAGTCCAGAGGATGCGGCTGAAACTTCGAAGTACTTTACGATCTTCGCGGTGTCGATTGCGATGTGGTCGGCACAGGCAATCTACTCGCGAAGCTTCTACGCTGCAGGCAATACGCTGACGCCAGCGATCGCTGGGTGGAGCGTGACGCTGATATCGATTCCGGTGTATGCACTGCTCTTTCAGAGCATGGGCGTGACGGGCCTGGCAGTGGCGTCCGACGTTGGTATGGCTATCAGTACGATCACGCTGGCGGTGCTGCTGCACCGATACCGGCTGGTACATATCCAGGGGTTGGAGTATGCGGAACTGGCGCGGGCCCTGCTTGCGGCGCTGCTGGGATATGGCGGCGTGGTCTGGTGTTTGCGTGTGATGCATTTAGAGCGCGGCCACCAAGGGGATGTGGTCGCCATCGCGGCCGGGTCGGTGGTCTGGGCAGTAATTTGTGCAGGGGTGCTGGTGGGAACGGGCTCGAAGCTGCCGCGGCAGTTGATGCGGAGGAACGCGTAAAGCCGCCTCGCACATCGGCACTGTGCCGAGGAAAGTCTCATATCCCACCCATCGCGCTAGACACGGAAGCAACGGATGGAGCACTCGGGGCGCGGCAGTTCTATGTAACAAGCAAACGCAGATTCGCTTTGGGAAGGACGCACAATAAGGCTAGACGGGCGGAGTGGCATCAGCGAATGCTTCTGCGGTGAGCGGAACAAACTGCTGAATGCGGGCGTCGTAGTTATCGACGCGGCCAGATCCTATGTCGTAGACCCAGCCGTGAACGCGAAGCTGCTTGTTGTGGATGGCATCGGCGACGGCAGGATGGGTGAGTAGATTGTCGAGCTGGGTCAGGACGTTCTCGTAGACCAGGGCTTGCAGGCGAGCTTCGATAGAGTCGACGGCGTCATCCGTGTTGACGGCAGCGAGGGCCGCGTCAGCATAGTGGAGCCAGCGGGCGACGTTCGGGAGTTTTGCAAGGGCTTGCGCGCCGTTTAGCAGGGCGGTCATGGCGCCGCAACCGGAGTGGCCGCAGACGATGATGTCGGGAATGCCGAGGACCGAGACAGCATATTCGATGCTGGCTGTGACGCCGCCAGGGATTGTGGAGCTGGGCGGGATGATGTTGCCGGCGTTACGGACGACAAAGAGCGAACCGGGCCCCTGGCCGGTGAAGACTTCGGGAACGATGCGGGAGTCCGCGCAGCCAATGAACATGGCCTGGGGCGATTGAGAGATGGCGAGTTCGCGGTAGAGCGCGGTGTTGTTCGGGTGCACCTCCCGCTGGAAGCGGAGGACACCGTCGATAATGTGTTCCATTCGGATAACTTATCTCAACCGCGAGA
>CAHJWN010000004.1 GCA_903642265.1 Acidobacteriaceae bacterium | reverse complement strand
AATACATATCCATGTGTCCCATTGATCGCAGCATCATCACGATAGGTGGGTACGACAATGTTCCATCAGCGAAAACCTAAACACAGACCATCTCCCGCCACGGCTTCTCGGGAAACTCCACTCGGATCGCATCTCCCGCCGTCACCACTCCACCCGTGATGACCACTCCCATAATCCCTGCTTTCCGCGTCACCTTTGCCGCAGATTTTTCAATTACCGCCGCCATCAACCCTGCCCGAAACCTATTCATCAGCACGCAGGGACTTCGCAGACCCTTCACCTCCACCACCACACTCTCGCCAATCATCAGCAAAGCTCCTGTTGGCAGCCCCAGCAGATCGACCCCGTACGTCGTGACGTTCTCCCCCATCTCTCCAGGAGCGATCTCGAATCCCTTCGGCGCCAGCTCCTCAAACAACTCCGCCTGCAGCAGATGCACCTGGCAGAGATTTGGCTGGGTAGGATCCTGCTTCACCCGGTAGCGATGCTTCACGAGCACACCACAGTGCGCATCACCCTCGACCCCAAGTCCGGCAAGCAGCCGAATCCTCTCGACCGTCGCCTTGCTGAAACTATGCGACCCACTCAAGCTCACTGAAATGACCCGGCCTGCCACCGTATCAGCCATCAAGGCACCAACGTCAAAGTATGCCGCGTTGCCGCCTGTACTGCTGCATTCGAGAAGGGCATCGTAAACGTTGTCCCGTGATACCACGCATCCCACTGGTCCATAAACCACTCACTTGCCGGGTTTGCCGACTCGCCCAGAACCACATTCAGCGTCGAACTATCCAGATCATTAAAGTCAACAGTTAGCCGCTCCGAAGGCCCAAACTTCCGGCCCACCTGCTTTACGGTAGATGTGTCTCCGCTCTGCGCCTGGATCCCCGTACCTGTCTTCACCCCCAGCACCTCCTCAATCAGCGGTGACTGTGAATAAATCGGATGCTCGATATCTACCGGATGTGCCTTGCCGTACTCCCACTTGTTCAGATCGCCTGGAGCCTTTCCGTCTGCAAGCCCCTTCTCCACTGCAGCCGTCAGCAATTCATTCCAGTCTTCATATTTCACCGGCAGCCATCTCGCAGGCTGATGCACGATGATCTGCTCCTCGGCATACTGCTTTGAATCCCAGCCATAAAGCGCCAGTGTCTCCGCATTTTCTTTCGCATCCGCCTTCAGGCCAAGCTGCGGCTCGAGTATCAACGGCCACAACGCCAACCTCGCCGCATCCACAATTGCCGGTGCCGCACCGCCTGCTTCGACTGTTCCATCCCAGACCCGCATCAGGTCTGCCGCCTGCTTCAGCCGTTTCGACCTGCTTGAATCCTTGTCTTTGCTCACGCTAGCTGAGTGATCGACCGCATACGCCAGCCTCTCCGCAACTACCTTGTCGAGATCGGAATAGACATCCGTCTGTAACTGCAGCATGTCCGCCGAAGCCAGCCCGCTCTTTGCACTCAAAACCTTCCAGATCCGCTCATTCCGATAAGGAGCAGCCCAGTCCAGCGTCACCGGAAACGCATACTCATTGGGCACCACCCGCGCATTCGCTGTCGCCACAAAACCGGCAGCCGGATCATACGACTGCGGCATAGCCTCGAACGGGATATACCCTACCCACTCGCCCTTCACGTCGCGTCCGTCGGTCGGCACCGCGCTTACCGCCGTTGGACCGGCCGCTGTTCCCGGCATCGCCCCACGAACCGGCACTTTCCCAATTGCGTGGTAGCCAATGTGCCCCTGGTCGTCCGCATACTGCATGTTCTGTGCTGGCCCACCAAACTTCGCCGCAGCGGCGCACATGCTCGTCCAATCCTTTGCAGAGTTGATTTCATAAAATGGCAAAGTCACATTCGCCGGGTCGTAGACTGTCCACCGCAGCGCAATCGTTCGTTTCTCATGCGTGTAAAGTGCGGATACAACCGGCGTCGCCATCCCGCCGTGCTGCGTTGACCTGACATCCAGAACCACATCCGCCCCACCCTTAACGCGAATTACCTCGCGTTGATGCAGCACCTTCTGCCACGTCCCGTCGGCCGCAGCGAACTCTGCCGCATCGCCATCTCCCCGGGTCTGTTCCACGTACAAGTCCTGAACATCCGCACCCAGATTCGTGAAGCCCCACGCCACATGCTGGTTATGCCCAACGATCACGAACGGCGTGCCCGGCAGTGTCACGCCCGAAACGTGGAAGTCTCCAGAAGCACCCGTGCTCGTAGACAAGTCGGCCATGTACCAGATTCCTGGTACCCCATGCTGCAAATGCATATCGCTCGAGAGCATCGGCTTGCCTGACTTTGTCTTTGCTCCCGCGACCGCCCATCCATTCGACCCCGCCGCACACCCTTCGCACCCATATCTTGACGAGACCTCCGCTAATACGGCCTTTGCCCGCACCAAGTCCCCTAAGTGCTCGGAGCTCCTCAGTGCCTCCCCGGCCGAAACAGCCGTCTGGTGTTCTGAGCTCCCCAGTGCCTCTCCGGCTACCAAAGTCCTTCGTCGTGTTAAGGACACGGTTTCAGCCGTGCCATAAACGCTCGCCACGAAACCGGGCTTTAGCCCCTGAGGTACGCTCTTCTCCCGCAACTCACTCTGGGACTCATCCAGCGGAACCTGCTCAATCTCCGGCTGCGGAGCCGTCAAATCCACCATTGCCTGACCCGCCGGATGGTCTCGCCATGACCCCACCGGATACAGGTCCGCCACCAACTCCGGAGCCAGCTTCGCTGACAACGCCTCGCGATCCAGCTCTCCCGGATACGTCGTCGTCAGATCCTGAAACATCGCTAGCCCTACCAGCAGGGAATCCCGAGGGGTCCATACTGCGGGCTCATAGCGCAGCAGCTTGAACTCCAGCGGCAAATGCGCCTTCTGCTCCGCAATCGAAGCGTTTACTCCATCCGCATACCTCACGAGCCAGTGCAGTTGCTCCGGCGGCAACACTGCCAGCGCGCGGTCTGCCGCCGCCCGCAACTGCAGCGTCCGTTGCAGCGTGTCATGCTCGACGAGGTTTTGCCCCAGAACCTCTGCTAGTTCTCCCGCCGCGTGTCTCCGCAAAGCATCCATCTGCCACAACCGATCGCCCGACGTCACATACGCCTGTGCAAACACCAGGTCATCGATCGTTGCTGCAGAAATATGCGGAACACCACGCGCATCCCGGGCCACCGTCACCGCCGCTGCTAAACCCTTCACGGAGACCTGTCCATCGATCACCGGCAGGTTATCGCGCAGAGCAGTGCGCATCCAATGCCGTCCATAGAAAAACCCCGCCACCGCCGTTAGTACCAGCAAGAAAGCCAGCACACCCAGTCCTAACAGCCAACGGACCGGCTGTCGCCGACCAGCTTCACTAACCTTGCCTCGCTCATCCTCACGCATGACCGAATCATAAACGCCGCTTCTACCATTTCCGGTTGCCCCTGCTTCATAGGACGAAGCGCGCCGACTTCATAGGATGACTACGCGAGGTGTCATCTCTCCATCAATTGACCACCGCCGCCCTGGCAACGTCACTACCACCACGATGCTAACTACCGCCAGCAATGGTAGAACCAACGCGCTTCCCTCCGGGCCGGTTGAACCGCCGCTAAGCAGCACGCTTCCTACTGGATGACTCGCATATAGATGTTCCTGCACAATCGTCCCGCTGTCGGCCACCCCAAACACGAATGATTGCGCCCAGTCCCACGCAGCATGAAACCCCAGCGCCCACCATAACGACCCTGTCCTCCACAGCGTGAGGCAGAAGATGAGCCCAATCAGCCCCGCCGACCACAACCCGATTGCTGATTCACCCGGATTGCTCCCGTGTCCGAACCCAAACAGAAAAGACAGCACAAGCGCGGCTGTCCAGAACCCGAGCGTCTCGCCGTACGTCGTTTCAAAGAGCATGCCGTACAGCGAAGCAAAACCTCGTGAGATCGTGTACTGCAGATACCCCCGGAGCGCATATTCCTCTGCCAGTCCCACACACAGGAAGCCCACGGCCCACGCCGCACCATACTTAATTGCTGCCGCTCCAAAGAGCAGTCTTCCGTCAAACACCAGCAGCCTGGCTTTCCACAGCACACCTACCAAGACGGAAAGAAACACCAGCCCTGACAGAAGTCCGATGAAGAAGTTCCTCACCTTGTGCCCGCCGCCAAATCCAAACCGGCCTATCGACCTGCGCTCAACACGGCTCATGATCCAGCTCGCAAGCACAAGCACAGCGAAGACACCGCCGTCACCTACGAGCAGCGAAGCAAGCTTCTGCGGAACTACCGCCCCAGCCTTGAGCTGCTGCGATGTCTTCACTGGGCTTCGGTCGAGTTTATGCTGCACAATTCCTGCGGTAGTCGTCAGCACCGCAAACAGGATCACGAACATCAGCAATCCCCATCCCGGCCTCAACCCATTGGGACCGAAGAACAGATACCGCATCGCCGAAGGCGTCTCGACCGACGGCGTCTGTAAAGAAGGCGTCTCGACCTCAACCGGAACCGACTCCAACTGCCGCGCCGCATCGCGCCGCCAGTCTTCCTGCCTCACCCCATTCGACTCGTCCAAGCGATTCTCCTCTCTAGTCGAACTCTATACGCGCACAAGCTCTGCTGAGTTCCAGCCAGTCACGTCGCCCGTTACACTTACGAGAGACTTCGCACCTTGAAGGGAACCGCGTTGAACCTCCGCATCTTTTATCACGACCACTGCTTCGACGGCGCCTGCTCCGCCTCGCTCTTTACCCGCTTCCATCGCGAGTGCATCGGCTCTATTTCCGACTTCTCCTACCAAGGCCTCGTGCATAAGGCCAATGGCATCCTGCACGAAGACGAGCTTGCCGGCGCTGAGAACGCCATCGTTGACTTCAAGTACACCGCCTCTCCGAAGCTCACCTGGTGGTTCGACCATCACCAGAGCGCCTTCCTGACTCCTGCCGACCAGCTTCATTTCGAAGCCGGACAGCTCGATGGCTCACAGAAGATGCGCCAGTTCTTCGACCCCAACTACATCTCCTGCACCGGCTTCATCGCCCACATCGCCTCCACTAACTTCGGCATGGATGTCGCCCCGCTTCGTGACCTCATCTACTGGGCCAATATCGTTGACGGCGCACGGTATGAGAGCGCGCAAGCTGCCGTTGAACTCGCCGAGCCCGCCATGAAACTGACTCTTATCATCGAAAGCTCGCCCGACGCCAGCCTCATTCCCAAGCTCATTCCACTCCTCACCTCGACGGCGCTGGACAAGATCATCGAACTTCCCTTCGTCCAGGAAGCCATCGGTCCGCTGATGCAGCAGCACATAGCCGCCATCGAACTAATACGCAACCGTGCGACCGTCAACGGCGGCGTGCTGACCTTCGACATCACCGACCAGCCCACCGAGGGCTACAGCAAGTTCATCCCCTACTACCTGCACCCCGACGCCACCTACGTCGTCGGCCTCAGCAAGTCATCCTTTCGGACCAAGATCTCCGTCGGCACCAACCCCTGGACCGCACTCCCTGCTGACAAGCTCATCAACATCGCTGCCATCTGCGAGCGCTACGGTGGTGGAGGCCATGCCCGCGTCGGCGCCATCAGCTTCCCGCCTGATAGAGAATCCGAAGCCCGCACTGCCGCCGCCGAAGTAGCCACGGAACTCCGCTCAGCTTGACCTTACTCCCCACCGTCGCTAGGCTCACACACATCATGCAAGATCATCCCAGCGGCTTGACCACCGTCACCATCGAAGATCTCCGCGCCCGCGCTACAGCCGCCGCAGAAAACTCTCATTCCCCCTACAGCCACTTCCGCGTAGGCGCTGCCCTGCTCCTCACCGTGGGTGACGCTCCCTACCCGAAGATCGTCACCGGCTGCAACGTTGAAAACGCCTCCTATCGCCTTACCACCTGCGCGGAGCAATCAGCGATTGCTACAGCCGTTGGACTCTACGGCCCAAAAATCAAACTGCACGCCGTTGCCGTTGCCAACCTCAATTCCGCCGCTTCCATGCCCTGCGGAGCGTGCCGTCAAACCATCCTGGAATTCAGCACTCCCGGCACCTGGGTCTTCTACCCCGCTGAAGGCGCAAGCCCTGCCGAGGCGACCCTCGCCGACCTTCTTCCTGCCGCCTTCCGCCTGCCCCATGAATAAGGCGTTCCGGTGAAAGTCCGTCTTGGTCAGGGCCACGGTTTCAGTGCGCCATGCATGCTGCATCGGCAATGCGCCTTTTGCCGCCGCTGGAACGTTATGTGTCCGAGCAGTTTCAGCACATCTAAAGGCACATCATGCCCGAGAAGCCTATCCACCCAGTCGACGTAATCCTCCACAAGCGCGATGGCCTCGTCCTTACTGACGTTGAAATCAACTACTTCGTCCGCGCCGTCGTCGACCACACGGCCAGCGACGCCCAAATCGCGGCATGGCTCATGGCCGTCTTCCAGCGCGGCCTCAACCCGCAGGAGCTCGCCACCCTCACCACCGCCATGCGCTTTTCGGGCGAGACCTTCGACTCATCCTTCTTGAACTCCTTCTGCGTCGACAAGCACTCCACGGGCGGAGTCGGCGATAAGACCTCGCTCCTCATCGCGCCCATCGTCGCCGCTGCTGGCCTTAAGGTCCCCATGATCAGCGGCAGGTCGCTCGGGCACACCGGCGGCACCCTCGATAAGCTCGAAACCATTCCAGGCTTCCGAACTCAGCTGTCTATGTCTGAGTTCGCCGAGATCATCGCCAAATGCGGCTTTTTCATGGCCGGCCAGACGCCTGCCCTCGTCCCTGCCGACCGCGTCTTATACTCGCTTCGCGACCACACCGGGACAGTCGAGTCCCCCAACCTCATCTGCGCCAGCATTATGAGCAAGAAGCTCGCCGAAGGCATCAACGGCCTCGTCCTTGACGTCAAGACTGGCAGCGGCGCCTTCATGACCAAGTACGAAGACGCCCGCCACCTCGCCTCGCTCATGGTCGAAACCGGCGAACTCGCAGGCACCCGCACCGTCGCCCTCATGACCGCAATGGACGAGCCCCTCGGCCGATTCTCTGGCAATTGGGTCGAAGTGTGGGAGTGCGTAGACATCATGCAGAACCGCCGCCACCCCATGTCCGCCGACCTCATCGAACTCACTAACATCCTCGCCGGATGGATGCTCTACCTAGGCGGCAAATCCTCCACCCCCGAAGCCGGAGCCGCACTTTCAGACAGCCTCCTCACCTCCGGAGCCGCCTTCAAGACCTGGCTTGCCATGGTCGAACTCCAAAGCGGAGACACCTCCGTCTTCGCCGACCCTGTCGCCTTTCATAAGCCAGCCGCATCCCGGGTTCTAGCAGCCCAAACAGCGGGGTATATCAGCAGCATGGACTGCCGCGAAGTCGGTTGGGCCATCCAACGCCTCGGCGCCGGCCGTCTCAACCCCGGCGAACCGGTCAGCGCCCACGCCGGCATCGAAGTCCACGCCAAACTAGGTACCAAAGTCTCACCCGGCCAGCCCCTCGTCACGCTCTTCGCCGAATCAGAATCTCTCCTTGCCGAACCCTTCGAGATGTTGCGCGCCACTTACCGCATTGCCCCAGAACCACCCGCATCCACCGTCCTCATCCGCGAGATCCTGACCGCCTCAACTGAGAGAAACTGATGACGGTTTATGTCGCAATTCGCTGGGGTCAGTTCGTCGTTAACGCGCCCGTTCTCTCGCTGATTGTCCTGGGTGGATTTCTCGGCGTCATGATGCTCCACGGCCCGTGGATATTGCTTGGCATGGTCGGCTCCATTGCGCTTGCGCGGCTGTGGTGGTCGCTTGCAGTACCGCGCTGGAGACTTTGGGCGCTACGCTCAGGTTGCGATCCCGATGAGTTGCAGGAACAAGGCATGGTAGCCGGTCTTCTCTGGCCGAAAAACCACTTTTTCGAGAAGACCGAACTTCCACCACGTAAGTCGAAATCCAGCTAGATCTTTCAAGCCTTCCGTCTGCGTCTCCCACTTATCAAGTAAATAGCCGCTCTCAACTCCAGCAGCGGATCGTCCGAAGGCTCAATTCCTTCCACTCTCGGAATTGGATCGAAGATGATCTGCTTCTGCTCCGCCAGATTATCTGCCACAGCAGCTGTCAAAGTCACCGTCCCCAACTCTGCAATCGTCCGCTCCGCCGACCAGTGGATCGTCGCATCATCGACCACATCGCCCACTCCAGCCAACTGCGCCATCACCTTGAACGCGATCGGCCCCTCACCAATCCGCTTCGCAATCTCCTCGAACAGGTAATCTGGCCCCGCCGCCTTCGCAGCCGCCTCGTCGAGGTACTCCGTCCCACCTTCCGGCACAATCTGGTAGCGCACAAACTGCGAAGCTCCCGCGGCGTTGACAAACTCATACGCCGTTACGCCAAAATACTTTTCCGTTGCAAAACTCACAGCATACGGCTTTGGAGTCTGCACAAACGCCAGTGCCGTCGGATTCGCCCCCAGGAACGATTCGATTGGCGACGGAGAAGGCGCACCTGGAGCAGTCGATGCCACCGCCTTTAAGAAGCCCAGAAAATCCTCGCCCCTATGTGTCGGAAAACCGTTAGTCGAATGGCTCACGATGTCCGTGTGCACCCGCTCGCCGAGATGAAACCGGATCGCCATACCCCGCGGAACTGCGTTCGGGTCTGTATCCGGAATCACCGGAACGCCCGTGGAATCCGAAAATCGCACCGTCACGGGGGTCGAAGGATTTGCAAAATGAGGCGCCTTGCTCAACCGCTGTGCCTCTGCCGATGGAACAAACGTGCCCGTAAACATCGTACCTTTGGCATGTGCTGGGCGATAACCCGGATGCAGCCCAAAGATCCCATCGAACTGCGCCAGCAGGTCGTCAGCCAGTGCAATCAACTTCTCATCGCTTGGAAGTGGCATAGTCGTTCTCTCCTCGAACCAGATTCTTTGTAGATGATGCGTGTACGCTTCACTCTAAACAGGGCCAGCACCGATTGCTCGTAAATGTTCCAACTTATTTACACTGGCTTCACACCCACCATCCACTTGAGCTCAAAGGGAGAACTCCTTGGCACGTTTCACCGGTCTGCTCGGACTCATCGTCTTCCTCGGTCTTGCGTATGCATTCTCCACAGACCGTCGCGCAATTCGATGGCGAACAGTCGGATGGGGCCTGGGGCTGCAGATCATCTTCGCCTTCCTGGTCATTAAGTGGAACGCCGGCCAACGCATCCTGCACAGCATTTCGACCGTCATTACGTCGCTGCTTGGCCGCTCCGCAGATGGCTCGTCGCTCGTCTTCGG
Organism: Acidobacteriaceae bacterium; assembly: GCA_903642265.1. Taxonomy (GTDB): domain Bacteria; phylum Acidobacteriota; class Terriglobia; order Terriglobales; family Acidobacteriaceae; genus Edaphobacter. The sequence goes on along the minus strand of CAHJWN010000004.1, from coordinate 92,768 downwards.
CCGCATAGGCACACCCGGCGACCCGCTCTCTACCTTGGCATTTTCCGTCCTTCCTACCATTATCTTTGTCAGCGCCTTCTTCGCTGTGATGTATCACATCGGCGTCATGCAGCATGTGATCCGCGTCGTCGCATGGATCATGCAACGGACGATGGGAACCTCTGGCGCCGAATCCACCAACGTTGCCGCCAGCATCTTCATGGGCCAGACCGAAGCCCCGCTCACCATCCGGCCCTTCCTCGCCGGAGCCACGCGCTCCGAGCTGATGGTCATCATGACCTCTGGCATGGCCCACGTCTCTGGAGGCATCATGGCCGCGTATATCAGCTTTGGTATCAATGCCCAGGACCTCCTCTCCGCCGTCATCATGACTGCCCCCGGCACCATCCTTGTTGCAAAGATGCTTGTACCCGAGACTGAAGTTCCCGCCACTGCAGGCACTGTCAACATGCCTCGCGAAGAGGTTCACGAAAAAGACAACCTCATCGGGGCCATCGCCCGCGGCACTATCGACGGCGGTCAACTCGCCTTTAACGTAGCCATCATGCTGATCAGCTTCGTCGCGCTGGTCGGCCTCTTCAACGCCATCATGCTCGGCATCTCAAATTTCGCCTGGACGATCCACATGCCCGGCACCGATCACGGCATCCGTTTCCCGCATTCGCTCAACGCCATTCTCGGCGTGGTCGGAGCCCCCATCGCCTGGCTTATCGGAATCCCCTGGTACGAAGCAAAGACCATCGGCAACCTGCTTGGCACCCGCACCATGATCAATGAGTTCGTCGCTTTCACCCAGCTCGGTGCCATGAAGACCACGCTCTCGAAATCTACTTTCTCGATCGCCACCTTCGCGCTTTGCGGCTTTGCCAATGTCGGATCCATCGGCATGCAGATTGGCGGCATCGGCGCCCTCGTTCCTAACCGGCGCAACGACCTAGCGAAACTCGGCTTGCGTGCCATGCTCGCCGGCACCATGGCCAACCTCATGTCAGCAAGCATTGTCTCGATGCTCATCAAATAACGGCTTCACCCCCATCGGTGTTGATCGAGCAGCCGTGTGCCGTTCTGTTTGTCCTTCCCGGAGGGAGTCTGCTCAAGACCTTTCTCATGTGAAGCGGATACTCACCCCACCAGCTTCAACCACTTTGGCTGGTCCGAAATATTGCGGTACATAAACTTCCTCACGATGTTGGAACCCTTTAGAAAGAAAACGCCTGGCATCTGCGATCCATCCCCCTCGATCCTCCCAATCCCATACTTGAAGATCGTGCCCTTCAGCCACCCAAACCATACGAACGGGTTGGCCAGCTGCCCCCACGGACTCTGCTGTCCCAACCCAAACACCTTGCTCCGATAGATCGCGGCGTCCGGATCATGAATCCGCTCCACATCATGTAATCCGTAGAAGTCAAAGTGTGCCTGCGCAATCTCCGGCGTTCCCAGGTGCACAAACACGGGTCGCACGCCTCGTGTCTTTAGCTCTCCTTGTAGTTCGCCAATCTGCGCGATCGTCATCCGGCAGAACGAGCATCCAAAGTGCCGCAGAAACACCAGCAGCACCGGCGACTGCCGTGCCAGCTCCAGCAAACACGCACCGGACTCGGTCCGCACCAAAGCCAGCACCTGCGATGATTCCTCCGGGATGCTCGATACTGCATCCATCATTTCGCTCACATCCACCTCGCTCCAAACTCTACTCTCTCTTTGAATAGGAAGCGGGCAACTCTCGATTGTCGTCCACAGGCCGTATTCTCCTATGTGAGTCAATCAAACTATGCCTCAACATCCCGACCAATATATCCCTGCCACCGCTGCTGTAGCCCACATCCGCACCCTCACCTCCATTTCACCCGCCATCGGCATTATCCTCGGCTCGGGCCTGGGGGCCTTTGCCTCGCAAGTTGAGTCCGCCGTCACCATCCCCTACGCCGATATCCCCCACTTCCCACAGTCGACCGTAGTCGGCCACTCCGGCAAGCTCGTAATCGGAACCATCGCAGGCGTTCCGGTTGCCGTCATGCAGGGTAGAGTGCACGCCTACGAAGGCTACCCCATCACAGAGGTCGTTTTTCCCGCTCGCGTGCTCGGCCTCCTCGGCTGCAAGACGCTCATCGTCACCAACGCGGCCGGCGGCATCCGCAGTTCCCTCCGCCCCGGCGAGCTCGTCGTCCTCTCCGACCACATCAATCTCACCGGCACCAACGCGGCCCTTGGCCCCAACGAGCCTCGCTTCGCCTGTACCTCCACCGCTGGCCAGCGCTTTTTCGATATGAGTACCGCCTACACTCCAAGCCTCCGCGCCCTCAGCGTGCAAGCCGCCGACAACCTTGGCTTCAACCTTACTGAAGGCGTCTACCTCGCCGTCCTCGGCCCCAGCTTCGAAACCCCCGCCGAGATCCGCGCCTTCCGCACCCTCGGCGCCGACCTCGTCGGCATGTCCACCGTCCACGAGGTCATTGTCGCCCGCCACATGGGGCTGGATGTATTAGGTCTCTCGCTAGTGACAAACATGGCCGCCGGCGTCATCGACCAGGCCATCGACCACGAAGACGTCCTCGAAATTGGTCGCAACGCCGAGAAGCAATTCACCAGCCTCCTCACCGCTGTCATCCCCAAAATCGTCACCTCGAGTTTCTTCTAATTGCCTTATTGGGCGATCCACTTCTCCCCAGGCTAGAACCTCTCAGCTCAGTGTCTCCGAACCACGCACCACGGCCGTTGAGTGTTCTATATCTCAATTTTGAGATGTGAGATCACAAACGCCTATCCTCGCGCCCCGGTCGTCGCGCTATCCAGGTACCCGCCATGGCAAGCATTTGGCGATGGATGGGTAGGGCAGGACGACACGCATTAACATGCGCACTCACTCAGATCGAGACGCGCTTCGCCAGACACAGCCCATCATTCCGCTATCCGCCGCAATGGCGTTTGCGTACCCCTTACCTCTCAATACTGAGACATGAGCTCTCTGAATCTGACCCCACCTGAAGTGGCTGACCAAACCTCTCGCTGTCATACTCCTGCACGCAACCCATCTTTTCCCGTACGCCCAAGTACCCCTGCACTACCCGCGCCCGCGCCCGCTCCGACAACGCAAACCGATCTGTACCCTGCACAACTTCGTCGTGGAACGAAAGCCTCGCCTTCACTCCCTTTAGCCCCAGACACCTGAATAGATGCGGCCCGAACAAAGCATCGCCCCACCAGCAAACGTGATCGGCTGCGCTAGCCGCACCGTTGCCAGCGCCAATTGAATACCCCATCACAGCCGTCCGCAGCTCCACCCCATTGTTCAGCACCGAATGAAACAATCCCCGCCGGAATGGCAACACACCCGTGCCATCGGTCGTCGTCCCTTCAGGAAAGAACAGCACCGGCAACCCACTCTTATAAGCCTCCGCCATCGCGGCATTCACAGCGTCATACGCCGACGGCCCACCATCTCGATCGACATAAACCGTTCCCGCTTGTGCCGTAAGCCTACCCAGCAACGGCCACCGTTTTACCTCGCTCTTCGCAACCATCACAAACGGCCGCGCCGCACTGAACAGCAAAATGTCCAGATAGCTTAGATGATTCGAGACCACTGCAACCGGGGCATGAACAACAGAGGGAAGCACCCCAGTCACCTCGAACTTCAGCCCCATCGCCGCAACAATTCGGCGACACCACTTGTGAATCCAAACTGCGCCCTCAGCCCCCACCCGAGGCCGCCTTACCCAGAGATCTATCGTCGCCACCAGCAGCATCGCCACGAGGAGCAAGCTCCGCGCCGTACTCCTGAAAAGCTGGGCCATGCTCAAGGCTCAGTAGCCCTCAAGGAATCGCTTCGCCATCCTGGGGTGCAGTGTGTGCAGATCGAGGATCGTCAGAAAATCAATCGTTTTGAACTCCCTGTCAATCGCCGGAGCACTGCAGATCTTGGCCCCGATTGTCAAGTAGGCGCGCAACAGCTTGGGAGCCCGCGTCTCGGGAATATCCATCACGCGCTCCGGCATCACGAATTTGCCCTTTGCCACCGTCCGCAACTCCGGCTCGACCATCCAGTTCTTCAATGCACTGTGTACGGCATATCCCTGGTCGGCGTTCTGCGATGTCAGGGAGCAGCACCCCATCATGTACCTTCCACCATTCATCAATGCGTACTTCGCAATGCCGCGCCACAACAGGTGCAGCACCTCGGGCGACCGATGGTCGCGCCGAATGCACGCCCGTCCCAGTTCAACGATCTCTCCCCGCATCGCCTCATACGGAGCGAAGCAGAACTCCTGCTCGCTGTAATAGCCATGGTTTCGACCTGCCACATCGCCCATCTGGATGCGGTACGTTCCCACAATCTCCCCGGTCGCCTTCTCCTCGATGATGAGGTGGTCGCACACATCGTCAAAACGATCCTTGTCGTACCCATCGACATAAGCCGACTCCAGGCCTTCGTTCAGCTCAAGGTTGAACACTATAAATCGCAGCCGGTATGTCTCGTCACGCTCGTGCTCCGTCACTGCCAGTCGAGCCACATAAGCTCCCGCTTGCAGCTGAAGATCTGCCTGCGCAGGCGCCTGGACATCGAATGGAGGTTGTAGTTCACAAGGCAGCGCCGTTTGAAGAACGAAAGGCGGTAGTTCCAGAAGGGAAGGGGACGCAGTGACTGGTAGCATCGACTCTCCGTGAACCTCAGGATCTGTCTTTCGTCCCTAGTCTGCGGCGTCTCTTGTTACAGCACGTCTACACAGCATGAACATCTGTTGAATCGAAAATGGTGCAACTGCATGCACTCGACTGCGTGATCCGTGCCCCATTCATTGCGTCTCTGTATTTCGCGATGAGTGGGAGACAAACTATTCCCTTACCAAATCCGCTCCTGGAACTGCATCGCTCTCCACCACCACCGGTACCCCACCACCCAGCCTCGCCACTGCTGCCTGCGCCTCTACCGAAGCCTTCTTGCGGTGCAACCCATCGCTTGAAAACGCAATCGGCCCGTCCCCAAACCGCACCTCGGCATGAACGCCACGCAGCCCCAGAAATCCAAACACATGCGCCAGCAGAGGCTTGTCTCCCCAACAAACATCGGTCGATACATCTACTCCCGGGCCATTGTTCCCCGTCTCGTTCGTTTCGATCAGGCTGTACCGCAGAAACGCCGCTGTCATGGGAGCCTCTGCCGCAAGCGCTTGCCCCAGCAAACCGGAGTGGAACTTCAGCAGCGCCTGGCCATTCGAGGTTGTTCCTTCCGGAAAGAACACCACCGGCAGCCCCGCATCCATCGTCTCCTTCATAGCATTGCTCGCTCGAATTGCCGACCCGCCGCGTCCCCGTTCCACGTACACTGTTCCTGAATTTGTCGTCATCCATCCCAGTACAGGCATCCGGGCAATCTCGGCCTTCGCCACAAAGACGCACGGATGCAGTGAAGCCAGCACCACAATGTCCAGATAGCTCAGATGGTTCGCAATCACTGCCCCGCCCCCCGGAAACGTACCCCGCACCGAGACAGAAATCCCCATTCCACGCATTGCCCGAGCGCAGAAATGATGCAGCCACTCTGCCCGAAGCTGCCGGGTTTCGGGCTGGTCGACGATCAACTCCCCCGACGCCTCCAGGAAATACCCAATCAGCTTGATCCCACGCCCGACTGCCCGCAACCGACTCATTCCACCTCATTGAAACGTAAACTTTGCCAACAACGTTCGGTGCAAGTGCGCCGGCGATTGTTACTACCGTCATCTTTAGCGCAGCGAATAACCAAGCGCGATGCGCCCTTCCCCAAGCGCTCGCACCTTCCAGCCGTCGATTGAAGCAATCGCGGCACTCCTTAATCTATCCTGTCCACGTGCCCTCGCCTCCCACCCATACCTTGCTTTATCGCCGCGTCGTTCTCCCTGTCCTCGCCCTCCTCCGCATGGGAGCGACCCCCGAGAAGCTTGCGTGGAGCATTGCTCTCGGCCTTGTGGTCGGCATCAACCCGCTTCTCGGCTCGACTACGCTTCTGTGCCTCGCCCTTGCCGCCACCTTCCGCCTCAACCTCGCTGCGTCGCAGCTCGCCAATCACGTCATGTATCCGTTCGAGGTCCTTCTCGTCGTCCCATTCCTTACCCTGGGAGCGCGTGTCTTCCACACCGGCCCTATCCCGCTCTCCCCATCGCTTCTATTCCACGAGGCCCGCACTCACCCGCTCGCGCTGATCAAGAGCCTCTGGACCTGGGAGTGGCACGCTCTTGTCCTCTGGGCCGCCGTCTCCATCATCCTGCTCCCCGCTCTTGGCACCCTGCTTACACCCGCTCTCGGTAAGCTCCTCGCCCGCGTCGAGCGTCACCAGTACCCGATCGTCCCCACAATGTAGAGATCAACAAGCTACCCTCGGTAGAGATCAAAGCCTATCCCCGCCCCGCAAAGTAAGCTGCACTGGCAATCTTGATCTGCTCATCGCTCAACTGCGCCTTCGTCTGGCCCAGTGACCAGACATGCCCGTACGGATCGACCAGCTGTCCATACCGATCCCCCCAGAACTGATCCGCCAACTCCATCTTTACGACCGCTCCCGCAGCTACCGCCCGCTCCCAGAAAGCATCCACATCGGCCAAAACCAAATGCAGCGTTACCGGTGAACCACCCAGCGCCTCCGGCGTCGCTGAAGTTCCTCCCATCATTCCCGAAAAATCGTCGGACAACATGATGCTCCCGCTATTTACCAGCAGATGCGCATGGCTGATCTGCTCCAAAGGTCCGGCTGCGTGGCGAGTAAGCTCAATTGCCCCAAACGCATTCTTATAAAACTCGATCGCTCCGGCCGCGTCGGACACGACCAGGTAAGGAATCAGCGGTGGATATCCCATGACTTCACCTCGTAGCCCATCATCATACGGCCCACCCTCTCGAACCCGTCAGCTCATGTGGACTACCCACTTCTTTTCCCCTCCTTCACCCGAGCAATGTCCTCCATCCTTGCCGCTAATTGCTTCTCCCGCCCTTCACCCGTCGGCATGTAATATCGTCGCCCCTTTAAGCTTGCCGGCAGACACTCCATATCCGCCACGCGCCCCTCGACATCGTGCGCATACTGGTATTCCTTCCCATAATCCAGCTCCTTCATCAGCTTCGTCGGAGCGTTCCTCAAGTGCAGTGGCACCGGCTCCGCCGCGGTCTTCTGAATGTCCGCCTGCACCGCCGCATACGCCGTATAAACCGCATTCGACTTGGGAGCGAGCGCCAGATACACCACCGCCTGCGCCAGAGCCAATCCACCCTCTGGCTGCCCGAGAAAGTGCATCGCATCCCGCGCTGACAGGCAAAGATTTAGCGCCTCCGGTGCAGCCAGCCCGATATCCTCGACTGCCATCCTTACCACCCGCCGGGCACAATACATCGGGTCTTCACCCGCTTCGAGCATCCGCCCCAGCCAGTACAACGCCGCATCCGGATCCGAGTTCCTCACGCTCTTGTGCAAGGCGGATATGACGTCATAGTGCTGCTCGCCCTTTTTGTCGTACAGCAGCATCCGTCGCTGCATCGCCTCCGAAGCCAGCGCCTTGGTGATCGTCGCTTCACCTCGCCCAATCGCAAGCCTCGCCGCCACATCCAAAGCATTAAGAGCGTTGCGTGCATCGCCACTCGCATACGCCGCAATCGTCGCTAACCCTTGGTCGTCAGCGCTTACACCTGACTCACCAAGCCCTCGCTCCGTGTCTTCAAGCGCTCGTTCCAACAACCCCACCACTTGCGCCTCGCTCAACCCGACCAGCGTATAAACCCTGCATCGCGACAGCAGCGCCGCATTGATCTCGAACGAAGGATTTTCCGTTGTTGCTCCGATCAGACGGATCGTTCCTCGCTCGACGTACGGCAGAAACGCGTCCTGCTGCGCCTTATTGAAGCGATGAATCTCATCGACAAACAGGATCGTGCGCGACCCAAACCCCGCCGCCTTCTCTGCCTCGATCATCACCTGCTTGATCTCTTTGATCCCGCTCAACACTGCCGAAAACTCGATGAAGCTTGCTTCAGTCCGCTGCGCAACGATCTTGGCCAGTGTTGTCTTTCCCGTTCCCGGCGGCCCCCAGAAGATCATCGACGTTGGATCGTCGCCCTCGATAGCCAGTCGCAGCGGCTTGCCCGCACCGAGCAAATGCTCCTGCCCCACATATTCCTCGAGCGCCCTCGGTCGCATCCGCTCCGCCAGCGGCGCCGTTTTCAAGACCGCGCCCATGCTGACTGGAGATGTATCAAACAAACTCATAGCTCCGACTCCCTTTTCTGTCAGCGCAGAACAGAATCCACTCCGTTGTTGCAGTCATCGTTGCTTTGTTTTGGCATTTCTGAAGGGAGCTTGCATCTATGTCTGCAGTCGTCGGCTCCTTGCTTATCATTCGCGAAGGGATCTGCGTTCGCTTGGAAATGCTTCTACACCCGCATCGCTCTCTGCCGCGAAGCCTCATACAGCAGCAAACTTCCTGCCACTGCTGCATTCAAACTCTCGACCTTGCCAGGGCAGGGAATCGTCACCATAACATCCGCCAGCCGCAGCAGTTCCTCGCTCAACCCCGCGCCTTCATTGCCGATCAAAATCGCTGTTGCCTGAGCAAACACTGCGTCGTGCACCTCGACCGCGTGCCGAGTGTCCCATGCTACCGCCGCCATTACCACAACTCCGCGGCCCTTCAATCCCGCCAACTCCTCGATCGTGACACCCACGACCGGCAGCCGAAAGATGCTTCCTGCTGAAGCCCGTAGCGACTTTTGGTTCCAGGCGCTTACCGTCCCCGGCGTCGCCACTACCCCGGATGCTCCAAACGCCTCCGCTGACCGGATCAGCGTCCCCAGATTTCCTGGATCCTGTAACCCTGCAACAACCAGAATCAACGGCGTACTAACTAGAACGTCCTGCAAAGATCGCAGCGGCGGGACCAGGAGCGCTGCAATCCCTTGCGGCGTTTGCGTCTCCATTAAGCTCCCAAACACATCCTCGCTTAGCCACACCACCTCAACACTCTTTGGCACGAACCGCGGCAGCTCCCTGCGCTCACTCACGAATATGGTCTTTAGCACCAACCCGCTGCGAATTGCTTCGCCAAGCAGCTTTTCGCCCTCGATTGCGACCATCCCGCCGCTCAACCGCGCCTGCCCTGCAAATGCTGCCCGCAGCTGTTTAACGCGAGCATTCGCGCGGCTCGTCACAATTCCCGCGCTCTCAATAATTGCCATCTGTGAAGTTTACGCGCCAGCCCAAATGCAAACCGGACTGGAGATTGTGTTCGCCCGGCTAACTAGTGCTCGCACTCAAGCGAATTGTGTTCGCATGTAGACGCTGCTTAGGCAGGTACACGTTCACGCATCACGTCACGATCGTTGCAGACTCGCCAGCCTGGCCTGGCAATGACCGCCAGAAGGTTTGCTCTAGCGAGCTATCTCCGGTATCTTAGAGAAGTTGCATCCCTGCAATGTGCGCCCGTAGCTCAGTTGGATAGAGCAACTGGCTACGAACCAGTAGGTCGGAGGTTCGACTCCTTCCGGGCGCACCATCAACTCCCTACTTTGCAAGACGATGTGTACACGTTGGTGTCTTCTGATGCCGCGCCACAGGAACTGTGCCCCTGAAAACCCTAGGGTGGTTTATTGGTCATGCGCGCCTGACTCCTCAGCGGGGATTGACGACCAGTTTAGTCCGACATACACTTGCTGAAAGTGCCAACGAGTATGCACCTGCTCGGACCGCCATGTCTAATCGATCTTCGACCGTTGAGGAATATCGGTTAAGAAGCGAGAGAAGTCGTTATGCTACAAGCGTTTATCATTACCCTCCGCGAAGGTGTGGAAGCTTCACTCATCGTCGGGATCATCTTTGCCTACCTCAGCAAAGTGGGCCGCAATGAGTTGAAGAAGACCGTATTCTGGGCGCTTGGAGCGGCTGTTGCCGCCAGCGCTGCCGCTGCCGCAATCATCGCGCGGATGCAGTTCAACTCAGACATCTTCGAGGGCTGGGTGATGCTCGCCGCCGCCGTCTTCGTGGTCAGCATGATCTGGTTCATGCATAAAACCGCCCGCAGTATGAAGGGCGACATTGAGACCAAGATTGCCAGCCTTACCGGTGACGACAAAGGTGTATCGAAGCTGGGCCTCTTCTTCTTCGTCTTTCTGATGGTGCTGCGAGAAGGAGTTGAGACGGTGCTGATCCTCTCCGCCGTGTCGCTTAACTCGACCGAAATCCTCAGCTTCACCGGAACAGTTCTCGGGATCGCCGTAGCGGTAGTCTTCGGAGTTCTGTTCATTCGCGGCAGCGTCAAGATTAACTTGCAGCGCTTCTTCCGCGTCACCACGGTGATCCTCTATTTCGTCACCTTCCAGCTCGTAGTGAGCGGATTGCACGAGTTGTCGGAGAATGGCGTGCTGCCATCAAGCACCGCAGAGATGCGGCTGATCGGCCCGATCGTTCGCAATGATCTCTTCTTCTTCGTGACCATGCTTGCGCTTGCCGGACTGATGATGCTGATGGAGTACAAGCGCCGCGTTCCCACGGCTCTTGACGCGAATGCGTCAGCGTCAGATAAGCGGCGAGTTACCTGGGCCGCGCGCCGCGAGAAACTATGGATGAACGCAGTCGTCGGTGCAAGCTTCCTCTTCATCTTTCTGTCAACGGCAGAGTTCATCTACGCCAAGAGCTCCACGGCACTCAGCGCGACCACCAACGTCACGCTGGTTGGCGAACAGGCGACTGTTGCTGCCTCTGAGATCAATGATGAGAAGCTGCATCGCTACGGCGTGATGGTGGATGACGGCAAGGGCGGCGTGCGGCAGATCCGCTTCCTGCTCTTCAAGAAGCCGGATGGCAACATCGTTTCCGTCGCAGACGCCTGCCAGATCTGCGGCCCTGTGGGCTTTTACATCGGCAGCCAAGGCATTACCTGCAAGATGTGCGCTTCGCCGCTGAATGCTGCTTCGATGGGCCAGGCCGGCGGATGTAATCCCGTACCTCTCAAGTCCACCAATGCCGGGGGGCAGATCACGATCGCCTCCGCCGACCTCAAGGCGCTTTCTGACGTGTTCAACAAATAATGTTCTTTCGACTCCTCCTCGAAAGCTTTCGCCGCCAGCGCAGGCGCAAGCTACTGGCCGGAGTCGCGATCCTTCTTGGCACCACCGCCGTCACCGCCATGCTCGCGCTGGCGACGACCATCGGCGACCGCATCCACCAGGAGCTCGCGGTGTATGGCGCAAACATCGTGGTGACGCCACAGGCCGACACGCTCGATGTAAAAGTGGGCGGGGTGAACCTGAAACCAGCGACGGGCGGGGCTTATTTGCATGAGAGCGATCTTGAGAAGCTGCACGGAATCTTCTGGGCCAACAACATCACAGGGGTGAGCCCAGAGCTCGACAGCACGATGCGGTTCGGACGGGATCTCTATAAGGAAAATATATCCGTCCCCCTCAAAGGGTATTGGTTTGATCACTCCTTTGGAACGCTCGATACCGGTGCTCCAGCACTGCATCCTTGGTGGAAGTTACAGGGAAGTTGGCCTAGAAACGATGCAAAGGCTGACAACGAAGCTGTTATAGGAGCATCGTTGGCAAAACGGATGGGTGTCACGGTCGGGAGCTTCCTACACCTCCCGACAGACGCGGATCTAGGTTTCAAACCGCTCCAAACTCTGCCGAACTTGGCATCATCTTTTGAGAGACCACCTCTCAAGGTAGTGGGAATCGTTACGACAGGCGACGGAACCGAGAATGAGGTGCTCACAACGCTGTCTTATGTGCAATCAAAGGTGTTTGGGGATGACTACATCGGGGCCGACGGCGTGTCTCGCGTTGAAATCTCCGCCCGCACCAAGCCTGAAGATGCCTTTGCAAAATCCGACCCTGCCAAGCTCTCGCCGAAGCAGCATGACCGGTGGTATTGCAGCCCCTATGCGAACTCGATTGCGTATCAGATTCGCGAAGCGATCCCCGGTGCGCGGGCGGAGCAGGTGCGGCGCGTCGAACAGAGTGAAGGCACCGTGCTCTCGCGCATTAGCGGGCTGATGTGGCTGATCTCTGCTGCGGCGCTACTGGCTGCCGGGTTTGCCGTCTCGGCGGCAATGGCAACGGCGATCCTCGAACGGCGTGCGGAGATTGGCCTGATGCGGTCGCTCGGCGCAAGCCGGGGTGTAATCGCTCTGCTCTTCTACTCAGAGACAGGGATTCTTGCGGTTCTTGCCGGGATCTGCGGATACCTTATTGGGTCGGGTCTTGCAGCTTGGCTCGGGGCGCGGATCTTCTCCGCGGATGGCTCTGTGATAACGCCGCATCTGTCGGCTGTGCTCATTCCGGCTTTATTGCCGGTGGTCGTGGGATTGGCTTTGCTGGTGGCGATTGCGGGAAGCACACCGGCGATACGGACTGCGTTATCGATGGAACCCTCGGCAATCCTGCGGGCAGACGCATGATGCCCAGCCGGTCGCTGAACATGGCCCACCTGCTGAAGCGCTCTCTGGTTCATCGCCGCGCACGTAGTCTATCCGCACTGGTTGCGCTGACTGTCTCGGCGGGCGTGGCAACGGCACTGCTGACGCTCTACGCCGATCTCGACGCGAAGCTGCACCACGAGTTCCGCAGCTTCGGCGCAAACATCGTCATTACTGCACCAACCACCTCTGCCCTCCCCATGGATGCACTTGTTCAGGTTAAGCAAGCTGCAGGCGATGATGCCCTTGTTGCTCCCTTCGGCTATGCGGTCGCGACGACAGATCGCGGTACATCGGTGGTGGTCTCAGGAACAGATTTCGCAGCAGTGAAAAAGCTCGATGCTTGGTGGTCGATCACGTCGTCGAATCCAGACGCATGGCCAGCGGCGAATGACGCGACCGCGGCACTGCTCGGCCAGCGCGCTGCCAACTTCGTCGCTGATGAGCATGACGTAAAGCTTACGTTCGCCGGCAAGCTGCTGGTGTTGCATGGCGCAGGAAGGCTAAAGACGGGCGGCGATGAAGACAGTCGCATCTACATGCCGTTGGCTGCGTTCACCGCTTGGACTAGCGCGGTGACGAGTGTGATCGAGGTTCAGGTTCCCGGCGGTTCGGCAAAGGTCGAGGCGGCCATCGCGCGCTTACAACAGGCAATGCCGGGGGCGCAGGTCCAGCCGGTGCGGCAACTCGTCGAAGGCGAGTCGCGCATTGTCGATCGCACGCACACTTTGATGTATGCGTCCGTCTTGCTCATTGCGCTGACAGTGGGCGTCTCGGTCCTGGCGACTCTCTCGGCAAGTGTGCTTGAACGTCGGCGCGACTTCGCTTTGATGAAGGCGCTTGGTGGATCGCAGAGGCAGTTAATTTCGCTGTTCCTGCTTGAAGCTTTGCTGCTCGCACTTGCTGGCGTCATTGCAGGATTTATTGTTGGGTCGGCGCTGGCATGGGCCATTAGCGAAGGAAATTTTGGGACGGCGACGCTGCCGCGTGTGCAGGTGCTCCCACTCGTACTACTCTTGAATGTGGCGATTGCGGTGATGGCGGCTCTCTTCCCCGCCCGCGTGCTGCGTGGGCTGCAACCAGCCGCGCTACTGAAGGGCGAGTAGAACGTGAACGAAGCGAAGGTGATCGAACTGAACGGCGTGACGCGTGAGTATGCTGGGCACGGCAGCATGGTGCGGGCGCTCGACACCGCGACGTTTAACATCCAGACGGGCGAATGGGTAGCAATCACGGGACCGTCGGGTTCGGGTAAGAGCACGCTGGTGAACCTGCTTGGCTGCCTTGACCGACCAACATCGGGTGAGTTGAAGATCGATGGCGTGGATATCGCGACGATGTCCGCAACGGAGTTGGATCGTTTTCGGTCAGACAAGATCGGGTTTATCTTTCAGCAGTTCCACCTGATTCCTTACCTTTCAGCAGTCGAGAACGTGATGCTGGCGCAGTATTTCCACTCGATGACGGATGAAGGAGAAGCGAAGACGGCGCTGGAGAAGGTTGGGCTAGGCTCACGCATCTCACACCTGCCCAGCGAACTTTCAGGCGGCGAGCAGCAGCGTGTTTGCATCGCGCGGGCGCTGATCAACAACCCGCCGATCCTGCTTGCCGACGAACCCACAGGGAATTTAGACCAGGCAAACCAGAAAATTGTGGCCAACCTGCTCGGGGAACTGCATCGTTACGGCCACACCATCGTGATGGTGACGCACGACCCGGAGATGGCAGCGCTGGCCCAGAGGAAGATTGCGTTAAGCCATGGCAAGGTGTTCTGCCACCCGACGTCATCCTCGCGCATGATTCGTTTGCAGCGGCAGTTACCGATCTAGCCCCATTTGAGCTTGGAACGCAGCACGTTAAAGAGGCCGTTCGGGCGCAGGCGAAGCAGGTGGACGCTGTATTCGGAACGGCAGCAGGTGATGCTGTCGCCACGATGAATCTCAACGGCTTCCTGGCCATCGACGGTGAGGAAGGTCTGACTTGGAACGCCTTCGAGGTGGACGCTGATAGTCGACTCGCCAGGAACCACAATAGGGCGAATTGTAAGCAGGTGCGGGCAGATGGGTGTGACGACCATGGCGTTCACGCTTGCCATCACGATTGGTCCATTTGCGGCGAGCGAATACGCTGTGGATCCGGTAGGCGTTGAGACAATGACGCCGTCGGCGCGGAAAGTGGCGACAAACTGTCCATCGAGTTGAACAGTGAAGTTAGCCATGCGGGCGATTGCTCCCTTGGCGACGACGGCGTCGTTCAAGGCGTCCCATTTCTGAAATGGTCTGCCGTCACGAAAAAGCTCGATGCGCATCATGCTGCGAAGCTCGATGCTGGCGCAGTTTTCGCACCATGCGTCGAGCATCATGTACATCTCGGCAAGCGGGATTTCGGTAAGGAACCCGAGCGATCCAAGGTTCACGCTAAGGATCGGAACAGTCGTTTTTGCAAAGGCGCGGGCGGCGGAGAGGAGTGTGCCGTCACCACCGAGCACGATAACGAGATCGGGCTTATGTTCCGGCATATCTTCGCGTTCGATGGGGTCGGCGGCGTCGATATAACAGGCGCTATCAGGATCTACGAGATAGTGGTAGTCGCGTGCAGACAACCATGCAATGAGTTCGGGAAGAATCGTCCGAAGCTCGGGCTTCTGTGGCTTTGAGATGATTGCGGCCAAGGGCATCTGGTTTAGTGTACCGGCACTTATGCTTTGTGGACCGTGGACAGGCCGCCGAAGGATGCGCGGAGAAGATATTCATGATTGCCCTCCATGCCGCGGATTGGAGAGTCGATCAGGTCAAGCTTCGTGCCTCCGAGAGCGGCGGCACAATCGCGGACGCGATCGATGGCGAAGATGCGGGCAGCAGGGTCGCGGACAATCCCGCCCTTGCCTACGTTCTCGCGACCGGCTTCGAATTGCGGCTTCACCAGGATCACGGCGGTACCCTGCCAGGCTTCTTGTGGGCGCGCGAGTGCCGCGAGAACTGCGGGAAGCACAAGTGTCGCGGAGATAAAGGAGACGTCCATCGCAATGAAGACCGGTGTGCCCGTGACGGTACTTGCAACCAGTTCGCCGGGCTCGAGCAGCCTTGCATTGGTGCGCTCGCGCAAGGTCACACGGGCATCGTGGCGGAACTTCTCAGCAATCTGGCCATATCCTGTATCGACGGCAAGAACGCTGCGTGCGCCGTGCTGCAACATGCAGTCCGTAAATCCGCCAGTCGATGCACCGACATCGATGCAGGCTAGTCCAGTCACGTCGATGGCCCAGTGGGTGAGTGCTTTTTCAAGCTTCAGGCCGCCACGGCTGACGTAGCGAAGATCGTTGCCTAGCATGCGTATGGCGCCGTCCGAAGCAACGGGAGTGCCCGGTTTATCAATGCGTTGATCGTTCACGAGCACGCGTCCGGCAAGGATGAGCGCCTGGGCACGTTCGCGCGACGCGGCGTGACCTTGATCAACCAGGAGCTTATCGAGTCGCACCTTGGCGCTGGATTTTGCGGTAGCAGGGGACATGTATATCCAAGCTGGCAAAGCGCAAGCTCTACATCGAAGGTATACCGTCCCTTGATTAAAATCCTGAACGCTTCGGGGCAGCACGACCTGAGGCCACAGCAATAGACGGCCAAGGTTGGTTAATCCTCAACTTCCAGGGATTCGATTACAGTAGTTGGTGACGTTAGCACAATGAGGGCGTTAGCATGTTGTCTACAGCCCACAAAAGCACCATTCGAACATCGTGTTTATCCCACTGCAATCTGAAATGTGTGTAGGTGCGTTCTATGTATAGAGATACGGGCTTGTTAAACATGCCGCATTCCTCGATGGATGCAGATGTTTTTCTTCTATCCCAGGTGCAGCGGGGCGATGAGCAAGCGATGGCATCGTTGTACGACCGTTATTCGAAGGTGGTGTACTCGGTGGCCCTACGGGTTCTTCGGGACCCGTCCTCTGCGGAGGATGTACTGCAGGAAATCTTCATGCAGATCTGGCGCAATCCAGACAGCTTCATCGCGACACGAGGGACCCTCGGCGGCTGGCTGGCGGTAGTCTCGCGAAACCGGTCGATTGACGCCCTCAGGCGGCGGCGCCCAATGGATTCCGTAGAAGATGTTGCGCTTACTTCGCCGTGCAATCTGGGCGATGAGGCGGAACGCAACATCATGATGGAAAAGGCCCGGCTAGTGATCCACAAGCTGCCGACCGAGCAGAGAAAGACGTTGGAGATGGCATTTTTTGATGGACTGACGCACTCCGAGATTGCCGAGATGACCGGAGACCCATTAGGGACAGTCAAAACTAGAATCCGCAGCGCGCTACTAACGCTGAGAAAGGCCTTCCAATCATGATCGTCAACAACCACATCGATCCGGAAGACCTCGCGTTGTATGCGATGCACCTGCTGCCTGAGCATGAAGCGGCAGCCATTGAACAGCATCTTACCGAATGTGAAGCCTGCTCAGACTCCGTGGCCGAGTTGAGGGGAGACCTGGTGGTGTTGGCCATGACTTCAGAATTACATTCTCCCCCGGCTGCGTTGAAGCAGCGGTTGATGACGCAGGTCGGGCGGGAAAAAAAGATTGTACCCATGGATAAGGCTGTGAACGCGCAGGCTGGAAGTCCTTTGGCAACAAGGCTGCTGGTGGATGATAACTATGTTGCGACATCCTCTTCCGGGGCGAAGATCCTGCCCTGGGTAAGTTGGATAGGCTGGGCAATCGCCGCTGGACTCACAGTTACGGTCGTCAACTTGTATCACGAGCGGGACGACCTGCAAGCGGCGGTCGCGAAGCAGGCCAGCGAGATGCAGTCGCTCGCGGCCGATGCTCAGAGAGGGCGTGCTCTAATCCAGACACTTACCGATCAGGATGCAATGCGCGTCACGCTGAATCAAACGCCTACAAAGGCTGCGCCGCAGGGCCGCACTGTCTACCTGCCGGAGAAAGGGTCGCTCATCTTCACTGCCAGCAATCTTGATCCCCTGCAGCCTTATAAGACGTATGAACTTTGGCTGATTCCCGCCGATGGCAAAGATCCAATACCTGCAGGAACCTTCCGTCCGGACCTGCGCGGCAACGCGAGCCTGATCATGCCGTCCATTCCGAAAGGCGTGGTTGCCAAGGCATTCGGGATCACGATTGAGGATGAAGGTGGTTCGCGAACACCTACTGCTCCAATCATCCTGTCCGGCGCATGAGCTTGGCTGATAGCCATAGGCCAGCGGCCCCCCAAGTAGCCCTAAGCATAAACGCCATCCCGATAAGGGATGGCGTTTGTGCTTAGAAGCGGATCAGAACCTATGGCGCAGTAACGCGGACCTGTACACCGAAGCCCTGGAGCGGAATAGTGGTGTCAACGGCATCCGTGTCGGTGCGAATGACCGTCATCATCTGCGATGTCGCAGACGTAACGTAGACTTTGCCGGTTGGGGTGCCGGTCGTGACGGCGATGAAGGTTGGGCTCGGGGTTGCGGGCAAGGGGATCGTGGCAGTGACGGTGTTGGTGACCATGTTGATCACAGATACCGTACTGTCGCCCTTGTTGATGACGTAAGCCTGGGTGCCGTCCTGTAATACGCCGATCATCACCGGGTCCTTGCCGACCGTGATATTTGCAACGAGGGTGCCAAAGCCGGCTGCATCAATCGGATTGTTGACGTTGCAGAGGGGATTAGTTGGTTGCGCAATCGCGGAGCAGAGCGGGATGCTGAAGATGCTCACGCTGCCGGCAGTGGTGCCGGTTCCTGCATTAACGACAGCAACCTCCGAAAGGGTCGGAGCAAAGTCTGCCCAGATTGGAGCGACAGCCTTTGGATCCTGAATTGTGCCGCCGGCAACTCCGATGTCGAGTTGATTGTTCTGGGCATCAATGACACTGACATTGTTCGAACCGTTGTTAAGGATAAAGGCGCGTCGGGCGTCAGCCGTCATGACACCGTAGACCGGATTGATGCCGACCGGGAGCGCACTCTCAGGCGTGTTGGTAACGACCTCGATCGGCGTGGCAGTGCCGGCAGCACCAGCAGCGGCACTGGGGCTGAGAACGTAAATGCGCGGAGCGGCGGCAACGCCTGCGATGTAAATGGGACTTGGACCGACAGCGGAGAGCTCCTGCTGTAATGCCAGCGGAGAGCCAGTCAACTCGGCTACGTTGTTACGCCCCGGCTGGGTGATGTAGGTGTATGTCCCTTGAGGGAAGATGCTGGCTGCGTTTGGCGCAGGATTTGCCAGCAGCGTAGTTTGCGTGACCGTACTCGTGATGACTGAAGTCGCGATAGCAACAGTGTTGACGGTGCCGTCGCCATTCAAGGTGTAAGCAGCAGTGCCGCCGCTATTGAGAATGAGGTAGTAGGGCTTAATGCCGGTGCCGACGGTGACGGCTACAGTATCTCCGGAGTAGTCGACGAACGTCATCAGCCCGGGTAGCGTGCCGTTCGCCGCGCCAAGGTTGGGATCGGATATAGCGATGGCGTACTTGGTTGGCTGGCCCGCTGGGCCGACGGGATTGATTGCCGTGATAACCGGTCGATAGTTGTTGCCGCAGCCCGTTGCGGACAGCAGGCCCATCGCGAGAACAGCTGCACTTACCGATCGACTGAGGAATTTAGCTGGCTGCTGCTGGCTTTGCGCGGCCAAATGCGATGTGTGCTGGTTCGCTGCTGCGTCGTACATTTCTACTGATTGCAAAAGTTCTCCCACGGTGGTGCTGGTGTTGTCTATGCTCAAGCCATGATTGTAAATCACCGAGGCGACATTGATTTGGCTGCAGCGCGTGATCGGCAGAAGGCGATTCCTGCCACCCGCGACCGCATGCAAAGCGAACTGCTGGTAGGAGCAGTGAGCATGGTGTTGGTGGTAAAGGCGGCACTGGAGGTTGCCCGAATGCATGGGAGCGGGCCGATGCCGCGCTGGTTCTGGGTGACGTGCGGCGTGAGTGCGACGTTTGCGGGAGTGGTGTGGCTACTGAAATCCGCAACCGGACCAGCGGCGGCGATGGGTGGGCTGGTGTGCCTGCATGTGCTGCTTCGGCAGCAGTTCGGCGGCAGTTGGAAAGAGACAGCAATGCCGTCGTTGATCACGTTGTTTGTGCTCACGTTTGCCGCGACCCGATTCGGGCGCTCTAGAAAGGAGTCTGTTGGATTAGCAGAGGGGAGGCGAGGCCGACGCGCGGCGCAGGTGCTGGCCAACCTCGGTGTGGCAGGGATGCTGGCGGCGGGTGGATCTTATCGACCGGGAACCGCGGGCTCGTTCGTGTCTTCAGCCATGCTCGGTTCGTGTGTTGCGGCGCTGGCGGAGGCGACGGCAGATACCGTTTCATCGGAGATGGGGCAGGTCCTTGGCGGAAAGACGCTTCTAATAACGACGGGCAGGGTTGTTCCAGCGGGGACAGATGGCGGCATCAGCGTTGCTGGGACGCTGTGCGGAGTTCTGGCAGCAGCAATGGTGGTCGCCGTCAGTCCGTTTGCCGAACAGCCGTGGAGCGCAGGAGGCATCTTTATCGCAGCGTGTGCCGGCTTGATGTTTGATAGCCTGCTCGGCGCGACGTTTGAACGGCGAGGGTGGTTGGGAAATGATCTAGTGAACTTTGGATCAACAGTGCTCGCGGCGATCGTGGCGTGGGGTCTGGCGGCGCTCTAACGCCTGAATCGGTGCCGCACTGCAATCCTCATCTCAGGAATGACTATGCCGCACTCAAGATTCGGTCAAGTTCAGCTGTCGGGATCGTTCTTGTCTTCAAGCCACCGGTGGAACCAGCTGGCGTGCAGGTTGAGTTTCAACGAGGTGTAACTCAGCATCTCGTGCATGTAGCGCTCAGCAAGATCGAGATTCGAGATGCGTCCGACGGGCGCGCGCGGCGAGGTATAGACCTCCAAACCGGCATTGCGGCAGAGCTCTCGGATGCGGAGGAGATGGGTTGCGTCTGATACGACCACGATGTGGTGCAGGTGGTCGGCGTCGGCGATCGCCGCGAGCCGCTCCACTTGCTGCTCGGTGTCTACGGAGCGGGTCTCGGCAATGATCTTGTCGAAAGGAACGCCGTTGGCGAGGAGGTAGTCGCGGCCGACGCCTCCCTCCGTGGTACCGGATGCTGGGTCGCCGCCTCCGCCGAGGGTGATGATGAGCGGAGCGATCTGGCGCTTGTAGAGCGCAACGGCGTGATCGAGGCGGGCGTGGAGGACCGGCGATGGACGGCCAGAGTATTGGGCGGCACCGAAAACCGCGATTGCGTCAGCAGTCTGGGCCTGATCTTCGCTCGCGACCTGGTTGATTTGGAAGTAGACCCAGCCAAACCAGATCAGAGCGACCAAGAGCATCATCCCGAGCAGGCGGCGAAAAAGCCCGCTCGAGCGAGACTTACTGGATCGGGATGGACGTGCCGGGGGCGTCATTCGGGTTGGATCAGTATAGCGGGACTGATCCTGGCAACTACCGCTGTAGAGTAAGGGCGATTTCGTGGGTGGCGATAGCGCCTTCGCGAACGATCATCCAGGAGTTGCCGCCGCCGGAGAGGTCGACGATGGTGGTGGGAATGGAGCGGGCGGTAGGACCGCCGTCTACGATGAGCGGTATCTGTTCGCCAAGCTGATTCATGACGCAGTTTGCGTAGGTGCATTCTGCGTGGCCGGAGAGGTTGGCGGAGGTGGCAGTAATGGGCAGGCCAAGTTTGGCAACGACGGCACGGGAGATGGCAGCCTCGGGAACCCGGAGTGCAACGTTCCCTGTGCTGGCGGTAACGCGTAGCGGAAGCTTCGAGCCCGCCTTCACGATAATTGTGAGCGGGCCGGGCCAGAACTTTTCGGCGAGACGGTCGAACGCGGTATCGATCTCGCGCGCAAGATCGTATGCTTGCTCGACCTCGCAGATAAGAAGCGAAAGCGGCTTGTGTCGTGCGCGAGTCTTGATCTCGTAGATACGGTCAACGGCGCGGAGATTAATAGGGTCCACAGCCAGGCCGTAGAAGGTGTCCGTGGGAAGGGCGACGACGTTGCCGGCATTGAGAGCATCGACGACGGTGGTGATGTGCGCAGGCTCAGGTTCGTCGGGGTGGATGCGAAGGATCTCAGCCATCAAGGTAGGGGCGCTCCTCTTTGCTAGGGTGACTGGTCAGCCCCCCTGCTCTTATTCTGTTCCAGCCCAAATAGATGAGCTTTCGGGTCGACGTTCGATGTCCTGCGACCGGTAGATGAGCGACTGAAACTAAGTTGTGGAGGCTTCCGGAGCGGGCATCGGGGTCGGAAACATCGGCATAGTCTCAATTACATCAAGTCCAGCACGGCGGAGCATCTGGTGAATCACAGGTTCATTCAGTCGCGATGCGTCGTACTCAATGCGGACGGTCCTGGCGGTCTCATTCAGTTCAAGTTTGCGAACGCCGTAGACCTCACGCAGACGGGCAATGGCAGCAACGGCTGCTTCGGTCGGCGAAATACCGTAGCGATAAAGAACGTCAAGTTGCGTCATAGCGATATCTTAGCAGCGTGTTTGCAGCGTCAGGATGCGGAAAGCTTCTTCAGGTAATCGGTAATCTCAGGGCTGGTCCAGTTCTGGGCAGAGACGAACTTGCGGCGTAGGATGCCGTCGCGATCGATCACGTAGGTCTCAGGAATCTGCGAAGTTCCGTATAGCGTGTTAATGCGGCCGCTCTCGTCACGAATGGTCACCAGGTCGACGTGATGGCGTGAAAGGAAGCTCCGATATGTCGCGTCGTCCTGGTCCAGGCTGATGGCGACCACCGCAATGTTGGGGTTTTCGCGCTGCATTTGCAGCAAGCTGGGCAGCTCTTCAATGCAGGGCGCGCACCATGTGGCCCAAAGATTGAGAACGACGGTCTTGCCGCGCAGCTTGCTCAGGTCGGCACTTTGTACGCCATCGGACACAGTGAATTGCGGAGCAGGTTTGCCAATGTTGCTGGGGTGGTCGCCGCGCTCGCAGCCAACGGCAAGCATCGATAGGACGGTAAGTAATAGCAGTGGCTTCGTTCGCGGCACGGTTTGCTCCTGCTTCTTATAATACGAAGCTGTGAGTGAATCAGCAGAAATCCTGACCGTGCCTACCGCCGCGACAGGCGTAGTCGGCAGGCCTTTGGAATTGACAGTGATCATTCCGGCTCGAAATGAGGAGCGTTCCCTCCCGGAGTGTCTCGCGTCCATCCTGGCACAAAGCGAGGAGGGGTTTGCGCTTGGCATCCAGTGGGAACTGATCGTGGTGGACGATGAGTCCATGGATGAGACCGGAGCAGTTGCTGCCGCCGCCGCGGAGCATCCTGGTGTTCGGCTACTTCAGCCCTCGCCCCTCATTCCTACTGATCGCGGCGGTTTCATTGGCAAGAACAACGCGTGCTGGACCGGCGCCCAGGCAGCACAGGGTCGCTGGTTGCTATTTACGGACGCAGATACGGTCCACGAATCAGGTAATCTCTCGCGGTCGTTGCGAGAAGCTGAGAAGCATCGGGCATCGCTGCTCTCCTACTCGCCGCGCCAGATTCTGACCGGTTTCTGGCAGCGGGCAGTCATGCCACTGATCTTCTCAGAGCTCGCCAGTGTTTACCCGCCGAAGCAGGTGAACGATCCCGCGAAGCGTATAGCCGCCGCGAACGGCCAGTTCCTGCTGGTCGAACGTGAGGTTTATTTTGCGGTTGGTGGCCATCGAGCAATTGGTCGTGAGGTGCTTGAGGATGTCGCGCTCGCAAGCAGGATCAAGCGCCGCGATCACAGGCTGCGTTTTCGCTACGCTCCGGACGCGCTGGCGGCTCGCATGTATCGCACGCTGCCCGAGATGGTCGAGGGCTGGACGAAAAACCTCGCACTGCTCTTCCCACGACCAATCTATCTGGCCCTGTGGCGCATTCTCGACCTGCTGCTTCTTTTTGGAATTCCCTGGATAGCATTTTCGATTCCGCACCTGGTGAACTGGCAGCGCGGAGCACTGCTGCTGGTATGGCTGCGAACGCTGTACCGCTACTACGCGCGCGTGGCGCGGTCGAACTTTCCGGCGTTTGAATGCGCTATCTCAATCCTGGGCATACCCTTGTTCGTCTATCTTTTGTTTAGAAGCGTTGTCGCCCACCGCATAAGAAGAGTAGTGAGTTGGAAGGGACGCAGTTACTCGACAGAGAAGTAGAGGCTGAATCTGCCAGGTATCTAATAACGTCTAACGTACGTGGCATCATGAGAGCGGCCTATGATTTTTCTTACGCGTAAAGCCGAATTTTCAGCGGCGCACTTTTATTGGATTGACTCGTGGAGCCAGGAAGAAAACGAACGTGTCTTCGGCAAGTGCGCCAACCGCAATGGCCATGGTCACAACTACACCGTCGAGGTGACTGTAGGCGGTGAAGTAGACCCGGTAAACGGCTTCGTTGTAGACCTGAAAGAGCTGAAAGACATTCTTGATCGCGAGGTCGTAAGCGTCTACGACCATCGACACCTGAACTACGAGGTGCCTGAGTTTAGGACTGCTATCCCGACGACCGAGAATATTGCTATCGCGATATGGAACCGCCTTGAAGGCAAGATTCCAAAGGCTCATCTGCATCGTGTGCGTCTGTATGAAACGCACGATCTTTTCGCGGATTACTACGGTGAACTCGATGGGGAATAGCTCGAGACCTGTCGCATCGCTCTCCCGCCGCTATCACTTCAGTGCGTCTCACCGGTTGCACACGGAGCGCTACGACGTGGAACGCAATCGCGAAGTGTTTGGAAAATGCAATAACCCCCACGGTCATGGTCATAACTATATGGTTCAAGTGACCTTTAGCGGACCCGTAGATGCGGAAACGGGCATGGTCTGCAGCCTTGGCGACCTCGACGCCTTTGCGCGTGATAAGTTGCTTAAGCGGTTTGACTGCATGAATCTGAACACCCTGGAGATGTTTCAAGACGCGGTCTCCACAACGGAAAATGTTGCTATCGCTGTTCACCAGATTTTCGCGGAATTTACAATGGCAACGCTTTCACATGTCCATGTCGAGGAGACCAGCAACAACTCGTTCGATTACGTAGGACCCGGAGCGGAACATCTGGGATTGTCCGGAAGATTCTAGAAAGGTCACACGAATGGCAACAACGCCAGCCTCGCTCGAATCCGTCACCCTCGCCTCTATCTCGACCGAAACTCTGTACCGGGAGATGCTCTCGCGCATTGGCGAAGACCCTACGCGCGACGGCTTGATCGACACGCCAGGTCGAATGGAGAAGTCAATGGCGTTCCTGACGCACGGCTACTCCATGACAGTCGAGAATGTGCTGCATAAAGCGCTTTTCGATGTGGATTACGACGAGATGGTCATTGTCAGGGACATCGAATTCTTTTCACTCTGCGAGCACCATTTGCTGCCGTTCTTCGGCAAGGCGCATATCGCTTACGTACCAAATGGCAAGGTGATCGGGCTTAGCAAGATCCCTCGGCTTGTCGACATGTTTGCGCGTCGGCTTCAAGTGCAGGAGCGGCTTACGCGTCAGGTTGCCGACGCGATCGAAGAGGCCATCAACCCACAGGGCGTCGCGGTCATCCTCGAAGCGCAGCACCTCTGCATGATGATGCGCGGTGTGGAAAAACAACACTCAATGACGACCACCTCTGCAATGCTTGGTGTGTTCAAGTCGCAACTACAGACCCGGAACGAGTTCCTGTCGCTGGTAAAAACAAGGTAGGACGATCACCTTCGGCAGCGAGCGAAGTATCCTGTAACCAGATGAATGGTCTTCTTGTTTTAGATAAATCTGCGGGGATGACCTCGCACGATGTAGTTGCAATCGTTCGCCGCGCCACTGGTGAGAAGTCAATTGGCCATCTCGGAACCCTGGATCCAATGGCAACTGGCGTTCTTCCTCTGTTACTGGGCAAATACACCCGTCTCGCTCAGTTTTTCGGTCAGGCCGAGAAGAGTTATGAGGGTACAATCCGGTTTGGATTTGCAACCGACAGCTTTGACATCGATGGCGTGCCCGCATCCAATTTGCAACCACTCACGCGTTCGCTCGATGAACTGAGCGAACTCGCAAAGTGTTTCAACGGTGCAATGGAGCAGGTACCGCCCATCTTCTCTGCAAAGAAGATCGGCGGAATTGCGGCCCACAAGCTGGCCCGCGCTGGAAAAGAAGTAGCCGTGAAGCCTGCAAAGATCTTTATTCATCGCTTTATTCTCACTGGTATGGAGGACCAAACTGTCTCGTTTGAGATGACGATTTCGGCAGGAGGCTACGTCCGCTCCGTGGCGCACGAACTTGGGGCAATGGCGGGTTGCGGTGCGCATCTCGCCAGCCTTCGCCGTACCCGCGCAGGTGTGTTTTCGCTTGAACATTCAATCACTGTGGAGACGTTAAAGGCAGTTGCCGGAGACAAAGAAGCGATCGAATCGTTGCTGCCGCACCCGCGATCGATGCTGGTTGAGATGCCTTCGGTCACAGTTGACGATCAGGCTGCTGGCCGCCTGCGTAATGGCATGCAGGTCAACCTGCCGGAGTTTTCGAGCGCGCCGCTGATCAAGGTCTTTACCAGTCCAACTGACCTTGTCGCCATTGCGAAACGCGTCGCAGGAACTCTGACCCAACCGATCGTCGTGATCGGCTGAATCAACGCTTCAACAGTGGCGTAATCAGCTGCTGCACATCCCCGGCAACAATCCTGTTTCCAGCAGCCGTAGCGTGCGTCTCGTCCGCCTGCATCATGCCCGGAACGTTATAGACATCCTTCAGCAGGAAGGGCATGAGTGGCAGTTCGTACTTTTTCGCGAGCAATGTGTAGGTCTCGTCGAACTGCTTGATGTACTTCGCTCCATAGTTCGGTGGCAGCGTGATGCCGGCAATCACCACCTGGCTTCCGCTTGCCTTTAGCTTGGAAAGAATAATGTCTAAGTTGGAGCGCGAGTCGTCGATCGGCAGGCCGCGAAGCCCATCGTTGCCGCCAAACTCGACGATGACGATGGCGGCCTTCATCGCGACGATGCTGGCGAGGCGATTGATGCCGTCCTTCGTTGTATTCCCGCTGACACCCGCATTGACGACACGGTACTTGTAACCCTGGCTATCAAGATCGGCCTGCAGGTAATCGGGATAGCTCTCGCCCGGGTCGGTGCCATAGCCAGCCGTCAAGCTGTCGCCAAAGCAGACGATCAATGGTCGGCCATTCTGCAAGGAATTGGGAGCGGTACTCTTGCCGACGCCCGGATCGGAGCCCGGATCGGATCCCGGATCGGAGACCTGCCGATTGTCGCTCGTGCGCGCATCCATCTGCTCGGCATGATGGGTCGCTTCACTGGTCTTGCACCCGCCAGCCCACAGCGTCGCAACGGATAGAATAAGGAGATGAGTGAGTCGCCGCATAGTTTGAATCTATCAAATGATTCGAGGGCCTTCCGGCACTTCAGTACGTCCATAAGACAGCATGATCAGGAGAGCATCGCAGGTGAGTGACCCAGCCGCAGCAATGATCGTCGTCGAAGGCATTCGTAAGGTCATTCGCAATGGTTCGCGTACTATCGACATTCTAAAAGGGATTGATTTTGTTGTGCCCAAGGGCGAATTCGTCGCGATAATGGGCGCTTCGGGATCGGGGAAATCGACGCTACTTGGACTACTTGCCGGGCTGGACACGCCAACCGCGGGGAACGTCCATCTCAATGGCACGGCGATCAGCTACCTTGCGGAAGATAAGCTTGCGCAGGTCCGCGGAAAAACTATCGGCTTTGTCTTTCAGTCATATCAATTAATCCCTACTTTGACCGCACTAGAAAACGTGCTGCTTCCTTATGAGCTCAACAGCGAGTCGAACGACCCTGCCGGTGGTCTGAACCGTGCGCGCGAGTTGCTCCAGAGTGTTGGCCTTGGTGATCGTATGGATCATTACCCTGTGCAGCTTTCAGGTGGTGAGCAGCAGCGAGTCGCGCTGGCCCGCGCCTTTGTTCTGCGGCCTCCCATCGTCCTGGCGGACGAGCCGACCGGCAATCTGGACACGACGAACGGCGCACATGTTCTTGAGCTTCTATTGCATCTGAATCGAAGCGAAGGCACCACCCTTGTACTAGTCACTCACGATCCTGTTCTGGCTACGTATGCAAATCGCAGGATTGTTCTGCGCGATGGTTTGGTTGTGTCGGACGACGTGAACGCGAGTCCTGCAGGTCTGGGCGTTGAACTCACGGTAGGCGCAGACGAGCCCATCGTCGTGGCTGGCTGATGGCCAGTCTCTCCTATGCATCGGCGGCGAAGATTGCAGCACGGGAGATGCGCTCGTCGCGCGGTAAATTCTTCTTCGTCATACTTTCTATCGCAATTGGTGTCGCTGCCCTCACTGGCGTACGCGGCTTCAGCTCTTCGTTTCGCGGAGCGCTTCTGACTCGTGCGCGCAGCATCATGGCTGGTGACCTTGCAGCCCGCATGTTTCAGCAGATAACGCCTGATCAACAGAAGGGACTCGACGAGATTGCTTCGGAAGGTGTCGAGATCACACCGGTCACCGAACTGCTCTCAATGGCGAGCTCGCCAAAGACGCTGGACCCTTTGCTGATCTCACTGAAAGCTGTCGACCCGACCAAGTACCCGTTCTATGGCAAGGTCGACCTTGAAAGTTCGGATGCGCTTTCTAAGGTGCTCGGCGACGACACCGTGGTTGTTGCCGACGATCTCCTGATCCGGTTACACCTGAAACTTGGAGATCAGCTGACGGTTGGCAGCAAGAATTTTCGCATTGCCTCGGTCGTGACGAATGAACCCGACCGGCTCTCGGGCAACTTCGCAGCTGGTCCGCGTGTGCTCATATCGCGTACTGGACTCGATGCAAGCGGCCTGCTCGCGCCAGGCAGCCACTCCGGCCAGCGTTATCTTTTCAAAGTTCCGCCGCCGCGCAACGGCGCACCAATCTCCGAAATCCGCGTTGCGGACCTGAAATCGCGCCTGGAGAAGATCCTGCCGGAGTCACAGGTGACGGACTACCGCGAGACCAATCCCGCGTTGACCCAGGGACTTGACCGTGCCACCAGCCTGCTCTCGTTGATGAGCCTGGTCGCCCTCGTGCTGGGCGCGATCGGCGTAGCCATGGCAATGCGCGCGCACCTGCAGCAGCGTCTGGACACAATCGCAATCATGAAGTCGCTCGGCGCGCGGTCAGGTCAAATCATCAAGATCTATCTGCTGCAGACGTTGCTGCTCGGCATACTTGGTGGACTGATCGGCGTAGCACTCGGCATCGGCGTGCAGCTTGCCTTTCCGTACCTGCTGGCGCGACTGATCAACGCTCAAACCGATGTACATCTGCAGGTTCGTACCGTGCTGACCGGGCTTGGTGCAGGTGTACTCACAACGATGTTGTTCACTCTGCCTCCGCTGCTCGATATACGCAGCGTTCGACCGATTCTGATTCTGCGGCGTTCGGTCGAAGACAGTGACGATCCTTTCACGACAGCAATTCGAAAGAAAATCACGAAGAACCTGGCGCAGATCGGTGCGGCTTTGCTAATCCTCATCGGCCTTGCTTTGATCGCGATCACGTTGAGCGACTCAGCGATGGTGGGCGCGGTGTTTTCGGTTGGGCTGGTCGTCGTGCTCGCCGTTCTACTTGCCGCCTCTTCTGGCTTGCTCGCTGGGCTGCGCTTCTTCCTCTCCAGAACGCGCCTTCATCTACCGTCATCCCTTCGGCACGGACTTGCAAACCTGTACCGTCCCGGCAATCCAAGTGCCGCGCTGCTTGCGGCCGTAGGCATGGGCGTCATGCAGATCATGACCGTTTACCTGGTCCAGCAGGCGGTGGTTCAGGAGCTGCATATGTCTTCTGCGCCGGATCTGCCAAACGTCTTCATGATTGACATCACAACGGACGAGATCGATGGCGTGCGCAAGCTGCTGGTCGCGCAACCCGGCGTCACGATCGCACCGGAGATGCTGCCAGTTGTCTCCTCACGCATCGTTGCCATCGACGACGTTCCTGCGAGCGAAGTGAAGCTCAAGAACTTTCCTCGGCGCATGTTGCAGACGATCTCGCTGACCTGGTCGGCCACTCCGCCGCCGGGAACGAAGACGGTCGCGGGAACCTGGTGGGCCGCAGACTCCACAGCTCTGCAGGTGGCTGTGGCAAAACGGCAGGCAGACCGCCTGGGAGTCAAGGTCGGATCGACGATCACCTTCGCTGCGCAGGATAAAGAGATCGTCGCGACGGTCGCAGCGTTGATCGAGGCAGATGGCCAGCACGCCTACTCGCGCGCGGAGTTCATCCTGCCGCAACCCGTGCTCGCCGCGCTGCCCGTGGTCTGGTACGGCGGAGTTCATGTTGACCCGGCGAGAGTCGAGGGCCTGCAGCGGGCGCTCTACAAGGCTTACCCCACCGTCACAGTCATCAACGTCGCCGCCGCGCTTGAGACGGTTCGCAATGTCGTCATCCAGATAACGTACGTCATTCAGTTCCTCGCGGCGTTCTCGATCTTTGCCGGTATTGTCATCTTGGCAAGCTCCATCGCAGGTACTCGGTATCGCCGCATACGCGAGGTCGTCGTAATGAAGACGCTTGGTGCGACGCGAAGCCGAATCGCGACTGTCTTCTCGATCGAGTTCGCTGTCCTTGGTCTCGTCGCCGGACTGGTTGGAGTCTCCTTCGCCAACTTGATCGCCCGAACTCTGCTTAGACGTCTAAGTATTGACTATCACTTTGAGTGGACATGGACGCTGGGTGCACTCATCGGGACTGCTCTGCTGGCAATCATTACGGGTTGGGCTGCGAGTCACCGCATCCTCGGCCAAAAGCCTCTAGAAGTGCTGCGGGAAGAGTAAGCAATGTTTGGAGCATATATACCCTACTGGGGTATACTGCAGGTGGTCTAACGGCAACCGCGAGCTGCGCAATGCGCTCGTTTTCTCAAGGATCGAAAAGCCCGAACGAAGGCCCTTTTTACGAAGTACTTATGTGTTGTGTGGCATCCTGAAGACGGATTATGACACTGGTTGGTGGAAGATTGCTTCGGAAGAACCGCACCATGCTTGCTGGCGGATTGTTGCTCGCGCTTTCGGCACCGGCCCTGCTGTCGCAGCTAACAGCACCTCCGGCAGGCTCAATCCAGATACCCTCGCTCCCGAATGCGCTGAGCTGGCAGGAGGTGCAGGACCGCTTCAAAGCGTCGAATCCTACGCTCAAGGCCGGTGCGCTGAACATCAACGAGTCGCGCGCGCAGGAGATTACAGCACACCTCCGTCCCAATCCGACCTTCAACGCACAGATGGACCAGGCGACGCTGTTTGACTCGAATCCCTACCAGCCGCTACACGAGGCATATCCAAACATTACCTTCAACTATCTGCATGAGCGCGACCACAAGCGCGAGTTGCGCACCGACAGCGCCAGGCAAGGAACAGCAATCGCCATCTCGAACCAGGGCGACCTGCTTCGCACGCTGAACTACTCGCTGCGTGCAGCCTTTGTGCAGACACTGCAGGCGAAGGCAATCCTTGCTCTTACGAGCGAAAACTTGAAGTTCTACGATCACGTTCTCGATCTCAGCCGCAACCGGCTTCAGGCAGGCGACATTGCCCAGGTCGATCTTGATCGCCTGGAGCTTGGCCGTGTGCAATATGAGCAGGACAACGAGACGGCGGACGTGAATGTGCGAACAGCGAAAATCCAGCTGTTGCAGTTGCTGAACGATCGGACGCCGGTGGATCAGTTCGATGTGACCGGTGCTTATGGGTTCTCGAACGTGCTGCAGCCGCTTGATCAATATCACCAGACTGCGCTTGCTGGAAGACCTGATCTGCAGGCTGCCGTTCAAACCGTCGCCAAAGCGCAGATCGACCACTCGCTTGCCATCGCGAACGGATCTACCGATCCGACTTTCGGCTTTGATGCCGCGCATCAGCCGAATCCACTGAACAGCTACATCGGCGTGAGCGTAAATCTGCCCTTGCGGATCTTCGACCGCAACCAGGGCGAGAAGCAGCGCACACTGGTTGATATCGACCTGCAACAGCAGCAGGCTGAGGCTGCCCGTGCATCAGTCTTCTCCGACGTCGATTCGGCGTACGTGACTGTCGATAGTCAACTCAAGCTGCTGCGTCCGTATCGGGACAAGTATCTGCAACAGGCCATAAACGTGCGCGAGACAATTTCGTTTTCGTATCAGCATGGCGGAGCATCGCTGCTGGATTTTCTCCAGGCGCAGAGCGACTATCGCAGTGTTCAGCTTGGATATCTAAACCTGGTTGGTGCGTATCTTACCGCAGCAGCGCAGATGAATGAGGCCGTAGGACAAGAGGTGCTTCCGTGAACGCAAAGATTTTGGCTATGCCCTCAGCCGCTGCGAGCTTGCTGGTTGCGGTTGGTCTGATGATTTCCGGCTGCGACAAGAAGGCGGACCCTAAGAACGAGGCGCCACCACCGCTGAAGGTCGAGCAGGCGCAGGATGTGAATACCGTCCACGTCGATCATCCAGAGCAGTTTCCTCTGGTCGCCGCAACAACGCAAATGACCGCCGCAGTAATGAATGTTACCGGCCAGGTGCAGCCGGATGTGACCCATGTGATCCCGGTAATCTCGCTTGCTTCGGGCCGGGTTGTCGCAATCTACTCACACATCGGCGACTTCGTACACAAAGGCCAAAAGCTCTTTACAGTGCAAAGCAACGATATCGAAAGCGCGTACTCCGATTATCGCAAGGCCATTGCTGACGAGGCGCTGTCAAAGGTGCAACTCGATCGCGCGAAGCTGCTCTACAGCAAAGGTGCAGTATCGAAGGGTGCACTGGAGATTGCGCAGGACGTCGAAGACAAGGCTGTCGTCGATGTCGAAAGCGCAGCCGAGCACCTGAAGTTGCTAGGCGCGAAAGACCTTAAGCAGCCGAGCGGGGCAGTGGATGTCTTTGCTCCCGCCACCGGCGTCATCATTGAACAAAACATCACACAGTCTGCCGGTGTAAAGACGCTGGACAACGCTCCCAATCTTTTCACTATCGCCAACATCGACGACGTTTGGATTGTCTGCGATGTTTATGAAAACGAGCTTCCAGCGCTCTCCGTCGGGCAGTTGGCGACAATCCACTTCAATGCATATACCGACAAGACCATCACCGGGAAGATCAGTGAGATCGACCCTATACTTGATCCAACGATCCGTACTGCCAAGGTCCGTGTGCAGGTCAGGAACCCCGGCTTTATGAAGATCGGCATGTTTGTCACTGCGTCGTTCCAGGCGCAAAAGCAGGAGCCGCACATTGTCGTGCCCGCGAACGCGATCGTTCACCTGCATGATCAGGATTTCGTCTATGTCGCGAAGTCCGGCGGCAGCTTCGGCCTGACAAAGGTTGTTAGCGGCGCGTTGGTTCCGAGTGGTCTTCAGGTGATCCAGTCCGGGCTGCAGTCCGGGCAGCAGATTGCGAGCAACGCCCTCGAACTCCAGAGCACGGTGGCGCAATAATGGGTTCGATTGTCGACTTTGCGCTGAAGAATCGGTTTCTTGTCCTGATCTTGGCAGTGCTGCTCTTCGCCTGGGGCATCATCTCGTTTCGCGCGCTGCCGGTTGAAGCTTACCCCGATGTGGCGAACAACTACGTGCAGATCATCACTCAGTGGCCCGGCCGCGCCGCCGAGGAAGTCGAGCAGCAGGTGACTGTTCCTGTCGAGATCCAGATGAACGGCATTCCGCACCTCAAGAACCTGCGGTCCACGTCGCTCGCTGGCTTATCGAGCGTCATGCTTATCTTTGACGACGAATCAACGAACGATTGGAACCGCGAAAAGGTACTCGAACGCATCGCGCAGGTGACGCTGCCGACTGGCCTCACTCCGCAGATCGGAACAGACTGGAGCCCGGTCGGCCAGATCTACTGGTACACACTGGTTAGTAAGAATCCCAGCTATGACAACATGGCGCTGAAGTCACTTGAAGACTGGACGCTTGAAAAGCAATTCAAGTCCGTGCAGGGCGTCGTCGATGTATCGAGCTTCGGCGGCATTACGCGCGAGTACCAGGTTCAACTCGATCCCAACAAGCTCATCTCTTATGGCCTGACCATCGCCCAGGTTGAGCAACAGTTGACCGCCAACAATGTAAACGCCGGCGGCAGCTTTATCGAAGAAGGCCAGCAGGCCATTAACGTTCGAGCAGTAGGCCTTTTTACCAATGTCGATGACATCGCGAATACAGTCATCAAAACGCAAAATGGGACCGCACTTCGGGTGCGCGACATCGCGAACGTCGTGCAGGGAGCAAAGATACGCCTGGGACAGATCGGCAAAGCCATTCGCCGAAAAGATGGCGTTGTCGTAGACGATCCGGATACGGTCGAAGGCATCGTCCTGCTGCAGAAGGGTGCGAATTCGGATGAGGTTCTGGACGGCATCCACGCAAAAGTTCTTGAACTAAATGGCACCGAGGCGCAGCCTGCAAGATCTGGTGGCTTCTTCAAGGATGGCTACCTCTACGAGCGTGCACAGACAGCAGTTCCCGCTAAAGCAGGTCTGCTTCCACCCGGCGTAAAGGTCGTGCCATTTCTCGACCGCGACGACCTGGTGCACCTTACCACGCACACTGTGCTGCACAACCTCACCGAGGGAATCATCCTCGTGATGATCATCCTCTTCCTCTTTCTTGGAAACGCCCGTGGCGCGCTGATCGTGGCTCTCACTATCCCGTTTTCGTTGCTGTTTGCGTCCATTTGCCTCAACCTTCAGCACATCCCTGCAAACCTTCTGTCGCTTGGGGCGTTGGACTTTGGCATGGTCGTCGATGGTGCCGTAGTGATGGTCGAGAACATCGTTCGTCACATGAATCGCAAGCACGACGAGCCCCGCTCGACCCTCGACATCGTTCGCGAAGCGGCGCATGAAGTGCAGCGCCCGGTCTTCTACGCCATCGGCATCATCGTTACGGCCTATTTGCCGATCTTCACACTGCAACAGGTCGAAGGCCGTCTCTTCCGGCCCATGGCATGGACTGTTGCCTTTGCGCTGCTCGGCGCACTCGTCTTTGCGATGTTCCTCGCGCCCGTTCTTTCTAGCTTCCTTTTCAAGAATGGAGCGAAGGAGTGGCACAACCCGGTCATGGACTTCCTGACCAGGCATTATCGCAGCGCCGCTCTGTGGGCAGTTGAGTCGCGATGGATCGTTGTTGGCGCTACGCTCGCCGGTCTGGCATTCGCAGTCATCCTCACCGAGGGGGGTGCCATCGGTTCGGAGTTCCTGCCGCATCTCGATGAAGGCGCGATCTGGGTACGTGGAACGCTTGCACCCAGCACTGGCCCTACCGAAGGCATCCGCGTCATGGCAGCGGCACGACCGATCCTTGCAAATTTCCCAGAGGTGAAGGACGTCATCAGCCAGGTTGGGCGACCCGATGACGGTGTCGACACAACCGGTTTTTTCGACACCGAGTATTTTGTCGATTTGAAGGAAAAGAAGGACTGGCGTCCTGTCTTCCATCGCAACAAGGAAGAACTGATTGCCGCGATGGACCGCGAACTGGAGAAGATGCCTGGCGTTCTCTGGAACTTTTCGCAGCCCATCTCCGACAACATGGAAGAGGCAGTAAGTGGAGTAAAGGGCGAACTCGCCGTCAAGATTTATGGCGATGATCTAAAGACGCTGGAACAGAAAGGCGACGAGATCGTAAGCGTCATGAGTAAGATCAGCGGTATTCAGGACCTCGGCCTCTTCCGCGTGATTGGTCAGCCAAACCTGAACTTCGTCGTCGATCGTGCAGCGGCCGCACGCTATGGCATCAATGTCTCCGATGTGCAGGACGCGGTTCAGACCGCCGTCGGCGGCAACGCAGTCACGCAGGTTCTCGACAGGGAAGCGCGTTATGATGTCGTTCTTCGGTATGCCCAACAATATCGCAACAGCGAAGAGGCCATTGAACAGGTTCGTCTTCTCACGCCTTCAGGCGAACGCGTCTCGCTCGCGCAGCTGACCAAACCCATTGTGGTCGATGGTGCCTCCGAGATCTATCGCGAAGGCAACTCACGTTATGTGGCCATCAAATACAGCGTTCGCGGCCGCGATCTCGGTGGTGCTGTTGAAGAGGCAATCAGCAAAGTGACCGCCCAGGTGAAGCTACCGACAGGCTACTCGCTAAGCTGGGCTGGTGAATATGAAAGCCAGAAGCGTTCGGCGAAGCGGCTTGCAATTGTGGTTCCTATAACCATTTTTCTCATTTTCTTCATTCTCTACATGATGTTCGGCTCGCTGAAATGGTCAATGCTCATCATGGCGAACGTGATCATCGCGCCCATTGGCGGAACGCTTGCTCTGTGGATTACCCATACAAACTTCAGCGTGTCTTCTGGGGTCGGCTTTCTCGCTCTCTTTGGAGTCTCAGTTCAGACTGGCGTCATCATGCTCGAGTACATCAACCAGATGCGAGTTCGTGGCCACTCTATCGAAGAATCTGCCGTAGATGGTGCAGTGCTGCGTCTTCGACCAATCATGATGACCATGCTCGTAGCCACGCTTGGCTTGTTGCCCGCCGCCACTTCGCACGGAATCGGTTCAGACTCGCAAAGGCCTTTCGCCGTGGTGATTGTCGGCGGCTTGCTTATGGACCTTATTATTAGTCTCTTCCTACTGCCAACGCTCTACGTCTGGTGCGCCGGCCCGAACGACGTTCTGCCGGCGCCCGAAGGTGAGTTTGACTAGATTCTTAGAAGGTTTGCGACCCTTGCGGTCCAGTAAGCACCATCATCGATCGTCCGCCAAGAATGACCTTGTCCCCTAGTTCCGCGGTCGCAAATGGATCATCGATGTTTTCAGTGTCGATCAAATGGCTCCAGTGTCCGCCATTTGGCGTTGGCGGCAATGTGAACTCGACGCCTTCACTTGCTGCGTTCACCATGATCAGAAAGCTATCGTCAACGACTGGCCGCCCCTCATCATCGCTAACCTGAAGCGTATTGCCATTGAGCAGGATGGCGAGTGACCGGTTCCACTCCGTACTCCACGCTTCGTTTGCCAAGACCTGGCCATTGGTGCCGAACCATGCGAGGTCATGAACGATTGCCTCGCCGTCGGTCTTACGAATCACGCGGTCCTGGAAGAACTTCCGCCGATGAAGGTTAGGATGTTCGCGCCGCAGATGCACCAGCTTGGCGGTGAACTCAAGCAGCCGCTTACGTGGCGCGTCCAGATTCCAGTCGTACCAGTTCAGTTCATTATCCTGGCAATAAGAGTTGTTGTTGCCCATCTGTGATCGGGCAAACTCATCGCCACCAGAGATCATTGGAACTCCCTGACTCAGCAACAACGTAGTGAGGAAATTGCGCGTTTGCCGTTCCCGCATGTTGTTGATTTCGGGATCGTCAGTTGGCCCTTCCGCACCCATGTTCCAACTTTCGTTATCGCTTGCACCGTCCTGGTTGTTTTCGCCGTTGGCTTCATTGTGTTTTTCGTTGTAACTCACAAGGTCGTCAAGCGTAAAGCCATCATGTGCGGTGATGAAGTTGATGCTTGCATAAGGCTTGCGTCCATCGAACTGGTAGAGATCGCTTGAGCCAGTAAGCCGATAAGCCAGGTCTGAGAGTTGCCCACCATCTCCCTTCCAAAACTTTCGAACCGTGTCCCGATACATACCGTTCCACTCTGCCCACAGTACAGGGAAGTTGCCTACCTGGTAGCCGCCTTCACCAACATCCCAAGGCTCGGCGATCAGCTTCACGTCAGCCAGAGTAGGGTCCTGGTGAATGGTGTCGAAGAAGCTCGACAGCTTGCTTACATCGTGCAACTCACGTGCCAGAGTGGATGCAAGGTCGAAGCGGAAACCATCGACATGCATCTCTGTGACCCAGTAGCGTAGCGAGTCCATCAACAGCTTCAATACCTGCGGATTGCGTACATTCAAGGTATTACCTGTGCCGGTATAATCCATGTAAAAACGAGGGTTGTCCTGCACCGCTCGATAGTACGTCGTGTTGCAAACGCCCTTGAAGCAGAGTGTAGGCCCCATCTGGTTGCCTTCACAGGTGTGGTTATAAACGACGTCAAGAATGACCTCGATACCTGCTGCGTGAAGGTTCTTAACCATCTGCTTGAACTCATTCACCTGGCCGCCGGTGTCACCGCACGAACTGTAGCGCGCCATGGGAGCAAAGAAGCCGAGCGTGTTATATCCCCAGTAATTGCTCAGTCCTTTGTCGACGAGATGGCCCGAATCAATGAAATGATGAACAGGAAGTAGCTCGACGGCGGTTATGCCTAATTTCTTCAGATAGTCGATGCTGACTTGGTGCCCCACGCCGGCGTAGGTTCCGCGTAGTTTCTCGGGGACGTTAGGATTTCGAACGGAGAAGCCCTTAACGTGCATCTCGTAGATTACGGAGTCCGCGAGCGGCGTTTGTGGAGCTGAATCATTGCCCCAGTCGAACGCGTGATCGACGACAACCGATTTGGGCATTCCGTACGCGTCGTCCCGGTCACATTTGATTAGGTCGTTGCCTTCTTCGACCTTATACGCAAAAACCGGGGCCTTCCAATCAACCTTGCCGCAGATTGCCTCCGCATATGGGTCCACCAGCAGCTTGGAAGCGTTGAAGCGATCGCCCTGTTCCGGGTTCCATGGGCCATCTACGCGATAGCCGTAGCGCTGCCCGGCCTCGATGCCGCGAATCAGCCCATGCCATACGAAAGCGGTGCGCTCTTTCAAGTCTACACAATCGGTCTGATTTCCCTGTTCATCAAACAGACACACCTGCACACCCGTGGCATGTTCGGAATAGAGGGCGAAATTCGTCCCTTTGTCGTTGCATTTTGCCCCAAGGGGGTACGGTCTGCCTGGAAGTAACGTGTAGTTCATCTGCCTCACCCAATTTTTTTTGGACGCTTCACTAACGTAGATGCAGATTCCCGCCAAGTTGTCGAGACGAAATGCACCTGAGGCATGGCGTCAACATATGTCTGGCGGTCGTCAGTGCAAGGGCCATCTCAGGTCAAGAAGATCCAGTTCGCGTTCCAGTTTTCGAAGTGTGATGTCGCCTACTCGGCCTGACGCCTGCAGACGCAATAACTCAGCACGCTCCGTATTTCGCAGTTTGCTAGCCAGGTCGGAGAAGGTCTGCATGTCAGGTGTCCTTTCTGTGTCACCTGCCTCCGAATCGCGACTCTCCTCGCGTTGCACTGCTTCAAGCCGCTGGGTGTACGTGTGATCGAGCAGTTCGAGGACGCGTTGCCGACCGTCGGAAGCACCAGCTTGCTCCTTCATCTGCCCTAATTCTTCAAGAGCTGCGGAGAGCAATGCATGGCGGGCTGCGTTTTCTTCCATGCTGGTGTTATTCGCCGCGCATACGTTGAGCCGGCGCGTCAGGTAGGGTAGCGAAAGCCCCTGCCCGACCAGCGTCACCACGATGACAGAAAAGGCGAGAAAGAGAATCATATCGCGGTGCGGAAATAGCTCCCCACTTGAAGTGTTCTCTGGCAGTGAGAGCGCCGCGGCCAGCGTAAGAACGCCGCGAAGACCGCTCCAGCCAAGCACGACCAGCTGATTACGCGATGGCTGCTGGATATGTTGCCCCAGCATTTTCCGCCGTATTAAGTTCGCGATGCGTGCGCCGGGAAAGATCCAGATCATGCGCAGCACAATCAACAGAAGCGATAGAAAGGCCGCAGCCAGCAGCATATGAGGCCAGTTCAAAGGCCGCATGCCCGGTAGCACCGTCGGAAGCTGCAGTCCGATCAGGATGAAGACAAAGCCGTTCAGGATGAAATCGATCGTGCTCCACACGGCATGCCCTTCAAGCCGTGCCTCAGAAGTGAATGTCGTCGATGCGCGGCGGCCGACGTACAGTCCACAGGCCACGGTTGCAAGCACTCCTGAAGCATGAATGCCTTCGCCCAGCAAATACGCGCAGTAGGGTGTCGCGAGCGAGATCATGATTTGCAACGCGGTGCCTTGTACCGGACGCTGCAGCGTCTGCACAACTCTGCCAACGATCAGCCCGGACAGGATGCCGCCAAAAACCATCAGGATCAATCTCCCAACGCCGTTCCACACAGACGGCACCGTGCCTGAGACGACCAACGCCACGCTAAATTCCAGGGCGAGCAAACCGGTGGCGTCGTTTAGAAGACTTTCGCCTTCAATTACGTCGAGCAAAGACTGCGGCAGACCGATGCGTTTGGCGATCGCGCCAATGGCAATCGCATCCGTGGTACTGACCACTGCACCAAGAACAGCACCGGTACGCCAGTCGAATCCTGCAAGAAAGAAGTGTGCTGCGATTGCGACCCCGGCCACGGTAAACGCAACCAGCCCGAAGGCCAGCATGGAGATGCTGACGAGATTGAATCTGAACTCCCGCCATGAAGTCTGCAGCGCGGCAGCGAAGAGCAGTGGCGGAAGAATCACCAGAAAGACAAAGTCGGGCCGCAACGAGATATTAGGGAAAATTGGAACAAAGCTCAGTGCGAGTCCGCCCAGTACCAGCATGATCGGGTACGGAACCTTCATCTTGGCCGCAAGCGCCGCCAGTAAAGCAACGAACACGACCAGCGTCACGAGGACAAGTTCTACAAAATGAAGTTGGCTCTCAGGCATCCATTTTCCAGCATACGCGTCCGCCATGCTGACTAGACGACCTCTACAGAACGACCGGCTGCGGGTCTACGATCTTGGCGCGGGTTATCCATCTGCTGCGGGTTGCTGACCGAACTCCGGACCGAAGTAGCAGAGCTCGACGAGCATGCAGAAGATGTGTTCAAGCGCCAGGTGCGCCTCCTGGATGTTCATGGTTACGTTGCTTGGCACGACGATGCTAAGGTCGCAAATCCGGGCCAACTCGCCGCCATCGTTTCCAGAAAAGCCAACCGTTGTCAGCCCCATCTTTTTTGCAAGACTGGCCGCCCTTAAGATATTTCTTGAGTTGCCCGACGTAGAGATCCCTAAGAAGATGTCGCCATGTGCCCCAAGAGCCTCAACCTGTCGTTCAATCACATGTTCAAACGAGAAATCATTGCCGACAGCGGTCAGGATCGACGTATCGGTGGTTAGCGCGACAGCTCGCAGCGCTGGCCGATTTACAACCAGCCGCCCCACGAACTCGGCGACCAGGTGTTGCGCGTCTGCGGCCGAGCCACCATTGCCAGCAACCAGCAGCTTCCCGCCGGTTTTCATCGAAGCGGCCGTTATCTCGCTCAGTCGCACGATCGTCTCGGCTATCGATTCGTCCGCGCGTACAGCCTGCAGTGTTGCAATCGAATACCCAAGCTGCCTTTGCACAAGCGCCTTCATCGAAACTTCAGAATTGCTCAACGTGCCTCCAGCATTTTTAAGCTGAGTTGCAATCGTGTCCCGTAAGCCTGAAGTTTATACGGAGCGCATCGGCGCGGATCTGGAGGCGCAGCATTCCCCTTTTGGAGTTGTTAGTGGTCAACGCTTGGATGGAAAGGATTGGGTGGTTGCAGAAACTGGCATTTAGGGTCCTCCTTCTGTGCATCTCCTGCCTTCCTGCTACTTGTACTATTTACGCGCAGGCACCTGCGTCCAGGCCTGCATCATCGCAGCCGGCCGCTGCGGCGAAGCTGGATGCCTCCGATCACGGCAAGACGATTCTCCTCTGGCCCGGAGGCGCGCCGAGAGCCGTCGGCAAGACACCCGGAGACACCCCGACGATCACTGTTTTCCTGCCTGCAAAGAACACGACAAGTACTGGCGTTCTAATTGCGCCTGGCGGAGGATACTCCAACCTCTCAATGAAGCATGAGGGCGAAGACATCGCCCACTGGCTGAACGACCGTGGAGTGGCCGCTTTCGTGCTGAAGTATCGTCTTGGCCCGGTCTATCACCACCCCATCGAGCTTGGCGATGCACAGCGTGCGCTACGTCTTGTTCGCTCAAACGCCAAAGACTACGCGGTTGCGCCTGACCACCTTGGGATGTGGGGCTTCTCCGCTGGCGGGCATCTTGCTGCGACTGCTGCGACTCACTACGACGCCGGCGCTGCCTTCTCCGCTGACCCGGTCGAACGCCAGTCCTGCCGCCCGGACTTCCTTATCCTTGCGTATCCGGTCATAACCCTGATGGTGCCGAATGTGCATGGCTCCTCGCGTAAGTAC
This sequence comes from Acidobacteriaceae bacterium, assembly GCA_903642265.1. Lineage (GTDB taxonomy): Bacteria > Acidobacteriota > Terriglobia > Terriglobales > Acidobacteriaceae > Edaphobacter. The sequence goes on along the minus strand of CAHJWN010000004.1, from coordinate 51,323 downwards.
CTCCTCGGTGACGATCCCACGCAGGCGCTTCTGGCGAACCTGTCCGACGAGACCCAGGTGACGAAGGACACGCCACCAACATTTATCTTTGCCACGACCGACGACGGCGTAGTGCCCGTGATGAACAGCGTCGCCTTCTACTCGGCATTGGTGAAGGCAGGTGTACCAGCGGAGATGCACCTCTTTCAGCACGGGAATCATGGCGCCGGGCTTGCCTCTGGCAATCCACAACTGAATATCTGGCCTGACCTGCTGATCAAGTGGATGCGCGAACGTGGACTCGCCGCCGGGACCGATGCACCGCCTGCGCCCGTCCCACACTAACCGGACAGTTTCGTGTGTAAGACGTCTGTGCACTGCAATGCTGCCGCTTGGGCTAATGTAGATGTGGAGATGAAATGACAAAGATCGAGGCAGTGATTCAGCCATCGAAGCTGGACGCAGTAAAGGACGCATTGCTCGAGGTCGGAGTCGAAGGCATGACCATTCTTGAGGCACGCGGACATGGCCGGCAAAAGGGCCACACCGAGTTCTATCGTGGCCGCGAATATTCGGTTGACCTGCTGCCGAAGATCAAACTCGAACTGGTAACCAGCGACGATCGAGCCGAAAAGGCCATCCAGGCGATTATCTCCGCAGCCCGCACCGGCACAATTGGCGACGGCAAGATTTTCGTCACCCGCGTCGATGAAGCTATCCGCATCCGAAATGACGAGCGCGGCGATATTGCCCTTTAGCTGCCCCGGCAGCTGTGAAGAAAGCGCATTGCGGCGAGTTTCACTCCGTGTAATGTAGTCGAAAGCCCTGCTGAGTTCGACGAACTAATTTGCCGTCCTTCTCCCCTATGTCCAACGAACCAACCCATTCAATCGACGACGGGATGCGTGAGGTATACCAGCAGACGATGCGGACGATCGCCTCCGCGTTTGCAGGTGGAGCCTCAGGAACACAGACCCTGCGTCGGCGATCTGATGCTGTCGACGCGCTGGTGCTCTACCTATGGCAGATAGCCGTCGAACGCGAGTCTGTCCTCGCCAAAGGCGTCACGCTGGTCGCAGTTGGTGGGTATGGTCGCAGGGAGCTGTTCCCTTATTCTGATGTAGATCTGCTCTTTCTTCTCGACTCCAAGCTCTCTGACAAGGCTATTGAGAAGACGTTCAAAGATCCTATTCGTCGGATGAGCCAGTCGCTCTGGGACTGTGGCCTACGAGTGTCGCCGGTCACGCGCAAGCTGATTGAATGCGAGCGCTTCGATCCCGAAAACACTGAGTTTGCTTTAGCCTTGCTCGATCAGCGCGTTCTGTGCGGCGACGAGGACCTCTACACACGCTTCAGTAAGCAGTCATTGCCAAAGCTGTTCGAGCGCGAACACAATGCCATTCTTCAGCGCCTCAGCGAGATCACACTTGCTCGTCATGCAAAATACGGCGGTACCCTCTTTCATCTTGAACCGAATGTCAAAGACTGTCCTGGCGGGTTGCGTGATGTTCACGTCTGCGGCTGGGTAGCGCGGTTGCTCAACGGCAGCAAGGCGACCGAGCCAAGTGCGGTGCTTGAACAGGCCGAATTTCACGATGCTACTGCGTTTTTGCAACTTGTACGGTGCTTCCTCCACTTTCGTCATGAACGTGACGACAACACCCTCGATTGGCAGGCCCAGGATGCTGCCGCGGCCGCAGCAATCGGGTTAGCCAGGCGCGGCAATACGAGCCCCGAAGCCGCTTACTGGATGCGGCTGTATTTTCGGAATGCGCGCGTGATCGAACGCAAGACAATTCAGACGTTAGATGAGATCCCGACCCCGGTGTCGCGGCCCGGTCCACTTGCACGGCTCGCCGGGGCCGCTTATCGTGGAGAGTTCGGCCCAACGCCCCACAGTAAACCGGATTCAGCTCTACCCGGTTTGAGCATCCTGCACGGAGCTGTCCTCTTTGAGACAGCGGCAGAAGAGGTAGAGCACTCCAATATTGGCAGCAACGATCCTGCTCACATACCCGAGACCGTTCTGCGCATGTTTGAAGCCATCTCCCGCTCAGGATATCGGCTCGGTCTCGATGCGGAAGAGCGTCTCTCCCAGGCGCTACCCATCCTTTCAGGCGAGTTGGAAGAGGGCATCACCCTCTGGCGACACATCGAAATCATTCTCTCTGGCCGCTTTGCCGGCAGAGCCCTGCGAGCAATGCATGCACTCGGAATACTGGAACTCCTCATTCCGGAGTTCCATGGCATCGACGCGCTTGTGATTCGCGACGCTTACCATCGCTACACAGTGGACGAGCACACTTTTGTCCTTATCGACACACTTCATCATCTTGAAGTGCAGCCTCCACCCCACCCCGACCGGCCTGCCTCCTCACGTTCACCGGAAAAACCCAATCATCCCATGGAGGAGTGGTCATCGCGCTTTGGCCAGCTTCTGCGTGATCTGCAGCAGCCCGGGCTGCTTTATCTTGTCGCCCTGCTCCACGACACTGGGAAAGGCCGCAGCACTGGGGACCACGCCAAAGAGAGTGTGCGTATGACCGAGAGTGTTCTCTCCCGGCTTGGCCTGGATGGCTATGAGAGCAATCTTGTGCTTCGCCTGGTTGGCAGCCATCTCGAAATGTCAGCCGCTCTGCGCCGCGACATCTTCGACACGGACACGGTCCGCGCTTTTGCCGCAAAGGTGCAGACGCCCGAGGCGCTTCGCATGCTGACGCTGTTTACCTATGCCGATATCCAGGCCGTCCATCCGGACGCGCTTACGCCATGGAAAGCAGAAAATCTGTGGCGGCTTTACCTCGCAACTTCGAATTTCCTCGACCGCAATGTGGACGAAGAGCGCGTCGGTGGACGCCGCGAGAACGAGCATGTACTTCGCATCACCGCCGCCATTCCCGGCCGAAAGGCAGAAGTGGAGGCATTCCTCGAAGGTTTGCCAGCGCGCTATCTCAGTACGCGTACGCCGGAACAAGTTCGCGCGCACTTCGAACGTTCCACTCGATTTGCCGAGGACAACGTTCAGCTCGAGTTCATCTACTCGCCGAGCGTCAATGAGATTACACTGATCACGCCGGACCGGCCACAACTCTTCGCTAATATGGCCGGAGCGCTCGCCGCCTGGGGTATGAACATCATCACGGCCGACGCGTTCGCGAACCGGCAGGGAGTGGTGCTCGACAGCTTTCGCTTTACTGATGCGTTCCACACGCTGGAGATGAACGCCTCCGAGCGCGAGCGATTTATTGAAAGTGTGCACAACGTCGTCAGCGGCGTGATTCCGGTAGAAACCTTGCTGCACGGGCGTCGACGTCGACGCCGTAAACCGCCGATGTTAACGGTGCAGGCGCGGATCGACTTTAACGATATTGCCTCGGCGAACAGCACCCTTGTGCAAGTGGTGGCGCAGGATACACCCGGCCTGCTGCGAGCGCTTGGCCTGACGCTGGCGGCGTTCCAATGCAACATTGATGTCGCTCTCGTCGACACTGAAGGCGAGACAGCAATCGATGTCTTCTATGTGACCCGGCGCGGTGCCAAGCTGAATCAGCCAGAGGAGGAAGAGCTTCGTTCCAGCCTTCTGAAAGCGATCGAGGAACATGGGCGCTAAGTCGAGGAACATTAGAGCTGAATGGTTTGTCGGTTTTCTTTGCCTGCTCGTGCAGCCCTCATCGCACTTACAGGCCCAACGCGCGGTATCTTCGGCTGGCAATCCCGGTGCCGCAAAACAGGTTCATCGTGTTGCGGTCATTGATGGTGACGTGAAAAGTGGACAGGCTTTTGAGCGCGTCATTGGCAATGGCCTGAAGGTTCTGCTCGAGCCGATTGCATCCGGATGGGTTCTGCGTGTCGTACCGGTAGCAGGTCCGCGTGGCGCGCACGACTATGCCGAACTTGCCACGCCTCCCTACCAGTCTGTCAGCCCGCTCCTCATCAGTACGGATTTCAGCTTCCGCGCTCAGGATGCGCTCGGATGGAATCCACGTAACTTCCGGTTCGCTGCCGACCGCTCATCATTCGATGAGCTGTCGCGTGTCTATGACGAGTATCAGAGGCTCGCCCAAGCCGGGCCCAACGCTGCACCTCAGATGCGTGCTACAGAATCCCGCCTTGCGCTCCTGGTTAGTTATGCGCCGGAGGCGAAGTTATTAATTCTTGATGCACATCTGGTGCAGGGTACAGGAGATCAGACCAGGGCTGCTTCGCTCGTCGCAGTACATGCAAATTCGAGCGCTCGCCAGGTGGATCAGCCTGCTGACGGTGTGGCCACTCCACTGGGACGTCTGACCTGGCTGCGCTTTCGCATCCGCATTGATCTTCCTCGTACTTTCCGTACAGCACCTGGGACGCACGTAGAGCGGGCGGGCGCACTCTGAGTGCGGGATTGCTTTTACTTTTGTCAACCCGCTACGTCGAAAGTTGCAATCAAGGGCTGGGAAACCAACCTAATGACTAAGTGGAACATCCATCTTCTTGTTCCCATTACCAGAATACGAAACGGGTAACCAGGTTTTATACTGAAAGCATGAGCAACCCAGCAAATCAGACGACGAGCAATGGTCGCCCTGTGGACACTCCGCAGACGAACGACCGGTACTTCTTTGGCACCCTCGACAGCTTTGCCAAGAATCAGCAAAAATTGAGTGAGGTTAGCTGGGGTTACGATCAGCCGGAGGGCATCGTTCTCGCTTCTCTGGACTCAGCGATCAACTGGGTTCGCAAGAACTCAGTGTGGCCGATGACGTTCGGCCTCGCATGCTGCGCTATCGAAATGATGTCGATGGGGGGGTCGCGTTACGACATTGCGAGATTTGGAGCAGAGGTGTTTCGACCCTCTCCCCGTCAAAGTGACCTGATGATTGTTGCAGGTCGCGTTTCGCAGAAGATGGCTCCCGTCATCCGTCGACTCTACGAGCAAATGCCCGAACCAAAATGGGTTATCTCAATGGGTGCATGTGCAACTTCTGGTGGAGTGTTCAATAACTACGCCCTGTTGCAAGGTGTTAACCAGGTTATTCCGGTCGACATCTATGTGCCAGGATGTCCTCCGAGGCCAGAGCAACTGCTTTATGCCATCACTTTGCTTCAAGAAAAAATTCAGCAGGAGCGGGGCACGGTCCGCAAGGCGCTGAATATCGATTAGGCATCACCATCAGCTTCTAAAGGTTTAGAAACAGCCGGCAAGCTGTTACTTCGAAGGCACCATTCGAGAAGTCTGGGGAGTAATTCCAGTGGATCGTTGGTAAAGTACGAAACGTGTTCCTTGTCGCACATTTGTTCGAGAACGACCAACTGCTGCGGTACACTTTAAGATCTAACAACATTGCAGGGGCTTCACTTAGCAGAGCTCGCAATAGTATGAATTCAGTGGAGGATAGTCGAATGGTTTATCGCCAGTTACGTAGTGTCGGCCGGTTCGTACTGGCTGCATGTACAGTCAGCTTCGGGGCGGCCAGCTTAAATGCGCAGGCAGCACCCAGCACAGCAGCACCCATGGGTCCGAACCCCTCGCGGGTCGATGTTTTCGTAGGCTACTCGTACTTCGGTACGCATAGCCCACTTAACCCTTCAGGCGTGCAGTACAGCTCCGACAATTACGGCGCTATCGGCAGCGGCGCATACTTCTTCAATAAGTATGTTGGTGCTGAAGGCATCTTCGTAGCGCACCCGGATGGAAACAACGATAGCCTTTACACCGCGTCGATGGGTCCGATCTTCCGCGCGCCGATGCAGAACTTCACAGTTTTCGCTCACGGCTTGGCTGGTGGCGCAAGACTGCTTGGTCCCAACGATGACTCGCCTGCGGGCTTCTCGCACAATCCTTACCAGTGGGGAGTCGGTCTTACCGCCGGCGGTGGTATGGACTACGATCTTCCGTTCTTGAACAACAAGTTCTCCCTCCGCCTCTTCGAAGCTGATTACCGTTATGTCCACGCTGACTTTGGTCCTTATACTGCCGCTCCGACCAATGGCACCGGCGGTGGACGTGCAAACATCAATGCCGTTGATCTCAGCACCGGCATTGTCATGCACTTCGGCCACATCATTCCTCCTCCCCCTGTCACCTACGCCTGCGTGATCTCGCCAGCGACTGCCTACCCCGGCGATCCTGTCACCATCACTGGTACGGCGACGAATCTGGATCCGAAGAAGACCGCGACCTACACATGGATGGGTGATGGTGGTGTTACTGTGTCGGGATCATCAAGCACGGGCAACATCGATACCAAGTCGCTCGCTCCTGGTACCTACAACGTTAAAGGACATGTCGCTGAGGGCAGCAAGCCCGGCCAGATGGCAGATTGCGCTGCAACGTTTACAGTCAAGGCATTCGAGCCACCGACCGTAAGCTGCTCGGCAAATCCGTCTACCGTTAGCCCTGGTGATTCGGCTACGATTACTGCGACCGGCGTAAGTCCGCAGAACCGTCCGCTAACCTATAGCTACAGCTCGACCGCCGGTTCCATCAGTGGCAGCAGTTCAACTGCTACGCTGTCAACCACAGGAGCCGCCGCTGGCACCATCACCGTGACCTGCAACGTCGTTGACGATAAGGGACAGACCGCCTCGGCACAGACCTCCGTGACCGTCAGCGCACCTGCACCGCCGCCAGCACCAGCAACGTCCGCTCTCTGCTCGATCAACTTCGATCGCGACAAGAAGCGCCCGACCCGCGTCGACAACGAAGCAAAGGCTTGCCTCGATGACATCGCTCTCAATCTGCAGCGCTCCACCGATGCGAAGCTCGCAATCGTTGGCAACGTCAGCAGCACCGAGAAGAAGTCAGACAAGTTCGCCGCAGAGCGCGCCGTCAACGAAAAGGCTTACTTGACGACTGAAAAGGGCATCGACGGCTCACGTATCTCTGTCTACACCGGCACAACCGATGCGAAGAGCGATACAAACACGTTGATCCCTGCCGGCGCGACGTTTGACTCAACTGGAACCACTCCGGTCGATGAGAACATCTTCAAGGCAATTGGCCGCAAGACAAAGGCTGTCGTGCACCACATCAAGAAGAAGTAACTCTGTAACCGCACAAACAATGGCCGGCTGGCATTCTCAGCCGGCCATTGTGCTGTAAATCACAGTCATAGCCGTCATTACCAAGGGTTCTCGTACAAGCACTCTGATCTACGATCTAAATGCTTAGGCTTAATGCAATTTCTACTAACCATTGAATGGAATTTCCCTTGGTATTTTCTCGGTCGACGCTGCAAAGCTTTTTGCTTCTCATTTCTATTTCTCTCTCCCCGTCATCATTGCTCGCAACCAATCAATGGTTTCCCTTCGGCCCGGATGGCGGTGATGCACGATCGCTTGCTGCCGATCCGCACGACCACACCCACCTGTTTCTAGGCGCCGCAAATGGCTGGATCTATGACTCGCATAATGGCGGGCAATCCTGGAAGCGATTGGCTCGCGTCGGGAATCGTGATGATCTTGTACTCGATAACATCATCGTCGACCCGTCAGACCCGAAACACATCCTGGCCGGCACGTGGGTCTTGGGAAGTTCGGATGGTGGTCTGTTTATTAGCACGGATGGCGGTGTGACCTGGAAACCAAATCCGGAGATGCAGCACCAGTCAATTCGCGCTCTTGCACTCGCGCCTTCGGACGGCAAGAACCTTACGGCCGGTACCCTGAAGGGCGTATTCCGCTCAGTCGACAATGGCGAGCATTGGAAGCTCATCAGTCCTGAAGGCAGCACCGAGATTCACGAAGTAGAGTCGATTGCCATTGATCCATCCGACCCAAACATTATTTATGCGGGTACCTGGCATTTGCCCTGGAAGTCGACGGATGGTGGTACGACTTGGCACAACATAAAGCAGGGGATCATAGAGGATTCTGACGTGTTCTCTATTATTGTTGATCCAAAACAGCCCCATACCGTGTACGCCAGCGCCTGCTCAGGCATTTACAAGAGTGACAATGGCGGCGAGAAATTTACCAAAATACAGGGAATTCCAACCACCGCCCGAAGAACACGGGTTCTCATGCAGGATCCCGAACACCTCTCCACCGTTTACGCCGGGACTACCGAAGGTTTATTTCGCACCGACGATTCTGGCAGCATGTGGGTGCGCACTACACGTGACGATGTCATCATCAATGACGTCTACGTTGACCCGACCGACTCGAAGCACGTGCTGATGGCGACGGATCGAGGCGGCGTGGTTGCCAGTGAAGATGGTGGCACCAGCTTCAGCCCCTCGAATGCAGGTTTTTCCTCGCGGCAGATTGTTTCGTTCGTTTCCGTGTCCCATCGCCCCAGTGAACTCTATACCGGTGTTGTTAACGATAAGCGGTGGGGTGGAGTCTTCCACAGTGGCGATGGCGGTCTTACGTGGGCTATGCAGTCAGATGGCCTTGAAGGCCACGATGTCTTCAGTCTCGGCGAAGCACCCGACGGAACGATCGTCGCCGGTACCGAGCACGGCATCTATGTCCTGGATGCCGCGCAGCAAAGTTGGAAGCGAGCGGGCGACCTGATGCCGCTCACCAGGAACTCCTCCGCTAAATCTGTCCGCGCTGCTCGCACAGCAAGGTCGACTGCCCACAAGCCTGAGTCCCCGGTTCCGTCATCTCAGGCTCCTTCAAATCAAATTGACGGGGCAGTCACCACTCTGACCGTGATCGCCGGTCAACTGTATGCCGTGACTACTGAGGGCGTGTTTGCCACCTCAACTCCGGGTCAACGTTGGAATAAAGTAAGCGGACCCACCGACGAACCCTGGCGTTACCTTGCAGGCTTCCAATCCACGGCACTGCTGGCCAGCCTGAAGTCGCTCACCCTATCGGTCGACTCCGGCAAGACCTGGCGCATGTTGCCGCTTCCGTCCGGACTTACCCAGATTGGTGCCGTCGCAGTCGACAGCGCCGGCGGCTTATGGGTCGGCGGACGCGAAGGTATCTTTGGCTCTTCTGATAACGGAGCAAGTTGGACCACGATGAAAAACCTTTACGTCAGCGACGTAAATAGCATCTTTTTCGATGAACCAGCCAATCGGCTCCTGATCACCGGCAACGGAGAAGCGACGCTTGCTTTCTCACTCCACCTTCCAGACAAGACGGTCAAATACTGGGACACTGGTTGGAATCTGCGTTTTCTGCGTCCCGTCGGCGACTACCTGGTGGGCGCCACGCGTTATGACGGTGTCGTAGTGCAGCCTCGCATGATGCAGTCCAAAGAACTGGCCAGTCACTAAGTGGACTAACCATGATGGCGGCAGGAATAGAATAGGAGCATGGCTTATGCCGCTTCGCAACCGCGCCACTCTTTCCAGACCAGCGACCCTTCACTCCTGCCTATTGCGGAAAAAGTGCAGGCTGGTGAGCGGCTAAACTTCGACGACGGTGTTGCGCTTTATCGAAGCGGAGACATCCTGGCCGTTGGCTGGCTGGCAAACTCGGTGCGTGAGAAATTGCACGGCGACATCGCCTACTTCAACGTTAACCGTCATATCAATCCCACCAACGTTTGTGTTGCCTCGTGCCGCCTCTGTGCTTTCGGTCGCAAGAAGGGCGAGTCCGGAACCTACACAATGGCCCTCGAAGAGGCCTGGGCGACAGCAGCTTCCGGTTACTCCGAGGCCGTGACAGAGTTCCACATTGTCGGCGGCCTGCATCCAGATCTTCCTTTTGAATACTTTATGGACCTGGTGCGTGGCCTGAAGACTCGTTTTCCCAAGGTCCATGTCAAGGCTTTTACCATGGTTGAGATCGCCTTCCTCGCCAAGCGTGGCAAGATGACGATCCCTGATGCCATCCAGCAGATGAAAGATGCCGGTGTCGATTCCATGCCCGGTGGCGGCGCGGAGATCTTTGCTGATCGTGTCCGCCACATCATTTGCGACCACAAGATCGACGGTGGTGAATGGCTCGAGACCGCTCGCTCCGTGCACAAGATCGGCCTCCGCTCAAACGCTACCATGCTCTACGGCCATGTCGAGAACGACGAAGACCGCGTTGATCACATGCTCCGCCTGCGCGAAGTCCAGGACGACACTGGCGGCTTCCAAACCTTTATCCCTCTCGCCTTCCACCCCGATAACACTGTCCTCGGTCACATTCCCCGCACTACCGGCATGCTTGATATTCGGCAGATTGCCGTGGGCCGCCTTATGCTCGATAACTTCAGCCACATCAAGGCCTACTGGCAGATGATGACGCCAGAGATTGCGCAACTCGCTTTGCGTTTTGGCGCAGACGATGTGGACGGTACCGTTATCGAAGAAAAAATCTACCATGACGCAGGGGCGACGACCCCTCAGGGCATGCGTCGTTCGGATCTCGTCCGCCTCATCACCGAAGCAGGCCGTACACCATTCGAACGCGACACGCTTTATCACGCCGTCACGCGCAGTGAAGATACCTTTACGGTAGCCGTTTAGTCACCAGCCGGGCCCGCTCAATCAAGAATCATTATTTGCGGAGACCAGCTTGCAACTTCGCGGCTACTATCGTACGGGCGACTATGTCGCTATGCATCAACTTGACCTTCTCTGCTTTGAGGAGGTCTTCCAGTTTGATCTCGAGACCATGCGACAGGCAGCCGAAGATCCTGCCGCGATAGTAGTTGTCGCAGAACATTCCGAACATCAGATGGTCGGTTTCGTGATCCTTCATCTCCTGCCTTCAGATTCTCGCCGTGTTCGCAGCATGCGCAAGGACGCCTACGTGGTCACGCTTGATGTCGCACCGGAACTGCGTCGTAAAGGCATTGCCAGCCTGATGCTCACCCACGCCGAACAGCAGGCCCGCGTCGCCGGAGCCAACCGAGTGGCTTTGCACGTTGCCGTAGACAACACAGGAGCGATCAACTTCTACGAACGCCAGAAATATGTGAGAGCGAGTGTTGTAGAGAAGTTCTACCGCGAGGCTGGCCTTGATGCATTTATCTACGCGAAGCAGCTCGAGGACTTACCCCTCCGCTAAAGCAGTAGGTTGCGATCCTGCATCAAAGCAGCCTCGGCACACATCAGAGTCGTGTGCCTACCGAAACGTATAATCGAGTGATGCCGTTTGAGTCCGTGCGCCAGATTGCCAACACTGATCTTCCTACCCGCTGGGGGCACTTCCGCATTTACGGCTTCGAAGGCATCGTCGACCATCCTGAGTCCTGCAATTCCGAACTCGCAGCTCCCGTGAAGCGTGTCGAATCCGCTGTCGCTCTCGTCATGGGCGATATCCACTCGGAGCCACCCATTGTCCGCATTCACTCACAATGCTTGACGGGAGATGCTTTTTACTCGCTGCGTTGCGATTGCCGTCAGCAGCTGGAGCTTGCCCTTGCCACCATCGCCGATAAAGGCGCTGGCATTCTCCTCTACGAGCAGCAGGAAGGCCGCGGCATTGGATTGATGGCCAAGCTTCGCGCGTATGAACTACAAGACCAGGGCCGCGACACCATCGAAGCCAATCTCGAACTAGGCTTCAAAGCCGATTGCCGACACTTCGAGCTTCCCGCGGAGATGCTTCGCATGCTCGGTGTCAAAGCTGTCCGGTTGATGACCAACAATCCGGAGAAGGTCGAAGCGCTCGTCTCAGCCGGAATCGATGTAGTCGAGCGTCTGTCTGCAGACGTGCCCAGCGAGCCTACCTTCGAGCGCTACCTTCGTACCAAGCAGGAAAAAATGGGCCATCTTGTAGGCTGATCCTTGACCGCAAAATGATCCCCTCCAACCTAAAGCGGGCGGGACCCGCAGGGCTCCTCGCGATTGCCTGCTTCTGCATGCGCTTCACGGAGATGCATGGTTTGTGGTACTTTCAGCAGATTCCCGTCCAAAGCTGAAAGGAACTACCTTGCAAAATAGCGCACGCTCTCCCCGCCGTTCCTCCGTTTTTCTAAGCTTGGCTCTTCTTCCTCTTCTCTTTGATGTAGCTTCTCTCCATGCCCAGGTTGTGGTGGCGCCTGCGACTCCGCAGGTGGGCTCATCAAACCCCGTCACCGCGGAGCCATTGATAAGCCGTCCACCGACCAAGCCATGCGTAGTCAAGCTTCTCAACGAGACAGCTTTCGAAAACTACAGCACGCTTCCCATAACCTACACGCCGCCCGCTGCATGTCCGGGCCCGTGGGCGAAGGTGGTCCTCGCGGCGGATTTCACCGTGACCGCTGGCGTGCAGTACGACCGTACTGCGGAGCTGATCCTCGGCGGCGCAAACATCTTCTACGGCACCACGGCCGAACCGCGCAGTGCCCTCAGCCCTTCCTGGCATATCGAGCGCGACGTTACCGACCTCTCTGCTATTTTCAAGACTCCGCAAACCGGCATCGCCGAAATTTATAACATCGTGAACTCCAGCTATACCGGCATCATTTACGGAAATGCAGTGCTAGAGTTCTACCCGGCATCATGGAAGGCTCCTGCTGCGATCGTTCCCGAAGTCGTCGTTCCGGTCAACGGCACCGGCGGCGATGCAGGGTCTGTTACCTCCGGCCAACAGATCACCCAAGTCCTCAACCTGCCCGTCAACACGGAAAAGGTCTTCCTTGACGTGATCGCGCAAAGTCAGTCCAGCGATGAGTTTTGGTATCTCTGCGTTCCCAGTGACGAGACCAGCAACCTCGAAAGTTGCGGCAACACTGCCTTCCGCGAGACAGAGATCACGATCGACGGCATCCCCGCCGGAGTCGCTCCAGTTTATCCGTGGATCTACACCGGCGGTCTCGACCCATACTTGTGGGAGCCCATCACCGGAGTCCAAACGCTTAACTTCAAGCCGTACCGCGTCGACCTCACACCTTTTGCCGGGGTCCTTTCTAACGGCGAGCAGCACACTGTCGGCATCGGTGTTTATAACGCGAACAGCTATTTCCTGGTCACCGGCAACTTGCTCGCTTACACCGATAAGGGTCGCAAACGCACCGGAGGCGGCCTTATCAGCAACACGCTCACCCTGAACCCGATACCTTCGGTCGATGAGAACCTCGTCACCGACGAGAGTGGCACGACGACCGGCACTATCGCCGTAGCGTCGGGGCGGAAGTTTGAGATCAAGGGTTACGTCGACACGTCACACGGCCGGGTAGAAACCACTGTCGAGCAGGCCGTGAATTTCCAACAGAACCAGACTGTCGACGTGAATCCGAATGCTGGTCCAGATGATCAGGACCTGCTGCAGACGAGCACAGTTGATTCTGTGACGACCACCCGCGCTGGCTTCCTCGTTGAATCCACAAAGCAACACTTCTCCTACCCGTTCAGGCTTAGCTACCACTTTCTTTACAACCCAGACGGAACCTACACCCAGAAGGTCACCTCTGACCAGCAGGACATCGTAAGCGAGTCGAAGGCAATCGATGGCTTTGAGTTCTTCCATAACGCCTACAACGAACAGGTCAAGTCGACGGACACGCTGCAGTTAGACGCGTCGTTCAATCTCACCGCTGCAGGCATCGGTCATTCTTCCGCAAGCTACAAGAGCTTCAACAGCCTTGGCGGATGCTACAGCCGTTCACTCACCGCAGAAAACCAGAAGCTCACCTTGGTCACTGACGACAAAGGCTGCAGGGACGACGACCATGATCATCGTCATCAGTGGTAGCCGTCGCTCAACGCAGCAAGACGGCCCAGCGCATCCGCTGGGCCGTCTTATTGTTTGAAGAAGAAAAGATCAAGCTCACTGACGGCTTTAGTGAACGGTCTTCATGCGTCGCGACATAAAGTCCATGAGCAGGTAGTTTCCCAGATTCTCCGGGCTGGTGAAGTAAGCCTTGCCCCTGCACATCGCACTCATCTTCTGCACGAATTGCACCAGCGCATAGTCCTGCGCAAGCATGAACGTGTTGATCATGATGTTCGACCGCTTACAACGCGAAACCTCTTCCAGCGTCTCCGCAATTACGAGCGGATCCAGCCCAAACGCGTTCTTGTAAATGCGACCATCGGGCAGCGTAAGCGCAGAAGGTTTGCCATCTGTGATCATGACAATCTGCTTCATGTCTTTATTTTGTTTTGCCAGGATTCGCTGCGCGAGCCGTAAACCATCACGCGTATTTGTATAGTGCGGCCCAACCTTTACGCGGGGCAGCTGCCCAATGGGTATCTCCTCCGCGTAGTCATGGAAGAGCACGAGGTTCAACGTGTCGCCAGGGAACTGCGTGCGAATCAGATGCGATAGAGCCATCGCAACACGCTTCGCCGGCGTAAACCGGTCTTCGCCATACAGGATCATGGAGTGCGAGCAATCCAGCAGCACCACCGTCGCACAGGACGACTGATAATCCGATTGATGCACATGGATGTCGGAATACTCAATCATCAGCGGTGAATGCTCTTCGCCTTCGACTGCCGTCGTTAGCCCTTCACGTGCAAATACGCTTGACAGTGTCGCAGTGATATCGAGATTCAGCGTGTCGCCGAATTCGTACAGCTTGCTGCTCCCGTTTGTCTCAACGCCCGAAGCCTCGTGGCGCGTGTCGTGTCGCCCCATGTTGGACTTACCGAGCGGGCCAAGCAACTCACGCAGGGCCTTGTAGCCAAGGAAGTCCATGCCCTTGTCGGTCACTTCGAACTTCGCGTTTGCCTCGCCTTCACCATTCTCACCCTGCCCTTGCTCAGGCTGCTCGGCGTTAATGAAGTTCTGCTCCTGCATCTTCTGAATGATCTGATCAATCAGCTCTTCAACCTGCTGCGCATCCAGCTGCTCGAACTTATCCTGCGATTCTTCGTCAAAAAGTTCACCTGACTCAAGCGCCTGCCTGATGGCCTCGCGCAGGTTATCCATCGTCTGCTCACCATCGAATTCCTGAAAGCGCGAGAACGGATCTTGGAACCCAGAATCGAGTAGAAACTCGGAGAGTGCCTGCATCAAGTCTTCAAGCCCCAAGGAGGAAGCCAGATCGCCGGTAAATTTTGTGTAGCGTATGCGTTTCATGTCAATCGCCCCTTTTAGATATATTAGACTCGTCTGTGGCCGGGCGAATTGCTCCACTTCCGATGAGGCTCGCCATTGAGACATCCTGTTCAGCGCGCGCAACAAGTGTCCCAGTCATCCCGCATAATGCCTATCGAACGAATACGCTTAGGTTGAGAACTGCAACCTATTCAAGTACAGGTGTCCTACTCACAGGTTTCTTTTATCAACGAAATGCGTCACTCCCTGTGAGAGTTGAGCGCCCCTGTAGATTGTGGTCGCCTGTTAGACGAAGCAGCCAGAGCCGTTTCACTATCGCTTTGTTTAGCGCAAGCGAACTGGTCCACCTTGCCGATTTGTAAATCTATGGGCTATCACTGCCAAAATGAAGCCCCAAGTTGAGGCAAGGCCTAAGGTTGTTTGTAGTGGTATTGCTTGTGATGAACCTGGGCTCGATTCCATACCAGACGTCCGAAAAATCGACGTAATCTTACTGAGGAACCGCAATTAGCCTTTGGCCTTGTTCTCTGCTCATATCGAGGAACCTCAAGTACGCGAGTAATAACGCTGCAAGAGGCGTGACAAACATCATCAAACTCGCGAGCAAAAGGTGAGAACCGGTTTCTGCCAACGCGCTAGTCACATCTTTCATGAGCACGCTCGTCAAGATTATGGAGCAACCCGTGAGCATAACCAACTTTGGATTTGAGATTCTTCGCGTGAAAGCCTCTCCCCAAAGTAGTGCAAGAGCGGGGTAGCACATTACGTAGGCATGAACCCAGGATACTGGCGCGAGAGCCACAGAGACCATCCCAACTAGGGCGAGAGCAATCACGCGGTCATTGAGAGTCATGTCTCGTCGATAGCGATAAAGTGGAAAAACTACTGTGAGGAGTAGCGCCATTAACGAGATGAACTTTCCCAACATTACAATGCTGTCCGGAACTGCACCCTCGACAGGAGAGTTATTACTCCCGTGAAGAGCGACATAGAAGAACTGAGTTGCAGCGACGATCGAACGGTTGTCCACTCTCAAAATCCCGCGAGACATGGAGGGCAGAACATGCAAGAAAAAGTCCCTGATCGCGTAGGGTGAGCTGATGGCGCTCGCTGTCAGCCCAAGTAGTACTATCCAGATTGTGAAGCTGCGAAGCCACTTCCATTCCTTCCACATGACGAACGGAACAAGAACAAGCAAAGGTGTCAACTTGATCGCGGACGCAAGGGCAAACGCAAATGCGGAACTCGCTTGCCACCCTTTTACGTAAGCGTATATGCCTGACACCCAGCAGAGAGTCAGAAGCAATGTGACCTGGCCCCAAGTGAGGCTGTACAGGGCAGGAGTGGATAAGGCGAGTGCCATGAGCAGCGCAAAGGACTGCGGAGTAAAGAACTTGACTTTTAGGAGCCGCGCTAGGATCACCGCTATGAGCAAGATGCTCAACGCATTGAGGCATGTCCAAACAATGTGAGCAGGTACAAGTGGCAAAAAGGAAAGTGGAATGAGAAGATCCGCTAGAATCGGCGGGTAAACGTACAACATAATTTTCTCAACTCCCGCCTCGCGTCCCGCTGTAGCGATTGGTGTATCAAGCTGAGCCCATTTCAGTTGTGGATCCGTTCCATCGTCTGCTCCACCGTAAATCGCCGCGCCACGGTGTTCTCGGGCTAGTAAAGCTGCGGTGTAATACACGTTGAAATCATTGAAATTGAATTTAGGGATGGGGTGCGCGAGTCTTGGAATTACACATGGAAGAATTGCAAGCAGCAAAGCCACTGAGTACTTTCGCATGGTAGATAGTACTCCTCCCAATTGCTGGAGCCGTTTAGCTAAACTGGCCTGTCCAGAATAATAGACGTGCACGCCGGAAGGAGGAGCCGACTTACCCGGAATTGCGCGGCGCCTGCGGAGTCATTTTCGGCTCATAAATCAACGCCCATGAATGTGCTGACGGCAGGTATCAGCGGACGAAGATGATACCAATCGCTCAAGATGCCGGCTAACTATCCCTAACTACAGGAGAGTACCTCACATGCGAAGGCCGATGAGGCCCGGTTGAGGAACTGCATCGCCACCGTAAATTGGGTCTAATCTCATCTCGTAGAATCTGGAAGACGCAAGTGCCAGCGCCGCCAAAGGTGTCACAAACATCATGAGACTTGCGAGTACGCGATGAGAACCGCTATGAACCAGGCCTTCAATGACGTCTGTCATCGCAATGCTGTTCAAGACAATAGAGCAGGTAGTAAGCAAGATCAACTTGGAAGTTGAAATTCTGCGCACGAATGCTTCGCCCCAGAGCAGCGCGATTGCGGGATAGCACACGGCGTAAGCATGGATCCAGGAGACTGGCGCGATGGCAGGTGAAACCATCGCTATCAGCGCGAGTGCAATGATCCGATCTCGAAGGCTGAGATTTTTGCGGCAGCGGTAAAGGGGCATGATGACAATCAACAAGAGTGCAGTCAGCGATATAGCTTTACCAACCTTCACGACACCATCCGGAATCGGAAAGGTCATCGGAAAGATTGAGACTCCATGAAGAGCCACATACAGGTACTGAATTGCAGCAGCAAGCGTGTGATTGGCAAACTCCGGTATGCCGCGAGACATGGAGGGAACAACGTGTAGGAAATAGTCGGTAAGCGCATAAGGCGTGCTGATCGCGCTCATTACGATGAAAAAGGCTAAAAGTGAGACCGTGAAAGCGCGTAACCACTTCCAGTCCTTCCACACAAGAATTGGAAACAGCACAAGGATGGGGGTAAGTTTTATTGCTGTGGCTAGTGCCAAAACAATGGCAGAAGCTGCGCGCCATCCCTTCATGTAGCCATACATTCCAAACATCCAGCACAAAGTCAGTAGCAGGGTGACTTGTCCCCAGAACACGCAGGAATATACCGGCGAGGAAAAGACAAGACCCAGAAGGAGCAGCAATGCGCCCGGCCCGATGGTACTAAGCCCCATCATCCGGGTCAGCATAAAGACAATCAAAAGAATGGATGAGATGTTGATGATCGTCCAGACGACCTTCGCAGCCGCGAGCGGCGCCAGTGACAAAGGAATAAGGAGGTCCGCGAGAATAGGTGGGTAGACATAAAGTCTTACTTTATCAACTCCAGCCTGCTTTGCCGTCAGCGCAATCGGCGTGCTTGGATCGGCCCACTCCAGCTGTGCATCTTTCCCGCTATCCGCTCCCGCATAGATGGCTGCTCCCTGGTGCTGCCGAGCGAGCACGGCGGCGCTATAGTAAACCTCGAAATCATTCATGTGAATACGCGGCGCGAGATGCACTAGCCGGGGAATGATGCAAGGTATAAACGCCAACAGGAGAGCTAATTTATATCTGTCCATCCGCTGATGGTACTACGGGAGTTTACTGACTAAAACCAGGCGAGCCGCAGCAGATAGAGAACCGCTCGACCAGGTGAGTATCAAGCGGGCGACCGACAGAAACTCACCTGGGACTCTTAGTTGAAGCCACGGCGCGTGCGGTTCTTCAAGTCGTCGCGATCAATCTCACGCTCGCGCAGCTTTTCGGCATAGTTGGCGGCGTCATTGTTACGCTGCTTCTTCTCGGCGGCACTGAAGCTGCGCTCCTCGCTGCGGCTTATTCGCTTATGCGCGTACATGCCTTCAAGCAGAAACTCTGCCGCACTCACGGCAGTCTCCGGCTTTGATTTCGAGTTGATCTGCAGTGGCGACAGCTTATCGAACAGCCCTTGAATCTGTTGCAACTCTGTCTGTGACGTGACAGAAGAAAACTCGTCTGTCAGCGCAACCGTGCCGCCGAGATTGAACCATTGTTCAATCTGCTGCGTGTTCGTGCCGGTGAAGTACTCGTCGAAGATCGTCGCAACGGATGCGCGAATGATCTCGCGAATCACCGTGTCCGCACCCCGCATCTCGCCCTCATATTCAAGCTCGATCTTGCCGGAGATTCCCGGAAGCGCCGCGTAGATGTCGCCGATGCGAGGCACCACGACTGTTTCACCATGAATTAGCGCTCGCCGCTCCGCATTTGAGACGACCAACTCCATCGTTGATATCGGGAGCCGCTGCGAAACGCCAGAACGCTTGTCCACCTTCTTGTCCTCACGCGCAGAGAACGCAATCTGCTCCACGACCTGCCGGATGTACGTCGGGACTTCGACCTTCAACGCGCTTGCATCGCCGCGCTTGGTCCACGCTTCCTGCTGCGTGATGGCGATGCCCTCGTTGATGTTCTCCGGATAGTGCGTGCGGATCTCTGAACCGATACGGTCTTTTAGCGGCGTTACGATCTTGCCGCGGGCCGTGTAGTCCTCGGGGTTGGCTGAGAAAACAATGGCTACATCAAGCGCCAGCCTTACCGGGTAACCTTTGATCTGTACATCGCCTTCCTGCATGATGTTGAAGAGCGCAACCTGGATCTTGCCCGCGAGGTCTGGCACCTCGTTGATGCAAAAAATCCCGCGATTAGCGCGCGGCAGCAGACCATAGTGCATCGTCAACTCTGACCCAAGGTCCTGATTCGAACGCGCGGCCTTGATTGGGTCGATATCGCCGACCAGGTCGGCGACGGTCACATCCGGTGTTGCCAGCTTCTCAACGTAGCGATCGTTTGGTGTCATCCAGGCAATCGGCGTCTCATCGCCATGCTTCGCAATCAGGTCACGCGAATACTTCGACAACGGTGCATACGGATTGTCTCGCAGCTCCGACCCAGCCACGTATGGGCATTGCGGGTCAAGTAGCGTCGTCAATGCGCGCAGAATTCGCGATTTTGCTTGGCCACGCAACCCCAGCAGGATGAAATTGTGTTTTGACAGCACTGCGTTCACGATCTGAGGGACAACTGTGTCCTGGTAGCCAACGATACCTGGAAACAAGGGCTCCTTGGTGCGGAGTTTTGCGATCAGGTTTTCGCGTAATTCGTCCTTGACCGAACGGCCGAGCCGGGCTGAAGTGAATTCACTGGCGCGCAGTGCGCCTAAAGTCGTGGGAAGGGAAGTCGCCATGTCTAAGTATAGATGTTCGCGGAGGCAGTTGGATGCGTGCGTGCTTCGCTGTGCGTGCCATCCAACTGCTAGCTAAATTCGTCCAGCAATCCCTGCATTTCACTTGCCGCATGCGCATTGCCGGTTCTCGCCGCTGCCGCCAGCCCTTGATGCAAGATCGTGACTGCTTCGTTCGAGCGGTTACCCTTTGCTAATGTCTGCGCCGACATCTGGTACGCCGGCACATAATCAGGATTGTGCTCGATCACCTTGGCAAACTCTGCCAGCGCAGCATCGGGGTGCCCCAGGCTCAGGTGCTCCATACCCAGGCCGTAGCGTGCGAAGGCGTTTGCGGGGTCTAGTTCGAGGATTTCGTTGAGTGCGGCAATCTTGTCCATCTCACGATGGTGCGGGTTCAGACTCCGTCTTGGCAAGCCAGCGCACCAATTAGAATGGTGGAAATGAGCGAGAGCGCCCCACCAGCCCGCACGGTTGCGGAGTCACAATCCGAGCGCAGCGAGATCGTCTTCCCCAGCGACTCGAACGGCATCGGCAACCTCTTTGGCGGCCGCTTGATGCAGTACATCGATCTTGTTGCTGCTATGGCTGCATCGCGCCACGCCCGCGCCATTACCATCACTGCCAGCATGGACCATCTCGACTTTGTCGCTCCTGTGAAAGTAGGCGAACTGCTGATCCTCAAGGCAAGCGTCAATCGCGCCTACCGAACATCCATGGAAGTGGGCGTCCGCGTTATGGTGGAAGATGTTCGCGCGCAAAAGCTGCGACACGTCTCGTCTGCCTACTTGACCTTCGTCGCAGTTGATCGTGAAGGCAACAAGCTCCTCGTGCCACAAGTCATTCCCGTGACTGTTCACCAAAAGCGCCGGTACGAGGATGCCGCGAGACGACGCGAGATGCGTTCCGAAGAGACGCAGCGGAAGAAAGAACTACGGAGCGAACTGTCTCCCGACTGGCATCTGTAAGTACGAGAAATTCGAGAGGAATCAAAGATGGGACATATGGGAGCAGGACAGCCCGCACCACAGCCACTACCCGGCGTAGCGCACGTAGTCGCAGTTGGCAGCGGCAAGGGTGGCGTGGGAAAGACAACCGTCGCCGTCAATTTAGCCGTTGCCCTCAGCAAGCTCGGCTACAAAGTTGGCTTGATTGACGCAGACATCTACGGTCCCAACGTCCCGATGATGCTTGGTGTCACACGTCAGCCAAACATTGTGGGCGAGAATCGCATTGAGCCGATCTTCTCGCACGGGGTAAAGTTTATTTCGGTCGGGCTGATCTCGCCCGGCGATAAGCCCATGGTGATGCGTGGGCCTATGCTTCACCAGATCATTCGCCAATTCCTTCAGCAGGTGGAATGGGGCATCCTCGACTTCCTCATCGTCGACCTGCCCCCTGGCACTGGTGATGTCGTCATCTCGCTCGTCCAGACCGTCCCCCTCACGGGTGCAGTTGTTGTCTCGACGCCCAGCGATGTCAGCCTGCAGGACGCCCGCAAGGCCCTCGAGATGTTCCACCAGGTCAAGGTAGAAGTCATTGGTGTCGTCGAAAATATGTCGCACTTTACTTGCCCGCACTGCCAGCAGGTTATCGACATATTCTCGAGTGGCGGTGCTGAGCGCACAGCCGCCCAGTTCGGCCTTGAATTCCTCGGCTCGCTCGAACTCGACCCCTCGATTCGTAAAGGTGGTGACTCCGGCTTGCCCGTTTCACTCGCCGGACCAGACTCTGAGATCGCTGCAGGTTTTTATGGGATTGCCCGCAAAGTAGCTGCCGCCGCAGTCGAAATTACAAATCGCAGCGAGGATGTGCTCGAAATCACCTAAAAGTCAGCCTGTCTGGTAGGCAGCGTCGCCCGGTGCTTGACGGCTGTCGTATTCTTAAATGTGAGTGCAACGTCCTTATATTTATGCTCACTCAGTAAGAGGGAGGTGGCTGAGGAATGGCAGACCCAAATCGTTCACATCATTGCACGGCGCGTCAGCGTGCAATCCTCACCGCCATCATTGAAAGCTACATCGCCACCGGCGAACCCGTAGGCTCGGCCACCATCGCCCGTCTACAGGTACTCGATGGTGCGGGCAAGGTAATCAGCGTTTCCCCCGCCACTATTCGTAACGAGATGGCGGAGCTCGCCGATGCCGGTCTGCTTGAACAGCCGCATACCTCTGCCGGCCGCATCCCTACCGCCCAGGCATTTCGTCTGTACGTAGAGCAGCTCAGCGCCGGCGCAACTCCGCGCATTGCCCCCGCCATGCTCTCGGCGACATCCCGCTCGCAGATCGATTCGAACTTCGTGGGCCTCGCCGGAACCCAGGCCGTTCTCCAGCGCACCTCCCACGTTCTGGCCACACTTTCAAGCGGAGTTGGTGTTGCTATTGCCGCCGCGGCCGACGGCGACATGCTGGAGCATGTCCATTTTTCGCGACTTGCCGAAGCCCGCGTCCTTGCCGTCGTTGTCACCCGTTCCGGCATGGTGCGCGACCGTGTTCTCGCCCTCGACCGCGATCTTTCGCTCCGCGAACTTGAAACCGCTGCCAACTTTCTCAACGAGAACTTCCGCGGTTGGAGCGTCGAACGCGTTCGCGCCGAGATAGCACGAATGATGGAGCGCGAGCGCAGCGAGTATCAGCTACTTTTGAACCAGGTCCAGCAGCTTTGGAGCCGCACCGTTCCCCACGCTGCCCAGGCTACGCAGACCGTCTACGTCGAAGGCGTCGCGAACCTCATCTCTTTCGAAGTCGTCGGTAGCCAGCAAGATGCATCCCGTCTTCGTGACGTCCTGGCCGCACTCGAGGAGAAGCAACGCCTGGTCGATCTCCTCAATGCATATATTGATGCGCGGCAGGAGTCTGTAAGGGTAGTCTTTGATCTAGAAGAACATGCACCGGAGATGGCCGGCCTGGTACTGATCGCCGCACCCGCCCGCATGGCTGGCGAAAGCCGCGGGACAGTCGGCGTCATCGGACCCAAGCGCATGCATTACGAAAACACGATGAATGCCGTCAGCTACATCTCGCAGGTCTTCGACCGCATGCTGCACCCTTCGGGATAGGAGAGTCTTGTGCCGCAAAACCGTGAAAAAAGCTGGGACCGGGTTGCTCGTTGGGCCGGAATAGAAAAACCTGATAAGACCAAAATGGATGACCATAAAGAGGAATCGATGAACATAGGGAACGACACCACAATGCAGGAAGAACTAAGAGAAGACAGCGCATACGATCAAAATCCAGGCGCTCGTACCGTGCAGGACGCAGGAGACGAGAGCGCACCAGAGATCCCTGCCGCAACCGCTGCGCAACTCGATCAGCTCCGCGGAGAGAAAGACCAACTTCTGGACCGCCTCGCACGCCTTCAGGCAGAGTTCGACAACGCCCGCAAACGCGAGCAGAAGGAACGCGCCGATGCCCGCGAGTACACCATCGGCAATACGGTCGAGCCGTTCCTCGGTGTGATGGATAACTTCCAGCTTGCGTTGAAGGCAGATGGTACAGCCGAACAGCTACGCGGCGGTGTTGAGCTTATCCTCAAACAGATGGAAGAGGCGCTCAAAGGTCTGCAGGTCCAGCCGGTAGAGACAGTTGGTGCGCAGTTCGATCCGCGAGTCCATGAAGCATTGGGCAGCATCGAAACTACCGAGTTCCCCGATCACCAGGTGCTTGAAGAGATTCGGCGCGGCTACAAGATCCGCGAAAAGCTCTTGCGTCCGGCACTTGTACGCATCGCTTCGAATTCAGCACAGGTTTCAGCGTAAGCTGACGCTCAACAGAAACACCACGAAGTTCAGAAGAAAGACTTGAGAGATGAGTGCGACGGCAAACGTGACGAAGATTGACTTCTACGAAGTATTGACTGTCTCGCGAGATGCCTCCGACCAGGAGCTTAAAACGGCGTATCGCAAGCTCGCAATGCAGTATCATCCCGATCGCAATCCGAACGATCCGGCTGCCGAAGAGAAGTTCAAAGAATGCAGTGAGGCCTATCAGGTTCTCAGCGACCCTGACAAGCGCGCCGCGTACGATCGTTACGGCCATGCTGCGTTTGGTGGCGGAGCAGGCGCTGGTAACGGTGGCGGCAATCCCTTTCAGAGCAGCCCCTTTGGTCAGCAGGATGTCGGCGACGTTTTCAGCGATCTGTTCGGTGAAATGTTTAACATGGGTGGCCAGCGTAAGGCTTCGCGTGTCCAACGTGGGCGCGACCTTCGCTACGATATGACGCTTGAGTTTGAAGAGGCCGTCTTCGGTAAAGAGAAAGAAATCATTGTCAAGCGCATGGAAGCCTGCATCGAGTGCCACGGCTCCGGCGCCGCGAAGGGCAAAGCTCCCATCACCTGTCCGCAATGCAAAGGTGCGGGGCAGATGCGCTTCCAACAGGGCTTCTTCTCGGTGGCACGCACGTGCCCCAAATGCAGTGGAACCGGCACGATCGTCAGCGACCCATGCAATGTATGTCGCGGTGAGACGCGCACCTCGCGCGAGCACACCATTCTGGTGAAAGTCCCCGCAGGCGTGGAGCAGGACACCCGTATTCGCTATCAAGGTGAAGGCGATGCCGGAATGTTCGGCGGCCCGACCGGCGATCTTTACGTCGTACTCAACGTAAAACAGCATAAGTTCTTTGAGCGCGATGGTGACGATCTGCACTGCATGGTTCCAATCTCCTTTCCGCAGGCCGCGCTCGGCACCGAGGTTGAGATCCAGACCCTTGAAGGCACGGCGACGATCAAGATCCCCGAAGGCACCCAAAGTGGTAAAGAGATCAAGCTGCGCAACCAGGGCGTGCCCCATCTCAATGAGCATGGCAAGGGAGACCTCATCGTCGAGATCCGCGTTGCAACCCCGGGCAAGCTCACCAAGGTGCAGCGCGATCTTCTAAAGCAGCTTAGCGAGACCATGACAGTAGAAAACACGCCTGCTTCACGCAGTGTATTCAGCAAAGTAAAGGACATCTTCAGCTAAGCCGAACCCAGGGTCGTCAGGACGTTTTCGCCGGTTCTTACCAGATCACTAAAGAAATCTGTTGTCTTTAAAATCCTCAGGATGTAATGTGCCGACTTGGGCCCGGCTCCTTCCATCTTGAGGTGAGTTCCATGGCATTTTGTTTGGACTGCGATTTCATTTCCTCGCTTGCTCCGCTTCCGTTCTACACCCCCTCTAATCCGCCCAGCACAACCGGCGTCTCCACGCTTCTGAACAGCGTAATTGCTGATGCAGCTTCCTGGCAGAGTCTGGCGGAGCTAGCCTACCTCTTTGCCACCGTGAAGTGGGAGACCGCCCACACCTTCACTCCAATTCATGAGCTCGGCTCGTTATCCTACTTCGACAAGTACGACGTGGGAACGCCTCTGGGCACTAACCTTGGCAACACGCAATCGGGCGATGGCTTCCTTTTTCGCGGGCGCGGATACGTCCAGATTACCGGGCGGGCAAACTACCAACACATAGGCTCGCTGCTTGGAATTGACCTTGTCAGCAATCCCGATCTCGCACTCGATCCTGGCATTGCCTACAAGATAGCGGCTGGCGGCATGCATGGAGGATGGTTCACTGGTCGACGCCTGAGCCAATACATGTCTGGCGATACACCGGATTACGTCAACGCTCGCCGCATCATCAACTCACTCGACCACGCATCCGACATCGCCGCAATCGCCCAAACGTTTGCTGCGATGATGAGTCCCCCTTTACCTGGCATTGCCGCGATTAGCGCCGTGGCCGCGCCTGTACTGGTTGGTGCGACAAACTAGGGCCTGCTGGAGCTCAGCTCTCGTGGGATGTGGGGGAGAGGTGCGTCGATGCAATGGCGATTGCAGCAATGGCCGCAGTCTCCGCACGAAGAATGCGCGGCCCCAGCGTCACGTGCCGCCACTCGGGGGCTGTGAAAAGCGCCATCTCCTCCGAAGTCCAGCCACCTTCGGGCCCGATCGCCAAAGCCAGCTCGCCCACGCCGCTCGCAATCTGTAGCGCGCTCGTAAGCGAAACCGTCTGTTCCGTCTCACTCATCAGGATTCGCACAGCCGCGGTCTCCTGTTCCAAAGCGAGCTTCAGTGGAATTGGATCGGCAACCGCAGGAACGTCCGTCCTCCGCGACTGCTTTGAGGCCTCGAACGCAATCCGCCGCCACCGATCCACACGTTTGGTCGCTGCCTGCGCAAGATGCTTCTCCGTCCTGCGCGCCAGGATCGGCGTAATCCTCCCAACGCCAAGCTCCGTCGCCTTTTCAACCGCCCACTCGAAGTGGTCGAATTTAAAGATCGCCAGAAGCAGGTGGATCGGAAGCGCTGCATTCGCTTCGAGCTCCTCATGCAGCGTGAACACGACCTCGTCGTTCGTAACGCGAATGATCTCGGCGCGATGCAGAAATCCTCCCGCAACAATGTCGTAGATCTGCCCCGATTCGGCCCGTAGCACCCGTGCAAGGTGCACCGCCTGGTCGCCGCTCAGAGTCGCGGTCGTTTGGTCCCATCGATCAGCAATGAAGCGGCGTCTCATGATTAGCAACTCTCAGGTCTTGGGAATGGGGATTTTGATCGAAGGCGCATGATAAAAATCAATGGTCAGGCTCGCCGACTTTCGCGCATCCCAAACGCTCTGCGGAATCGCAAACTGCGCCAGCATGGAACCCTCTACAGCCGATCCCGGCGTAATCGAAGTCTCTCGTAAAAGTGGCGTCGCTATCAGTGTCCTAATCTCCGGGAAGCTGCTGTACACCGTCTCGAAGTCGGCCTTTTCAATCGCGCTCGTATGCATCCCGCCGTCGTCTGTCTCGAAGGCAATGGTGAAATCCTTGATGAACAGCGGCACATCAAGATGGTTCTCTATTCGCACCGTAGGGATCAGGTACAGGTCGCTCTCGCCCTCCTGGACCTTTAGCACCTTGAACGAGCTTGACTGCGGCGCGGCCTTGTAAAACACCTTCACCGGATGCACGATCGTGCGCGTGACGCTTGCCGAGACGGTCCTCTTCGAGGCCTTGTAATACAGCACACCTGCCGCAGCACCGAGGAGCAATGCCACCGCGAGAATGGGCGCTATAACATTGCGACGTGTTGGTTGCGCGAAGGTAAGATCTGCCACCGCCTCAGCATACCCGAAATCCCTACTCTCCCGGAGCATGCCGTCCGGCACCAACCGGTGGCATATCCCGCTCGACAGGATCAATGACCGTTCCCGCAAGCTGCGCCCGTAAGGCGTCATCATCTGTTCGCGCAAAGTAAGCCCGCAGGTCCTCTCCTTCAACCCGCGCCGCAAGATACGCCCGCAGCATCCGCTCAATTGCTGCCGGTACCTCATCCGCCGCGGCGCGATATCCCAGTGGCCGCGCCGTCCGCGCATATTTCCCAACCGCTCCACCGACGCAGAAGTAAAACGCATCGACAGACTGCCCATCTTTCTTGATCTTCTTGCCTTCAAGCCCAATGTCCGCAATCCAATGCTGCCCACAGGAGTTTGTGCAGCCCGTCACGTGCAGCTTGATCTGCTGATCGAACCCCGGCAGCCGATCTTCCATCTCGGACACCAGCCACTTACTGAAGCCCTTGGTCTCCGCTATGGCCAGCTTGCAAAATTCGGTGCCGGTGCATGCGACAGCTCCACGCCAGAAAGTCGAGACATCTACATGCAGCCCAAGCGAGTTCAGTTGGATCACGAGAGACGCAGTCTCGCGATCGGGCACATTTACCAGGACAATGTTTTGCATGATCGTGGCACGAAGCTGCCCGTTCCCATACCTCTCCGCAAGCTCCGCAAGTGACGCGAGCTGATCGCCCGAAAGCCGCCCGCGTAATACACTCGCACCCACCGAACTCAGCCCCGCTTGCCGCTGCGGCGTAATACCGATGTGGTCGCGATAGATATCGTCCAGCAGATTTTCGTCGGCATCCGTCGGCGCATCGAGCTTGTATCCAAGCTTTGCTTCCAGCGCCTCAAGGAACGACTCCGCCGTCCACCCATGGCGCATGAACAGGTACTTGATCCGTGCCCGTGTGCGATTTTCACGCAGCTCCTGCTGCTCGCGAAAGATCTCCGCCGTGGCGTGGACCACGGCATACGCCTGGTCCTGCCGAACGAACGCCGGGATCCGAACCGCCATATGCGGCTCCGTCGAAAGCCCGCCACCGACACGAAGCGTATAGCCCACTTCTTCGCCACGCTTTATAGCGGTCAGCGCTACATCGTTGATCTCCGGGTACGAGCACCACTCTGGGCATCCCGTCACCGAAACCTTGAACTTGCGGGGCAGGTTATAGAACGCCGGATTTGCTGTGAGCTTCTGCGCAATTTCGAGCGCCAGTGGACTTGCATCGAGCAGTTCATGGCGATGCAATCCCGCCAGCGGACACCCCGTCACATTGCGAACCACATCGCCGCAGGCACCCTTCGGCGACAGCCCAACAGCCGTCAATGCATCGACCACCTCCGGCAGGCTTTCAATCGTCAGCCAATGGAGCTGGATGTTCTGCCGCGTCGTAATGTCTGCCAGGTTGCGCGCATATTTCTTCGTCAGGTCGGCGATCACGCGAAGCTGCGCGCTCGTCAGCAGCCCGTTCGGGAGGCCAATGCGCATCATGAAGTACTCGGTCGCCTTACCCTCGCCGCCTACTCCGCCGGTCGCACCGACGCCATCGCCCTGCGTATAAACGCCCCACCACTTGAAGTAGAGCCCCGTCCACTCCGGCAGCACGGAGCCGCGGCCTTCCTTCGCAAACTGCCGCACCTCGTCCCACGCATCCCACGGGTTCTTTGCGAGCTTCAGCCGCTCGGACTTCTGCGCCTTCGTCTCCTTGATTGGCTTGGCAGGTACTTCCGTGTTCAGGTCAGGCATCATGATCCTTGGATGAGTCAGAGATGGGGAAGATCAAAAAGAAGCCCACGAGATTCGTGGGCGGCTGGGGACTTTGTAGTGGCTCGGACTTGGCGGTAAAGCAGGCTACGAAGCACTACAAAAGCAACAGCGCGCGTCGCAGCAACAACACTGCATACAGCCCCGGCAGCGCGAAATTGCTTGGATATCCACTCCTTCAAGGTTAGAGGCATGGTACCCACGCGTCAAGCAGCAGAGCGGCAGCCATATGATGGTTTATCGGCGAACGCTACCGTATAAAGACTTCCAGCGCCGCATTCCAAGGACACGCATTGACGAGTGTGAATTTAGTAGCTTCGGCGATGCTGGCCACTGGCTCCAGAACCCGCCTCTCCACCTTCGACCTCGCCCTCGTCGCCGTCTATCTCATCGGCATTACCCTCTTCGGCTTGCGCTTCCGTGGTGGTCGCGGAGCCGATGGCAAAAAAGACAAGTCACTTAAGAACTACTTTCTCGCCGGCAACACAATCCCCTGGTGGGCCATTGCCCTCTCCATCGTTTCCGCCGAGACCAGCACCCTCACCATCATCTCCATACCCGGAGTAGCCTTCGCCGGAGACTTCGGCTTCCTTCAAGTCGTCCTCGGCTACATGCTGGGCCGCATCGTCGTCGCGCTCATCTTCCTTCCAAAGTATTTTCAAGGCCAGATGATGACCGCCTACCAGCTCATCGACGACCGTTTCGGCCACACCCTGCACAAGGTCACCGCGCTGCTCTTCCTTCTCACCAGAGCGGCAGCCGAAGGCGTCCGAGTTTTCGCCGTCTCAATCGTTGTCGGCATCGCCATTGGCACGCGCGACGTTCTCTCGATCGCCATTATCTCCGGGCTCACGCTGCTTTATACCTTCGAAGGTGGCATGGCTGCAGTCATCTGGACCGATGTCGTGCAAATGGTCATCTATGTCGGCGGCACCATCGTCGCCATCGCTACCCTTGGCCAGCACGTCCCCGGCGGCTGGACCGAGATCCATCGCGTCGCCAGCATCGCAGGCAAGTTTCACCTCTTCAACTTCGCGTTGAACCTCACGCAGTCCTACACGTTCTGGGCCGGAGTCATCGGCGGCACGTTCCTCACAATGGCGTCGCACGGCACCGATCAGCTTATGGTCCAACGCATGTTGGCCGCAAAGAACCTCAGCGAATCGCGCCTCGCCCTGCTCAGTTCAGGCGTCGTCATCTTCATGCAGTTCACGCTGTTCCTCCTGATCGGCGCGGGCCTCTATGTCTTCTACGGACTACACCCCACTGTCTTCGCTTCGGCTGACAGGATCTTCCCCACCTTCATCGTCCGCGAGATGCCTATCGGCGTCGCCGGATTGATGGTCGCCGCGATCCTGGCTGCGGCGATGTCGAACCTCTCGGCTGCGCTGAACTCGCTTTCTTCCACCACGGTTGTGGACTTCTACATGCGCTGGCGGCCCGCAGCAGAAGATCGCGAACGCATCATGATCTCCCGCGCCTCAACCGTGATGTGGGCTTTCGTGCTCTTTGCCATCGCCGTCTACAGCGTAGGAGTCGGAGGCAAAGGTCACGTCGTAGAGATCGGCCTCTCCATCGCATCCGTTGCCTACGGGGCGCTGCTCGGGGTCTTCCTTCTCGGTACGCTTACAAAGTACGCCACGCAAAACGGAGCAATCATCGGCATGATCATCGGCTTCGCGCTCAACGTCGCGCTCTGGCAGCAGCCTCACGCCATCGTGTTGACGAACGGCCTGACGCTGCCGAAGGTCGCCTTCACCTGGTATGTGCTCATCGGCTCGGTCGTCACCTTCGCAGCAGGTTCCCTCATGAGCCTTATCTTCCGCAGCCGCAAGAATGTATCCATCGCAGTCACAATTTTCATTTGCCTATGCCTACCGACGAAGCTCCCCGCCCAAGCGAGCCACACGAATCCGGGTGCCCCACATCTCGATTCTGAGGTGTGGGATGCCACGACCTCGGCCCCCATCTCAACCCTTATCAACGATGCCATCGCAGCAAAGAAGCTCCCCGGCGCCGTCGTCGTCATCGGTCACAACGGCCACATCGTTTTTGAGCAGGCCTACGGCAACCGCAAGCTCGCCAGCGAACCAGGCCTCGATGGCAAGCCCGCTCCAGCTGAGCCCATGACAGAAGACACGATCTTCGACATGGCCTCTCTTACCAAGTGCCTCGCCACCGCCACCGCGATCATGCAGCTCTACGAGTTACATAAACTCGACTTCGACGATCCCGTCGCAAAGTATCTTCCAGACTTTGCCGCCAACGGCAAAGAGCACGTTACTATCCGCGAGCTCCTCACCCACTACTCCGGTCTGCCCCCCGACGTTGACCTCAAAGATCCATGGGGTCTCGCCACACCCGATAAAGCCGAAGGCTACAGGCGCGCCTTCGCTTCGCCTGTCACCACCACACCCGGCACCCACTTCGAATACTCCGACATCAATTTCATTACGCTCGGTGCTTTGGTCGAGAAACTGAGCGGCCAATCCCTGGATGAGTATGCGCAGGAACACATTTTTGCGACTCTTCGAATGACGCACACACGCTTCCTGCCCTTCTCAAAAGTCTGCGATCAATACCATCGCTCAGGCAGCGCTACTGTCTATGACGCCCTCGCGCCGCAGGCAAACACCTGCCCATCCGGAACATGGAGTGGAGCAGTCATCCCATCGATCGCGCCGACAGCGCATGACAACGAACTCAACGGCGCCGTCAATCCGGACTTCGATCTCCTACTCCGAGGCACCGTGCACGACCCCACCACCCGCCGCATGGGCGGAGTCGCAGGCCAGGCCGGCGTCTTCTCCACCGCCGCCGACATCAGCCTCTTCGCGCAAGCTCTGCTCGACCGCCTCATCAATAACACCGGCACCTTCCCGCTGAAGCAATCAACACTGAAGCTGATGACCACACCCGAACAACCCGCCACCGCCGAGTCCGGCGCCACCGTGTTTACCCCTGATGGCAAGCCCACCAAAGGTATTGCCACTCGAGGTTTCGGCTGGGACATCAACTCCGCTTTTTCTCGCCCGCGAGGAGAAGTCTTTTCCATCGGCAGCTTCGGCCACACTGGCTTCACCGGCACCAGCCTGTGGATGGACCCATTTAGTGGCTCTTACGTGATCTTGATGGCAAATGCAATCCACCCACGAGGTGGTGCACCGATATCGGGCCTGCGTGGCCAAGTGGCTACAGCAGCAGCGAAAGCCCTCAACCTTTGCGATCCATTTGCTATCTGCGATAACGTGATCGTTACGTCGGAGAGCGGCGAGCTAAATACAACATCGTCGCGTTCCTCAGCGCAGATCACTGACGTAGGCAAGGATGCCGTCAAGACCGGCATCGACGTCCTCGAAGCCACAAATTTCGCCGCCCTCAAATCCGCCACAAAGAACGGCCATTTGCGCATCGGTCTCCTCACCAACCAGACCGGCCTTGATGCGCAAGGCCGCCGCACAATCGACATTTTGAAAGCCGCCCCTGGCATCGAGTTAACCACGCTCTTTTCCCCCGAGCACGGCATCGCCGGTGCAAGAGACTCGATGGATCTCCACAACAGCACCGATGCCGTGACTGGCCTGCCTGTACTCAGCCTGTACGGTTCTACCGATGCAAGCAAGCGCCCGCGCCCAGACGACCTCGCCAAACTCGACGCGGTCGTTATCGACCTCCAGGACGCTGGCGTACGTTTCTACACCTACGAATCCGTGATGGGCTACTTCCTGGAAGCCGCCGGGAAAACCGGCACACAAGTCTTCATCCTTGACCGCCCCAATCCCATCGGCGGCGACCTCGTCCAAGGTCCCATCTCCGACCCCGACAAGACCTCCTACACCGCCTATCGCCCTGAACCCATCCGCCACGGCCTCACCATCGGCGAACTCGCCCAGCTCGACAACGCTGAAGATCATCTCAACGCGAAGCTCACAGTCATCCCGATGCAGAACTGGCATCGCGCCGAATACTTCGACTCGACGGGCCTGAAGTGGATCAATCCCAGCCCCAATCTCCGCTCCCTCGCCGCCGCCAAACTCTACCCCGGCATCGGTCTCATGGACTACGCAAACGTCTCCGTCGGTCGCGGCACCGACACTCCTTTCGAACACATCGGCGCAGCCTACATCGATGGCGCAAGACTAGCCGCCTATCTCACAGCCCGCAAGATCTCTGGCGTGACCTTTGCCGCTGCGAAGTTCTCCGTCGCTGACGACGTAAACCACTACCCCTTCCACGGCCAGGAGATCCAGGGCGTAGAAATGGCCAGCACTGACAATAAGCTCCTCGACGCCCCCGAACTCGGCATCGAGATGATCGCCGCCCTGCACAAGCTTTATCCCACGCAATTTCTGCTCAAGGGAGTCGCCAGGCTGATCGCAAACACAGCAACCCTGGACGCTTTGGAGAAGGGGACCGATCCACGCGACATTGCCGCAGCCTGGCAGCCCGGACTCAAAGCCTTCTGTATCACACGGGCCAAATACCTGATCTACAAATAGAACGTACCCGCCTCGGAACTACCTCTTCTTCACTCATTCATATGCACTCGTCTGGAAGTACGTCACAATAGACAATTGCATTCGCTATTGTGCATTTGCTCAGATCACAGAGGAGGCAGCCTTGCCGCGCATCAACTTCCAACAACAGCTAGTCGCTCTAAAAGACAAGCTGCTCGCGATGGCAGCGCTCTCGCAGCAGGCACTGGAGTTTTCTGTAGAGGCCTATCTCGCCGCCGACATGGCACTCTGCGATCACGTTCTCGAGATCGAGGCCGCCATCAACGCCGCCGAGACCTCTGTCGACGACATGGCCTACGATTTGCTCGCCAAAGAGCAGCCCATGGCCATCGACCTTCGCTTCATCCTTTCCGTCATTAAGATCAACAGCGACCTCGAACGGATCGGCGACCAATCCACCAACATCGCCCGTCGCGCGCAGTCACTCAAGGACGCCCCGCAAATCTCGCTTCCTGTTGACATCAAGGACATGGGCGAGAAGGTCGGCGTCATGATTCGCACCGCCATCCAGGCCCTGCTCGAAGCGGACGCAAAGCTCGCTGAATCCGTTCTTGCCATGGATGATGAGATTGACGAGATGAACCGCGCCGTTCAAACCGAGTTGATCGAAGTGATGCAGCAGCATGCCCTTTTCAGCGAACAGGCCCTCAACGCCATCCTGATCTCGCGAAATCTCGAACGCGCCGCGGACCACGCCACCAACATCGCTGAGGACGTCATCTTCTGGGTTCGTGGCTCTGACGTCCGCCATAAGCTCTCGCTCGATGGCGTGGACTAAAACAGAAACTGACAACATCAACGTACTAAGACTGAAAGCCTACAAGACAGAGAACGTGAGGTTCAGCCCACGCGTTTCTTCTGTCATTCCCGATGGGAACTTGCCTTTGCAGCAGCAACCTACGCCTCTAACAGAAGTGGCTGCTGCAAGCCGGTTGTGCCCCATTCATCGTGACTCTGCAATGAGTGGGATCTACAAACCCCGCACTTTGAAGGCTGTCTCAGTCCTGATATCTCTGCGCCGCGCTTAGGGCAAGCCCCTTCGCTACCGATGTAAATTCATCCCCCGTCACCACGCGCTCCGCCGTAAAACGCTGAACGAAGATCCGCCGCACTGCCGGAACAAAGCTCGTTCCGCCCGTAAGAAACACGCGGTCTACCATCGCCGGCGCAATCTTTGTTGAACCGAGCAGCCCATCTACCGTGCTTGCAATCGCAGTCAGATCCTCGCCAATCCAGGCCTCGAAGTCCGATCGTTCGACCCGCGCGACGATGTCGAGACTTCCATCACGGAACCTGAACTCCGCAGCCTCGTCCCGCGACAGATCAACCTTCAGCCGCTGCACCGCCTGGTGAAGTTGATATCCCAGGTCCTCGTCGATCAGCGTCACCAAAGCCGCAATCTTCTCCGGCTCAAGCGCTCGCGCCCGTGCCGCCTTCAGAATCTCTGTCACGTTACGAGTCTTAAGAAATGACAGGTAGTGCCATCGCTCAAGGTTCGCGTAGATCCATGCCGGCGCTGCCGGAATAATCGGCGCAGGCCTGTCCGCCGCATGCGCAAATGTCCTCTCGAGGGAGTTCGACCCCAGCGCCGGTGAAACCAGCTTCCTCACAATCCGGGCATCGAACGCATCGCCTGCCAGCCCAAGCCCCGCATTGCCCAGCAAGTCTTTCCTGCTCCGTCCCCGTGCCCGAACCCCCGGGCCAACATGCAGCAGCGAGAAATCGCTCGTACCGCCGCCGAAATCGCCAATCAGGATCAACTCGTCGTGAGTCAGTGTCGATTCGTAGGCATATGCCGCGCCAATTGGTTCGAATTCGAAATCGACATCAACGAAGCCTGCCTGTTTGAAGGCCGCTTCCAACCGGCCCACGGCAAAGGCATCGTCCTCGGCAGTCTCTGCAGAGACGAACCGAACCGGCCGGCCCACGGTTGCATGCCGTACCGGGCCGCCGACACGCCGCTCAATGACAAGCCGCAGGTCCGTAAGAATCCGCGCGATCAACTCTTCAAGCGTGTATCGCCGCCCGAAGACTTCAGTCCCGGTCAGTGACTGGCTGGGCAAATAGGATTTGAGCGATTGAATCAGCCTGCCCGGTGTCTCCGCCTGCAGATAGTGCTCGATTGCCTGCGGACCAGTGAAGGATTTCAACTGCGTTCGCCCTGCGTGTTTCGCCTGCTCTAGGTACAGCACCGATCGATAGCTTTCAACCAGCCCATGCATCGATGGGAACGACAGCATCTCAAGCCTGCCATCTGCGATGATCGCGACAGAGCTGTTCGTGGTGCCAAAATCGATCCCAATGTGAGGCTTTGTGCTCCGCATCAGCTGTTTAGAGTACCTGTAGGTGTCAGCGATGCTGAAATTTCAGCGTCGAATAGCGACCATTGTCTGACAGCATCATCGCGCCTAGAATCCTGAGTCGCCCATTCAGAAAGGAAACTGCAGCGTGTACTCCATTCTTATGGATTTGTAAGTGAGGTGACTGTCAGGATGACGTCTTCTGCAGACCGCGTTCAATCGCGAAGAGCTGTGGCAAGTGCATGACAATCCGCTGCTAAGTTGTCGCGCTCATCGCAACACCATTCAGCATCGTTTCAATCAGTGCTCCACCTTCCGTAAATCGATTCAGGTTCGCCGGCCGTCCAACGCCAATCGCGAACCGCTCCTCCAGCCCCAGCATTTTGGCGGGATTCTGCGAAGCCGCCCGCGCCACTTCAGCGAAAGGGGTACCCGTAAACCGCACGAAGTTCGCGACTGCCTGCTCCAAGGTCAGCACTGAGCCTGCGAGAACACCGCGCGCCGTTGCTCTTCCTTCGCGAACCTCGACGTCGAAGGTCCCGAGCTTGTACGTTCCATCGCCCATACCCGTCGCCGACATTCCGTCCGTCACCAGGATTGCCTTCTCCAAACCCTTGCATTGCGCGAAAATCCGCACCAGCTCCGGCGCAACGTGAATTCCATCGCAGATCAGTTCTGCAAACATTTCCGCATCCGCAAGCACCACGCCAATGACGCCCGGCTCACGATGATCGAGTGGTCGCATCGCGTTGAAGAGATGCGTGGCACTCGTCGCACCGTTGGCGATGGCGGCGTTCGTCTCGCTGCCAATCGCGTTCGTATGCCCTAAACTTACCCGTACTCCGGATGCGGTCGCATGTTCAATCAGCTCCAGCGCTCCCGGCATCTCTGGCGCCACCGTCATCAGCCGGATACATCCTCGTGCGGCTTCCTGAAAGCGATCGAACAAGGCAATATCAGGCAGCAGAATGTCTTCCAGGGGATGCACCCCGCGTTTTACATGCGAGATGAAAGGCCCTTCCAGGTGAATGCCGATCGGCGTAGCCCGGTCCTCGCCCTCCCAAGACTCTCCAGCCTCAATCGCTCTAGCCAGCCGGTCAAGCGCCCGCAGCGTCTCGTCCACGGCAGCCGTCACTGTCGTTGGCAGGTAGTGCCCCACGCCGCGCGAGGCCAGAAATTTCCCAATCTCGTCAAACCCCGCAGCCGTGGTCTCCATGACGTCGTGACCGACTGCTCCATGGATATGGATATCGAGGAAGCTCGAAGTAAGCGTTGTTTCATCTGCAGTGGGCGGCCCCGCCTCGATGGCCGTGACGATCCCATCGCTGTCAAACGCGATTCGGGGATACTCTACAGTCAGTTCACCCGCGACAAGTCTGCGCGCATTGATCGCTTTACCCATGAACGATCATTTTATGATAATCAGCCACTCACCCTGCCCTCCAAATCGCTATTTCGCGGAGGAAGTAACTGCGCTCGGCAGCCCTATTTCTGCCGCTGAAGGAAGCGTATGCAGATCGTTCCACTGTCTCAGCGCGCTCCGAAGGCGATCGCTCCGCGCCTGCCACACCCCTACGGTAAAGTCGTAATGTTCGAGCGCAGGGCGAAGCGCATATCCGCGATTGGATCGCAGCCACGCCGCCTCATACAAATCTCGCAGCAGCGAGTATGTGTCCCGGATGTCCTCGATCCGTCCATTGATTCCGTTAATGTCCGAAAGCTCTCGACCAACCGCCGCCTTCTGCTTTTTATCGGTTGTGCTCTGCATCCCATATGCCCGTTGGTATCCCTGCACAATTTCGTCAGACAGCTGAAAGTTCAGCCCGATAAGGTCTATCCGCCGAGCACCAAGCTCCAGCGCATCCACCGCATCCGGCTCAGCCAAATTGGAACTTGCAGTGCCGTAAGTCACTGAATCGTAACCTGCATTAGCCGGGGGAGTTGGCGGCATCGCGTGCGTTCCCGAAGCCGCCCGGGCCTGCGCAATCAACGTCAGCGCCGCCTCCGCATGCAGCCTTAGATCATGCGTGTACGGCCGGATCTGCGACGCGATCTTCAGCCCATCCTTCGACAGCGGATCCAGCCAGAACAGGCTATTCGACGCATCCCCTACCTTCGCCTGCTCCTTTAGCAAGGCATGTGCAGCCATCAACTCAGTCTGCGCCTGGTTCAGCTTGCCGGTCGCGTCGTTATGGAACACCTGCGCGTACGATCCCTGGAACTCTGAGATCGACGACTCACCTTTCTGCCACGAGGCCGCAGCTCCAAATAAAATCCCATACCAATCCTGGTTGAACAGTCCTTCACCATCGTCATTCCAGATCGTGTTTAACATGCCGGTCGAACCCAGGCGCTGCCCATCACGTACAAACTCCTGGATATTCGCTAACGCATAGTTGTTGTTCGGATAGACCTTTCGGAAGTTGTTCACGCTCGGCGCGACCCAGGTTTCAAATCCTGCCGCCTTGAAGGGCGCCAAAAACTTGTCATAGCCCTTCGGCTCCGGGCTATAGACCCACGCGATTGCAATCGTATTCTGCTTGAAACTGGCCGGAAGCTGCTTCAGCAGGTCAGGTGCGTCCTGCGCAATATCGCCCCAGAACAGCAGTTTGCGATGCAGTGGGGCAAGCGATGTGACAATCCGCTGCATAAAGTCCAGGTATGCCGGAGCCAGTCCGCGTGCATCCACATCCGCCTTCGTCTGCCCCAATCCCAGGTCGACCGTCTCGTCCGCACCGATATGCAGAAACGGACTTGGATACTGAGCCGCAAGCTCGGTCAGCATCTGTGTTGTCAGCGCCAGAGCTCCCGCCTGCCCAGGCGCAAGCACCGCTCCATGCGGTGTCTCCGCCAGCGGCTGGTACATCTCCCATGTCAGGTTATGGTGCAGATGGCCAAACGCCTCCTGTTCCGGCACGATTGTCACGTGATACGGCTTCGCATACGCGACCAGTTCCGCCGCATCTGCGGCCGTGATCGTTCCTCCAGGAGGTCCCGGCAGCGGATTCGACACATCCCCCGCCGTATGTTCGAAATAGGGCGAGTAGAGGTTGATCTTGTATGCCGCGAGCGTTCGAATCATTTTCTTTTCGAACTCGAGCGTCGTCACTGGCCCGCGTGAAAGGTCATCATCAAGCCCCCGATAACGCATTGCCGGCCAATCACGAATTGTCGCTGTGTGCAGCACCGGCGGCTGACCCGGGTAGGCCTCAACCAGCTGCTTGAGTGTCTGGAGAGCATAGAAGATGCCTTCGGCCGAGGCGGCAGTGATGGCAAGCCCCTTTCCATCCGGAGTCATCACGTAGCCTTCCGCCTTCATCTCCTCAGGCATGCCTGTCGCGGCATCGGAACCTGTTCCTCCCTGCTTCAGCGAGTCACGATAGATCTGCTGCGACAGCGAAGACCCATACCGGACCACCAGGATCTTCACCGCTGAATCAGGGGTGACCGCAACTCCTCTCGCGGCAAGCGAGGCTTTCAGGTCAGCAATGGCAAACGCGTCCTCCGAGTTGCATGGCGTCGAGCACGTAATCTGCACGCCTTCGGCCAGCACCTGCGTCGAGAGCCCGGCTACTACGCGCGGCATGGGTACGAGGTGCAGCGGAGTACCCTCTGCTCGAACTGACACACTACTCCCAAGTGTCAGCGCAATCAGTGCGGCCCAGCAGCGACCGTGATGGTTCAAAACGTACTCGAACAGAGAATTACGTTGCAAGCGCATGGATTGACGGTAAATCAACGACCGCGTAGGCGGAAACCCGTGTCGTTTACTGCGGAGTGCACGGGCTCAACGTACCTTCAATTCATGGGGAAAAACTCACAAATTATCACTCTGTTAACAGGACTCTGGGACGATAGATCCATCAACGCATGGCGATTTGACATCTGGCGACTCTTGGCCAACCTTGTCCTCCCCTGTGCATTCCACTGAAGTTTATTTCGAGAGGTTCCATGACCAAGCAATTACAGGCGACTCTGGCAGCGATACTGGTGATCTCTGCCATTAGCGTTCCTGCACAGACGACAACCGCAACCCCGGTGCATAGCTCCGCAAAGAGCAAGAAGAAGCATACCGTGGCCAGGGCTCCAAAGGAGTCCGCCACAGAGCGCCAGATTCGTGAGTTGCGTGAGCAGATGCAGAACCAGCAGGCGGAAATCGACAACCTCAAGTCGCAATCTGCGGCTAAGGATGCTGAACTCGCAGCCGCTCAGCAGGCATCGGTCAATGCACAGACCGTTGCTGCCGCCGCAAGCTCGCAGGCGCAGACAGTCAACGCCACAGTCCAGGCGAATGCCGACGCCGTAGCCAGCCTCCAGGGAACCGTCACCGACCTCAAGAACTCTAACTCTGGTCTCGCACTCACCATCAGTGACACCAAGAAGGACCTTACCGAGAAGATCGAGAACCCCGGCGAGCTTCACTATAAGGGTGTTTTGATCAAGCCTTATGGCTTCGCTGCCGCAGAAACCGTATACCGCTCGAGGTCGATTAACTCCGACATCAATACGCCGTTCAATTCAACTCCGTACATGAACTCCGCTCAGGCGTTCACCAGCGAGTTCAATGCCACTGGTCGCCAGTCCAGGCTCGGCGTCATGGTCACCTCGCCCATGTCATGGGGCAAGGCCGCTGCGTACTACGAGATGGATTTTCTTTCAGCCGGCACCACTTCCAACAACAACCAGACCAACAGCTACACCATGCGTCAGCGCGAAGCATGGGCTCAGGCTTCTCTGAACTCTGGATTCACCGTAACTGGTGGACAGATGTGGTCGCTTGCGACCGAAGTCAAGAAGGGCATCAACGAAGCTCCAGGCGTTGAGAATCTGCCGAACACCGTCGATCCTCAGTACCACGTTGGTTTCACATTCACTCGGCAATATGCCGCTCGATTTACACAGGCACTCGGCAAGAAGCAGAACATCGGTTTTGCAGTCGAAGAGTCGCAGACAGTGCTTGCCGCTCTGACCAACCCTCCGACGAACTTCTTCATCGGTGGCGCAGGCAACACAGGTGGTCTTTACAACAGCACTGGTAACGGCAGCACGGCGCAGAACTACTCCAACAACATCGCTCCGGACATCATCGTCAAGTACACGGCTGACCCTGGTTTCGGGCACTTTGAAGTTGGCGGAATCGCCCGCTTCTTCCGCGATCGCTACTATCCGACTCTCCCCTACGCAATTGCTTCGGCGACCGTTCCCGCCGCGAGCGTTCCTGCCACAGGCACAAACTACACCGTCGTCGGCGGCGGCTTCTTTGCGAGTGCCAAGGTTCCTGTGAAGAAGTTCGCCGATCTCGGCGTTCACGTTCTTCAGGGTGACGGTACAGGTCGGTACGGCACCGCAAATCTCGGTGACGTGACGGTCAAGCCCAACGGAACGCTTGAACCGCTACGCAACTCGCAGGGTATGGCGTCCATTGAACTGCACCCCGCACCAAAGCTTGATGTCTACGGTTATGCCGGCGGCGAGTACCTGCAGCGCACCTACTACTCGGCGACCACCGCAGCTACTGTTACCGCCGCAGGTGTCGCCGTGCCAGCGGCAACTGTTAACGTCGGCTACGCTCCGCAGTCAGGTGAAAACGATAAGGCCTGCTTCACTGAGATTACGCCTGCTCTGGCAGCCGCAAACGGGGGCTATACCCCGGGCGCTGGAACCTGCTCTGGTCACACTCGTGCAGTTCTCGAAGGCACTGCTGGGTTCACCTACCGCTTCTACAACTCGCCCACCAAAGGCCGTCTCCAGTACCAGATGGTCTACAGCTATCTCACCCGCGAAGCCTGGGCCGGCAGCGGCGCAACAGCTGGATCCACGGTCAACCCCAAGGGCACGAACAACATGTTCTGGACCAGCTTCCGCTACTACATCCCGTAGATCGCAGTTGGCTCGCTTCAGCTAAGAAGGCGCCCCCGCAAGGGGCGCCTTCTTTCGTTACATCTCGAAGTTTCCAGCACAACCAACTCTGGGGCAATTTGCCGCTACTTTCCAAGGCTGGCTTCGAAGACCGTCTCCCCGTTCACAATCGTCCGCAGCACCCGCGTGTGCAGAAGCTCCCGTGCTGAAACCTTGGTAGGGTCACGGTCGAGCACCACAATGTCCGCGAGAAGGCCTGGCTCCAACCTCCCCTTTTCCTTTTCTCGGAACTCGGCAAAAGCAGAGGCTTGGGTATACGCATAGATCGCTTCGTTGATGCCGATCTTTTCCTGCGCCTGGTAGGTTTGCGTTCCCGCCTCATTCTGTCGCGTCACTGCGGCGTAGAGCCCACGAAAAGGATTGATTGACTCCACCGGGTAGTCCGTCCCGAACGCGAGCGTTACGCCATGATCGAGGAACGATTTCCAGCTGTACGAAAACACAGCCCGTTCCGAGCCGAGCCTGGCTGAGGCCCAATCCATGTCGGTCAGCAGGTGGGAGGGTTGCATCGACGCGATCACGCCAAGACTTGCGAACCTGTCAAAATCACCCGCTTCGACCACTTGTGCATGCTCGACACGGAATCGCAACTGCGCCGGTGCTGGACTCGCTTCCACATGGTTCACAATTCCCGCATCAGGATCCTTCGGTGCTGAAGCTTGTCCCGGCAGACGCGCTACCTGGTCCGCCGCCGCAAAGGCATCCAATGCCACCTCGTTTGCCCGGTCGCCAATCGCGTGAAATCCGAGCTGGAACCCCGCTGCTGCCCGCTCTGCCGACATTGCATTCAGCTTGCCTTGATCGGCAAACCGCAGCAGCCCGGAGTTGTTTGGATCGTCCGAATAAGGGTCTTCCATTGCCGCCGTCCGGGAACCTAGAGACCCGTCCATAAACGCCTTCAGCATCCCCAGGTGCAGCAACGGATCATCCGCAGGATGACTCGCCCGCCGCTCCTTGAGTACCGCGAGTGGCGTGTCAAAGGCAAGCCACTCGCTCACTCGAAGGTGCAACTTGTGCGCATGCTCCATCTCCTCCAATA
Source organism: Acidobacteriaceae bacterium (assembly GCA_903642265.1). Taxonomy (GTDB): domain Bacteria; phylum Acidobacteriota; class Terriglobia; order Terriglobales; family Acidobacteriaceae; genus Edaphobacter. The sequence goes on along the minus strand of CAHJWN010000004.1, from coordinate 8,859 downwards.
CCAGGAAGTCGTCCCAATCCGAAAAGTCCTGGATGCTTGTCACCCCGTGCGCCAGCGCGTCGGCGATGGAGAACTCCAGCGCCCGTCGCCGCATGTCGTTCGTCGGTGGGGGAATCTTGCGAGCGACCAACGCCATCGCCGAATCCTCGCGCAGGATGCCGCTTGGCTCGCCCGTTGCGTTATGGTCAATCTGCCCGCCTGCTGGTGAGGGCGTAGCTGCTGTGATCCCTGCCGCTGCAAGTGCCGCCGAATTGGCAACCAGTATGTGTCCGTCAACCCGCTCGAAGACCGCCGGATGTGCCCCTGTCACTGAGTCAAGGTCGGCTTTCCCGGGTAACTTCTTCCCATCCCAAAGCGTGTGGTCCCACCCGCCGCCCTTCACCCACCCCGCTGGATTTGCCGAGATAGCAGGATCGGCAAGATAGGCACGTATGCGCGACTGCATTTCTGCCAGCGACTTCGAACCCGTAAGGTCAACCGTGAGGTGTTGCTGCCCGGCCCCGGCGATGTGAGTATGCGCATCGTTGAACCCGGGCATTGCGAACGCTCCATGCAGATCAACGACCTTCGTCGAGTCCGCTTTCAACTTTAGGATTTCAGCATCGCTACCGACCGCCAGAATGCGTCCGTTGGCGATCGCGATTGCAGTCACTCTCGCCGGCGTCGCCGAAGTATCGGACGATTTCAGATGTGCTCCAGTCAGGATGTCGCCGTGGATGTACAGCATGTCAGGCTTGGAGCTTTGGGATTGTAAGGCGAGAGAAAGGGTAAACAAAAGGGCAAGCGGCAAAGCAGGGCATAGGAGGGTCTTCACGAGGGAAGTGTATCAAGCGCCTCGTCCGCTCCAACTGCCTCGGCCGCAAGATGAACCGTGTCAAGCAGCGTCAGCAGGATGCGGCGCAGCGCCGTCTCGCGGCCGGTCGGGTCATACCACTCGTTCAGCGTATGAATGCCTCCGCCAGTCCCACCCGCGCCCATCGCTATTGCTGGCACACCAAGCGAAAGCGGCAGGTTTGCGTCTGTCGAACCCATGCGAAGCTCCGTATGCAGGGCGAGGTGACGGTCCACGGCGCGAATTGAGTGCAGTAGCGGCGCACCCTCCGGCAGCGCACCGCCGGGCCGATCGCCGATTGTCTCGATATTCCCAACTCCGCCGACAAGCGTACGCAGGAGCGTCTCGGTCGTCAGCAGTTCATTTGAATCGGTCGATCGAAGGTCGATGAGCGCGGTCGCAAGCTGAGGGATGGAGTTGATCGAGGTGCCGCCCATGATGTGACCGACATTCAGCGTGGTGCGAGGTTCATCTGGCAGGTTGAGCTCCGCCAGTTGGGCAAGAATGCGGCTGAGAATCAGGATCGGATTCGGGCGCCCCGCATCGGTCCACGAATGGCCCCCGGGTCCGGTCACGCTCACCCGAAATCTTCGGCTTCCTAACGCTCGCGTCACCACTGCAGGTGTCCCCGATCCTTCAAGTGCGATGGCTGCGGCAATGCGATCGCGATACGCCCCATGCAGGAAAAGATGCCGCATCCCGCGCAGGTCGCCCTCACCTTCTTCACCCACATTTGCTGCAAACAGGATTGAAATCGGCGGAGTGACATCGGCAAAGCGTAGGGCGGCAGCAATCGCCAGCAGGGCAGTCAGTCCAGCGGCATTGTCGCAGGCTCCAGGGCACAGAATGCGCGGAGCCTCTTCAGTAGGGATGCTGATTGTCGACGCAGGAAACACTGTATCAAGATGGGCGGAGAGCAGGATGCACGGAAGCTCAGGCGAGCTTGCAGGCTTCAGCTCGGCAAGAGCGTTGCCCGCACCATCGAGGTGTACATTCGCGAGACCGAGTGCGGCAAAGCGTTCGAGGAACCAGTCCGCCCGCGCTCTCTCTCCGAATGGTGGTGCCGGGATTGCAAGCATCTCCAACTGCCAGAGCCGTAGCTGAGGCTGATGCAGGTGCAGCCAGTGAAACGCGCGATGCACGGCGGTGAGCGTTGCCAGGCGGGCAATCCTTTGGTGTGCGGAGGCGGGCGCGGTAGAAGACATCAATACTCAACGTCTACCAGAAAAAGCCCCCGCGCGGGAGCAGTGGGGCCCGCGGCGGCGCGATCACGGGCCGCGAGCAGTGCTGAAATAGACTCGCTCGGGATCCGTCCGGCCCCTATGTCGACAAAGGTACCTACGAGGTTCCTGACCATGTGGTGGAGGAATCCCGAGCCGGTTACGCGGTAGACAAACAGCCCGTCACGTTCGCTCCACTCGGAGACATCGACGCGTCGCAGATTGGACCGCGCATCCGCAAGCTCTGGATGCCGGCGAGCAGCAAGATCAGGATCGCTGGCGGCGAAGGTTGTGAAGTCATGCTCACCGAGAATGCCCGGAGCGGCCTGCTGCATCATCCTTAGATTGAGCAGCCATGGACAATCCCACACAAAGGAAGCCATCATCGGCGAACAGATCCCCCCAGTCCCATCCGAAAGCTGAGGAAAGATGCGGTATTCGTAGGTTTTGCAGCGGGCGCTATACCGGGCATGAAAACCAGGCTCAGCGATCTCAATCGACAGCACACGGACGCTCTGCGGAAGAGCACGATTGAGGGCGTGTTGCAGCTTCGCCGCAGGAATCGGCACAGTGATTTCGAAGCTTGCCACCTGGGCCAATGCATGAACACCAGTGTCTGTTCGCCCCGATCCTTGCGGTAGCACCGTCTCGCCAGTTACTTGCTTGATCGCTGCGGCGAGGGTGCCCTGGACTGTCGGCAGCGAAGGTTGGATTTGCCAGCCGCTATAAGGCGTTCCATCGTAGGTGAGGATGCACTTCAAAAGGGCCATGTTTGCGCTATTGCAAAGCCACGATATAGTTCGAGGGCGTTGGAGTGCCGGCGATCAAAGCGCAGACATTTACAGTCACCTTGTCCGGAGCGGTCACCTGCGCCGAGACCTGAAAGCCCCCACTTGCGCTGAAGCCGGGCGCACCTATGGTCGATGCCACGGTTAGGGGAATCATCGTCAGCGTAGCTCCAGGAATGCTTGCTAGGCCTGTGGCGCACGAGCCGAGGGCAAGAGGGCTGCCGCCGATGCGATCGCTCACACCGCGCAGGCCAGCGAAGTTATGCGCTTGGATGTTCGGCGCCGCCAGCGTTCCCGTAATTGGATTCCACATGACCTCGCCTCCCGGCATCGCAAAAAGCGTCATCAGTTTAGATGATCCATCGGCATTCCCGTAAATGCGCACCAGCGCGCCGGGTGCATCTCCAAATGAAAAGCCTGTGGCGAAGTAGCCTTCGATGCGGTGCATGTCGGGTGCATTCAGCACGCCCCCATACGTGCTGAATGTCTTATAAGAATTCAGATTCACGGTGCGATGTGCGATGAAGTTAGAGCCGACCGCACCCAGTCCGTGGATTTGCAGCAGGTCGCCAGAGCTGAGCGAGCCGTTTGCCGGAGTGTTCTGAACCAGGTCTGTGAAATGGCCCACAGTGTTGACGGCCACATTATGCGGTGCCTCGATCACATCGCCGACAGTCCATGGGACTGAGTTCGGTTCGCAGATTGGGTCTGCTTTCAGCGACTTGTTTGTTACCACCTCGCAGCCGGGATACAAATGATAGCCGTCTAGACCCGCCACACCAAACCGCTCCGCCTCACTCGCCATAGGCAGGTTGCTCATCACGCCCTTGATGTTCATGCCGAAGATAAGGTGATGCGCGTCGAGGGCACCGAAGGCGTAGTAGGAAGACCGGTAACCGCTCACGGCGAGGTTGGCGTCGAAGCTGATGTACTGTCCGCAAACGCCTCCCTGGAAGATGTTAGAGCCCTTTCCATTGGGATTGCGCAGCAACATGGTGATGCTCTGGGTGCCCCCGCTGGCAGGAGCGGCAATCGTGATGGGCGCCTGTTCGGGATAGTTAGGCCCGCTGACACAGACAATGCCACCTGCCCTGAACTCTCCAGATTGCAGCGCGACCTTGCAGGTGAAGGGGGTATTTACCTGGACCAGTTTGTTGCTGGCGATCGGGTCGTCACAGACGCCCCAGGCAGTAGTCAGAGGGAGCTTGTTGTCAACCAGGAACGAACTCAGATAGCCGCCAGGAAGAGTGGGCTTGCTAGGTCCCGTGATGAGTCCTGTGATCGTTCCTCTAGAGATATCGAGCAGCGGCGCGCCGTCGGTCGTCCAGTCGTTGCCTGAGACGTACCTGAGAACAGGCGAGACGTCTCCAACACCGGAGGTCGATGCAACCTCGCCGTGAAAGTAACCGCTCGTCTCGCCCATGTCGATCGCTTCACCCTTGATGCTTTCGTCAGACAAGGCAGTCGAGCCGCCGTCAGCATAAACGTAATTGTAGGTTCCCATCGTGTCGCCAGCCGCATGCTTGTTCAGGAAGAGGCTATGAGCCTGCGTAATTCCCCTGACTGCGGAGTTCAAAAACGCCACGTCGACCTTATCTACGCGCCAGCCACCGATATTACCAAGGCTAACGCCCGGGCCATAGGCGCTCATGTCAGTGCGATGCGCAGCTTGAGAAACAAGAGCATCGGTGCCTGTGGGAGCATTAAAGATAACCTCATCGAGGTTACATGCTGCCTCGTTTACAGTGGCGGCCCGAGGGCAGTTGAGAAATCGGCTGCCGCTCTTAAAGGCAATCATTTCGGGATCAAACGGCGGCAGATGCGCGGCCTGTGGCAAAGAGGTCGCTAGGGATTGCCCGCCTGCAAAGTCCCTGGCTGCAGGCAGAACCGCGAGCGAAGACAGAGTGACCGCAATGCATAGAGGCAGGTTCCGCATGGCGCTAGTGTAACGCCCGATCCTTGCGCTGCTGCAGGCAAGATCTGGTTCTATTTTTAGGCGTGGTCGGCCGTTGATATACTTCGATAACGGCAAAAGACACGATGGTCTGAAAGATTCGCGCCCTCGGGGAACGAAGTCAATTCCCGATGCGTACAGAGGAAAGAAGCGTCTACAGTGATTTTGGAGTCCTACGTTGGCGCGCGAGCATCTAGAAAATAACCAGAAAATAGAAGCGCCGGTAGGCAGCGCCAGCTTGTCGTAGCAGCCACATCCTCCGGCATAAGCAAGAAGTAACGCCGCGTTTGAAAGATAGTGCAGAGCAAAAGACTGATCCTTTGGCATTCCGTTTCAAGGCTTCATGGACATCAGGGAACCAGCCGTAGAAAGTTGGAGAGTGCAAGTGGTGAGATTAAGAGATTTGCAGGCAGTAGTAACGGTTTCGCTCGTGTTGGTTGGCTCCATGGCCCAGCCGGGATACGCGCAGCAGTCAACCACTCCCGCGACGCAAACGGTGAGCAACCCCACGGCGCCTGCCGCCCCCCAGCCCGTTCAGAATGACACTACCGGCAATCCGGCGCTGCCGCAGGCTCCGCAGCCCAAACTCACCGAGCCGCTCTTCCTCCGGGATACTGCCAAGGACTACACCAAACCCAAGCGTTATCAGTTCAAGAACCCGCTTGCACCTTACACAGCAACCTCGGTTCCTTTGCCGCGGCTCAGCAACTCCGCGCAGCTTGATTCGCTGCTGCAGGACGGAAAGATCTACCTGAGCCTGTCGGATGCGCTTGCCCTGGCACTCGAGAACAACTTCGACATCGCGATTGCGCGCATCAACCTGGACATTGCAGATACAGACCTTCTTCGCGCGAAAGCGGGTTCAACGTTGCGTGGTGTGTCGACAGGCATCGTGGCGAACACGCTCGGTGGTTCGACGACGACCATTACGGGTGGCGGCGGGCCAGGCGGCACTTCGAGTTCTGCAGGCGGAGGGGGAACCGGTGCTTCAGGCCTCGTGCTCAGCACGAACGGCGGCGGTCCACTCCCGGAGGCTCTCGATCCCTTCCTTACCGGTGCGCTCGAGTATGAGTCCAACAGCCAACCCACCAGTTCGGCTTTGAGCGGAGTTTCAACCACCGCAACTACTCCGACGACCACAGCGACAGCTCTTCCAAACCTCAACACCAACACCTCGACCTACAACTTTGGCTATACCCAGGGTTTTCTGACGGGCACGCAGTTGAATGTAACCTTCGACAACAGCCGAGTTACAACAAACAATTCGTTTAACTCCTTCAGCCCGCAGATCGCCCCCACCTTCCGCGCGACAGCAACCCAGCATCTCCTGCAAGGCTTCGGCTGGGGTATCAATGGCCGCTTCATCCTGCAGGCCAAAAACGATCGCCGCATCACGGACTCTGCATTTCGTCAGCAGGTCCTTTACACCGTCAACCAGGTGGAGAACATCTACTGGGGCCTGGTGAGTGCTTACGAAGACGAGCAGGCGAAGGAACGCGCGCTCGGTCAATCGACACAGCTGACGGCAGACAACCGTAAGCAGTTGGAGATTGGGACACTGGCGCCGCTCGATGTGGTGAACTCCGACAGCACGGTGGCGAGCGACAAGCAGGCCCTCATCGCTTCAAAGTCAAACCTCGAATATCAACAGCTCATCATGAAGCAGGCGATCGCGCGCACACTGAACGATCCTCAACTTTCTTCCGCCCCTGTGATTCCAACGGATCGCGTTGGACTCGAAAGGCTGCCGGAAGAAGACACCGCCGTCGAAGATCTTGTTCGTCAGGCATACGTCAACAATCCGCAGATCGAACAAGCGGTGTTGAACATGAAGAATAATGAGATCACCATCAAGGCCGAAAAGAACGGTCTGCTTCCGATCGTCGATGCGTATGCCTTCTATGGTGCAAGTTCTTTGGCTGGTGCACAGAACCCGAACGCCGTGGACTTCACTACGGGTCAACCTTACGCACCTGGAACCTATCCTCCCGTGAGTTACGGGACAGCAGTAAAGAATCTGTTCAATAACAACGCTCCTGATAAGGGTGTCGGTGTGAACATCACAATCCCGATCCGCAACCGCACGGCACAAGCCGATCAGGCGCGGTCGCAGATGGAGTACCGCCAGTCGCAGATGCGGCTTCAGCAGCTCTACACGCAGATCCGCATCCAGGTCATCAACGCGCAGTATGCGCTGACCAATGACCGCGCACAGGTATCTGCAGCCCAGGCTGCACGCGACTATGCGGCTCAGAGTTTGGATGCCGAGCAAAAGAAGTACAAGTTAGGAGCTTCAACGACGGCGAACGTCTTGCAGCAAGGAAGAAACCTCGCCACTGGTGAAAACAATCTGCTCTCGTCGACTGCGGCCTACGCGAAAGACAGGGCTGCACTCGAGCAGCTTCTCTCGACTACGCTCGACCATTACGGCATCAGCATCCAGGCGGCCGCGACCGGTGAGGTCACGCAAAAACCGATCATTCCCGGCCTTACAGCTCCTGTAGCGCCATCGGCTCCAAAACCGATTTCGTCTACACCGCCGCCTGCCCAGTAGCGGTAGGTTGCTCGTTTCTGTTGAAGGCCCGGGCTTTGGCTCGGGCCTTCTTCACGTGACAAACCTAAATTTTCCAACGGAGATGGTATGACTACGGAACATTCGAACGGACTGGCAAAGGCTGCATCGGCTTACCTGCGGTCTGCGATGCATCAGCCTGTCGATTGGCAGGAATGGGGAGCTAAAGCGTTCGAGCAGGCGCAGCGCGAGGACAAACCAATCCTGCTCGATATCGGAGCAGTCTGGTGCCATTGGTGCCACGTCATGGATCGCGAAAGCTATGAAGATCGTGAGATCGCGCAAATCATCAATGAGCACTTCGTTGCAGTAAAGGTCGACCGCGACGAACGGCCGGATGTGGATACACGCTACCAGGCGGCTGTGTCATCAATCAGTGGACAAGGTGGATGGCCCCTGACCGCATTCCTGACTCCCGACGGTTTGCCATATTTCGGCGGCACCTATTTCCCACCTAAGGACCAGCATGGCCGTCCGTCCATGCGCCGTGTCCTGTTAACCATGGCCGAAGCATTCATGACGAAGCGAGACGAGGTCAACGAATCTGCCGCCAGCGTAATGGAGGCCATCGAGCAGAACGAGTCCTTCGGCGGAGGAGCACTCAATCCTGGCAAGGACCTGGTGGCGAAGCTGGTGAGCTCGGCCCTGGAACAATTCGACGGGCATAATGGAGGCTTTGGATCACAGCCGAAGTTCCCCCACCCGGGCGCAATCGATCTGCTGATCGATTCTGCGTCGCGCTTCCAGTCAAGTCCGAAGGTTAACGAAGAGGTTAAGCTCGCCGCAAGAGTGACGCTTTCGAAGATGTCCAAAGGCGGTATCTACGATCATCTCGCAGGAGGATTTCACCGCTATAGCGTCGACGAGCGATGGATCGTTCCGCACTTCGAAAAGATGGCTTATGACAACAGCGCTCTCTTGAAGAACTACGTTCACGCGTATCAAACGTTCCTCGATCCCGAGTGTGCCCGCATTGCACACGAGACCATGCAATGGATGGACGATTGGCTCAGCGATCGCGAGCGTGGCGGCTTCTATGCGTCGCAGGATGCAGACCATTCAATCGATGACGACGGCGACTACTTTACCTGGACGCGAGACGAGGCAGCCGCAGTGCTTTCTAAGCAGGAGCTTGCGCTCGCTGGAGCTTATCTCGATATCGGCGAGCTTGGCGACATGCAGCACAATCCGCAGAAGAACGTGCTGCACATTACGCTGTCGTTGAGTTCAGCTGCTCGTATAGCGAAAGTGCAAGAGGAAGAGGCTGCTGCGCTGCTCGAAGGTGCGATGAAGAAGCTTTACGCGGCGCGGCTTAGCCGACCAACACCGTTCATCGACAAGACGATGTACACAGCCTGGAACGGTATGTGTATCTCCGCATATCTTGAGGCCGCACGGGTTATTGGACCTCCAGAAGCGCTTACGTTCGCGCTGAAGTCGCTGGAACGAGTGCTCAACGAAGCCTGGAGTAATGGATCCATGGCTCACGTAGT
>CAHJWN010000003.1 GCA_903642265.1 Acidobacteriaceae bacterium | reverse complement strand
AATGCAGGAGAATTGATGAACCTTACCGATCCAGTTGCAGATTTCCTTACCCGTATTCGTAATTCCATGCGCGCCCGCCATCAGAAGCTTGACGTTCCTGCCTCGAAGTTGAAGGCTGAGATCGCTCGCATTCTCAAAGAGGAAGGTTACATCGCGAACTACAAGCCTGCTGAAGAGAATGGGCAGAAGGTCATCCGCGTTTACCTGAAATACGGTCCCAACAACGAAGCGGTTATCCGTGACTTGAAGCGCATTTCGCGCCCCGGCTGCCGCGTATATCTTGGCCGCGACGAGATCCGCCGTGTACAGGGTGGTCTCGGCATCTCGATCATGACGACTCCCAAGGGCGTTATGACTGGACGCCAGGCTCGCCGTGAAGGTGTAGGCGGCGAGATACTCTGCGAAGTTTGGTAATCAGTTTTATTCATCGAAACAAACGCAGAAGGTTGCGCGGCTGCAGTGGAACTTATCGGACATCTATAAGGGACTCGCAAGCCACTAGAAGGATTTCTACATGTCACGTATAGGTAAAAAGCCAATCGCACTCCCCGCTGGCGTCAAGTGGACGGTCAATGAAGAGGGGACCTCCGTGCTCGTTGAAGGCCCAAAGGGTAAGGTAAGCGCGCTGCTTCCCGGCGGCATTAGGCTCGTCGTTAAGGAAGGTCAGCTGGTTGCGGAGCGCGAGAACGACAAACAAGCCGCTTTTCATGGTCTCGCGCGATCTCTCGTATTCAACGCCGTCACTGGCGTAACAACTGGTTGGACAAAAGAGATCGACATTGTGGGCATCGGATACCGCGCGGAGCTGAAGGGTAAGAGCATGGTTGTATTTACGCTCGGCTACTCGCACCCGATTGAATTTCCGCTGCCGACCGGCATTGAGGTCACAATAGATCCAAAGCAGACTCACCTGGTCGTGTCAGGTATCGACCGCCAGAAGGTTGGTCAGATTGCCGCGGACATGCGTAAGTTGCGCAAGCCCGATCCATACAAGAACAAGGGTGTGCGCTACACCGGTGAGAAGTTGAAGAAGAAGGTCGGTAAGACCGGAGCGAAGTAACCTCTGCTACGGAACGGGATTAGCAGGGCGCGCAGATCTCCTTGTTCCCCAGACCTCATTCGCGTTCAAGCACACCGAACGTCATCAGTACTCTGCTGACGCTACTAGGAAGGAAGAAAGAACATGATCAATCCTCGTCAACGCAACGTAATCCGCCAGCGGGTTCATACGCGCATTCGCGAAAAGATGTCCGGTACGGCGGAGCGTCCGCGCCTCAACGTCTATCGTTCGCTAAACCATATCTACACGCAGCTGATCGACGACCTCAACGGCGTCACCATCGCGTCTGCGTCTTCAATGGGCAAGAAGAATGAAGAAAAGAACTACGGCGGAAACATCGCAGCCGCAGCAGCCGTCGGAAAGATGATCGCAGAGCGCGCTATCGAAAAAGGCGTAAAGAAGATCGTCTTCGATCGCGGTGGTTATCTTTATCACGGCCGTGTGAAGGCTCTCGCCGATGCTGCTCGTGAAGCCGGTCTCGACTTTTAAGAAGTTTCAGGGCGCCTGCATGGCAGCCAGAAAGCTGGACGGAATTATGGCAATGAAGAAGAAGATCGATGCAAATCGGCTGAACCTGAAGGACGAGGTAGTCTCGATCAATCGTGTTACCAAGGTTGTTAAGGGCGGTAAGAACATGTCCTTCGCCGCGTTGGTTGTTGTAGGCGATGCTGGTGAAGGCGTGGTTGGTTACGGTTCCGGCAAAGCCAAGGAAGTGCCTCAGGCAATTCGCAAAGGCATCGAGTCAGCCAAGAAGAACCTGTTCAAGATCAATCTCACCGAGACCACAATCCCTCACCAGGTGCTTGGTCACTTCGGCGCCGGTTCAGTCATGTTGAAGCCGGCCCCTGAAGGTACAGGAGTTATTGCCGGCAAGACTGTTCGCGCCGTCATGACCTCAGCCGGGATCCAGAACGTTCTCACCAAGTCGCTTGGCACTGCCAACCCGCATAACGTCATCAAGGCAACGTTCGATGCTCTTATCCAGCTTCGCAACAAGGCTGATGTAGCTGCTCTGCGTGGCAAGTCGGTCGACGAGCTGTAAGAAAAAGTATCCCAGTTGTAATCATTAGTTATAGGAGTTCCAATCATGGCTGATACCAGCGCAATCGCCAGAATCAAGCTGCAATATTTCCGCTCTAAGATCTGCACGCCAGTCAAGCACAAGCTCGTCATCAAGGGTCTTGGTTTTACACGCCTGAACCAGGTTGTCGAGCGCGAGGACACACCTTCCATTCGTGGAATGGTTGCTAAGGTTCCGCATCTCGTACGAGTTGTCGGCTAACTAGCTTCACCAAATTACATGCGAGTCGGATGGCTTCGGGCCTCCGGCGCTATAGCGAGGAAACAAGATATGGCAATCCGTAATCTTTCCAATCTGCGCGCTCCTAAAAAGGCGAATGAAAACAAGAAGCGTGTCGGCCGCGGAATGGGTTCAGGCATGGGTAAGACCTCTACACGTGGTCACAAGGGTCAGGGCTCGCGCTCGGGTTCGTCGCTCATGCGCGGCTTCGAAGGCGGCCAGATGCCGCTACACCGTCGCTTGCCGAAGCGTGGCTTCACCAATATCTTCCGCGTCGAGTACACCGTGCTTGGGCTTGACCGTGTAGCGGAGCTAGTTCAGCAGCATGGAGCAATTGAGTTCACGCTGGACAAGATCATTGAGTTGAACCTGTTGCGCCGGAAGAACGGTCTCATCAAAGTCTTGAATAATGGTGAAGTTACCTCTGCAATCACGATCCACGCACACAGGTTCTCGAAGTCAGCCAAAGAGGCAATCGAGAAGGCCGGCGGCAAGGCAATCGTGATCGGCGAAGCGGCAGCAGCTTAGAGTTAAGCTCGGCGGCAGCAGCGTAGAATCTCCGTAGTAAGCCAACTTCAACCTGTGTCAGCCTCCGAGGTTTTTGAACCCTGATGTTCGAGAAAATTGCAAACATCTTTCGCATCCCAGACCTCCGCAAGCGTGTCCTGTTTACACTTGGTTTGCTGGCTGTATATCGGCTGGGCGCACACATCCCGACGCCTGGTATTAATGCCGATCTGCTGGCGCAGTTCTTCAATCAGAATTCGGGTTCGGCGCTGGGCCTGGTCGACCTGTTCTCTGGTGGAAACCTCCGCAAGCTGACTGTGTTTGCTCTTGGCATCATGCCGTACATCACTGCATCGATCATCTTTCAACTGCTGACCGTCATCTATGAGCCGCTTGCGAAGTTGCAAAAGGAAGGTGAGCTTGGCCGTCGTAAGATCACCCAGTGGACCCGCTATGTAACGGTCCTGCTCGCCATCATCCAGTCGAGCGCCATTGCCGTGTCGCTCACCGGGACGCAGACCGGCGCGCCCATGGTGACGATTTCGCACTATCTCTTTGTTCCGCTCTGCGTACTCACCCTGACCACCGGCACCGCCTTTATTATGTGGCTCGGCGAGCAGATTACAGAGCGTGGCATCGGTAACGGAATGTCGCTGCTGATCTTCACCGGCATCGTGGTCGGGCTGCCTAAGGGCATCGAAGAGCTCTACGTGAAAATCCGCGATGCTGCATGGGGGCCATTTACACCCATCGCGGCGATAATTCTGGTCGCCGGGATGATTGCTGTAGTTGCCTTTATCGTATTCGTGGAGAAGTCCGAGCGTCGCATCCCGGTTCAATACGCGAAGCGTATCGTAGGTCGCAAGATGATGGGTGGCCAATCGACTCACCTGCCACTTAAAGTCAACTCTGGCGGAGTTATGCCAGTTATCTTCGCGAGTTCAATTCTCTCTGTGCCACAACTGTTTGGCGGTATCAATTGGTTTGGAACTCCGCTTCGCGAGACATCGTTTATGGGTCCGATCCTTCGCAACATCGCTCCCAGTGAGCCGATGTACGAACTGGTGTTCATAGTCGCGATCATCTTCTTCGCTTATTTCTATATCTCCATTGTTTTCCGGCCGGACGACATCGCCGACAACATGCGCAAATATGGCGGATTTATCCCTGGCATCCGTCCTGGCAATCGTACCCGCGACTTCATCAATGATGTGCTTACGCGTATCACGCTCGTGGGCGCTGGCTACCTAATCATCATTTCGATCATACCGACGCTGCTCATCAGCGGTATCCACTTCAACCATCTGCCGCTTATCGGCCAGGCGTTCGACCATCTGCCAAGCTGGACGACCAATGGTCTCGGCGTGAACTTCTACTTCGGTGGAACGTCCCTACTCATCGTGGTCGGCGTGGCAATGGATACAGTGCAGCAGATTGAATCGCAGTTGATCATGCGACACTACGACGGATTTACGCCGAAGTCCGGGCGGATTCGCGGTCGCAAGAGTTGGTAAGGAACGCCTTGACCGAACCATCTGCGGACACAAAACCGGCTCTGGCAGGAATTGATTTCCTGCCGGGGCCAGTTCTTCTTCTTGGCGCTCCCGGTGTCGGAAAAGGCACGCAGGCTCAGGCACTGGTTCGGCTCTTCGGTATGCCTCAGATCTCGACTGGCGACATACTTCGCAAGAACATTGCCGATAAGACGGACCTGGGTCTGAGGGCAAAAAGCCTTATGGATCAGGGTTTGTTCGTTGACGACGAGACAGTCAACGGCATGGTAGCCGCTCGGTTGAATCAGCCTGGAATTGAGCGTGGCTTCATTCTCGACGGATATCCGAGAACGCTGGTGCAGGCAGGCTTCATTGATGCGCTTTTGGATCTTCATCGCGAAGCGGGGACTGGCGGCAGCGCGCTCCACCTTCCCTTGGTGGCAATTAGCATTCGCGTAGACGAAGATGAGCTGCTTCGTCGCATCACCGGCCGAAGAATCTGTCCAACATGCAAGCGAAGTTACAACATCTACGCTCATCCGCCTGCATCAGAGGGCATCTGTGATTTTGATGGAACAGTGCTCGAGCAGCGTGCCGATGATACGGGAGAGACGTTCCGCGAGCGAATGGTTGAGTACACTGCCAAGACCGCATACGTGATTGAGCACTATCGCAACAAGGGCTGTTTCGCTGAGGTTGAAGGTGCGCGTTCTGTAAACGAGGTAACCCGAAGCATTTCAGAAGCGTTGAAGCGGCTTCGTTCAAGTTAGGGTGAGTTAGTTCCTGTTATGCCAATTTTGCTTAAAACCCGGGCCGAGATTGAGAAGATGCGAGCGTCAGGTAAGCTTCTCCGGCAGGTGCACGATCTGCTTGCCCCGCTGGTCGTTCCAGGTGTGAGCACGATGGATCTCGAGAACGCTGCCAATGCCAAGATCGCCACATTCCCCGGAGTGAAGGCCGCGTTCAAGGGCTATCATGGCTTTCCGGCGGCGCTTTGCACCTCGCTGAATTCGCAGGTTGTCCACGGGATTCCGAACGAGAAGGTGGTCCTTAGGAATGGCGACATTCTCTCGATCGACTGCGGCCTGATTCTTGATGGCTACTACTCTGACGCTGCCGTGACCTACGCTGTGGGGCCGGCAACTCCACTCACACAGAGGCTGCTGGATGTGACGAAGGCGTCGCTCGAAGAGGCCATAAAGTTCGCGGTGATTGGTGGCCGCCTGTTTGACATTGGCGCCGCCGTGCAGGAGATGTGTGAGGCTGAAGGCTTCGGTGTCGTCAAAGAGTTCGTCGGCCATGGTATCGGCCGTTCCATGCACGAAGATCCGCAGGTGCCAAACTTTGGCTCCCGTGGAAAGGGTCCGCGGCTCAAAGAGGGGATGGTTCTCGCAATTGAGCCAATGATCAACGCCGGCAAGCCCGAAGTTGTGACGCTCAAAGACGGTTGGACTGCAGTTACTGTTGATGGAAGCTATAGCGCGCACTTCGAGCACACCGTAGCCATCACCAAAGAAGGCCCTTACGTCCTGACTCGCTAGCAAACTTCTTCGTCGCTGTAGGAGATAAGCGGGAAACGCGATACTATAAGAGATGCTGCGTAAGGTTCGACCTTTGGGTGTCGGCTTGAGAGCAGTAACCAGTTGAAATGATGTGCTGCAATAGGTAACAAAGGAGATTCGTTTGTCGAAGGAAGATGCAATTGAAGTCATGGCGGTGGTCGTAGAGACCCTGCCAAACGCGATGTTCAAGGTCGAGCTCGAGAACAAGCACCAGGCGCTCGCGCACGTATCTGGACGTATGCGTAAGAACTTCATCCGCATTCTCCCCGGTGACCGCGTTGCGATTGAGTTAAGTCCGTATGACCTCAACCGTGGTCGCATCGTCTATCGCTACAAGTAGACGTTTTTCTCCCAATTAAGTTAAGACATCTAACGACCCGGCCTCGGCCGTAGCTTAGAGCTCGCAAAAGTATTGTGCCTCTTTTCCGATTTCCTGCGGCTAAGAGGCAAGAAAGCTGTTGTTTGAAGGGAAATACCAATGAAGGTTCGTGCATCCGTAAAGCCTATTTGTGACAAGTGTAAGGTCATCCACCGCCGCGGGGTAGTGCGTGTGAT
Organism: Acidobacteriaceae bacterium; assembly: GCA_903642265.1. Classification (GTDB taxonomy): domain Bacteria; phylum Acidobacteriota; class Terriglobia; order Terriglobales; family Acidobacteriaceae; genus Edaphobacter. The sequence goes on along the minus strand of CAHJWN010000003.1, from coordinate 104,143 downwards.
CTGCGAGAACGCCAAGCACAAGCAGCGCCAGGGTTAAATCACCTTGGCCTCGCCCACGCGAAGCCATAACAGCACCACCCGGACCCACCAGGCGAGTTAGCCGAAACTAAAGCTTGCGTTGAACCTGTTGGAATCGATCCGCAACTCAACTAACCCCGCTTCGCGACATGATTCGCGAGGCCCCACAGAAAAGGAACTCTATGGCACGTATTGCCGGTGTCGATGTCCCGAACAACAAGCAGGCGAAGATTGGGCTCACGTACATCTTTGGAATCGGCGACTCACGAGCGGCGAAGATCCTTGCGAAGGCTGATGTTGACCCTATCGCGAAGGTTGGAACGCTCGACGAAGACGCACTCAACCGCATCCGTCAGGTGATCGAAGCAGAGGGCGGCATCGAGGGCGATCTCCGCAAGGACATCTCGCTCAACATCAAGCGCCTGATTGAAATCCAGTCCTACCGTGGTCTCCGCCATCGCCGCAGCCTTCCGGTCCGCGGCCAGCGCACACACACGAATGCTCGTACTCGCAAGGGTCCCCGCAAGGGCACGGTTGCCGGTAAGAAGAAGGTGACCAAGTAATGGCAAAGACTCAGAATCAGCAAAAGAACAAGTCAGCGGCGAACAAGAATAAGAAGTTCAAGAAGCGCGAGCGGAAGAACGTTCCCTACGGTCTTGTCTTCATCCAGGCGTCGTTCAACAACACCATTGTCACCATCACAGACCAGACCGGCAACACGCTCAGCTGGAAGAGCTCGGGTTCGCTCGGCTTCCGCGGATCGCGTAAAGGCACTCCGTTTGCGGCACAGCAGGCAGCGGTTGGAGCAGCAAACGCTGCTCGCGACCACGGTCTTCGCTCGGTCGACGTTCGTGTTTCGGGCCCCGGTTCAGGACGTGAGTCCGCAATCCGCGCACTCGCAACCGCCGGCATCGACGTGCGCAGCATCCGCGACGTTACGCCAATGGCGCACAACGGATGCCGTCCGCCCAAGCGCCGCAGAGTCTGACGGGTTGTTAGTTATTCGTTCTTAGTTGTCAGGAATTGCTTTTAGCATTCAGGTACTTTCTGATAACTGAGAACGGAACATTGGATCGGGACCAGAAGCGCTGCCAGCGTGTAAACCGATCGTCACCAGAAGTGATCTATATAGGAGTTGTAAATGGCACGTTATACAGGCGCAGTTTGCCGTCTTTGCCGTCGCGACGGCACGAAGCTTTTTCTAAAGGGAGCCAAGTGCTTCACAGAGAAATGTCCCATCGAGAAGCGTAACTTTCCTCCAGGCCAGCACGGTCAAAGCCGCAAGGTAAAGAAGGTTGTCGGCTACGGCTTGCAGCTTCGTGAAAAGCAGAAGGCCAAACGCATCTACTTCACGCTTGAGACCCAGTTCCGCGCTTACTACCAGAAGGCCTCGAACAAGACTGGTGTTACCGGCGAACTGCTCTTGCAGCAGCTTGAGACCCGTCTGGACAATGTCGTTTACCGTCTCGGCTTCGCGATGAGCCGTCGCCAGGCGCGCCAGGTCGTTCGTCACGGACACATCCAGGTCAACGGCCGCAAGGTCAATATCCCGTCGTTCCAGTGCAAAGTCGGCGATGAGATCGCGATCCGCGAAGGCTCGAAGGCGCTTGCAATTCTCGAAGAGTCGAAGAACTTTGCCAGCGGTCAGAGTTCAGTGCCGTGGCTCGATATCAACCGCGAAGGCCTGTCGGGCAAAGTCGTCGCCCTGCCAGCGCGTGCGGATATCCAGTTGCCAGTAAACGAGCAGCTGATCGTCGAACTTTACAGCAAGTAAGGCAGCAGGCAGTTAAAGGAGCAAGAGGCAGCCAAAAGCACCCTCAAGCTCCTTTAGCTGACCTTCGCAGTTTAGCTGTACTTAGCTGCTTTTAGCTGCACCCACAACCTGACCCGCAACCGCAACACCCCGCCAGATCGCAGAATGCATCGCGAATGAGCCGGACAAGGAGAAACACATGCTTTGGAGAGGTTTTCAGAAACCCAAGCGTCTTGCAGTCGAGAACGAAACCCTAACCGACAAGTACGGCAAATTTTCCGCTCAGCCTTTTGAGCGCGGCTTCGGTACCACCATCGGCAACGCGCTGCGTCGTACCTTGCTTTCTTCCATCGAAGGAGCAGCGGTCACCGCCGTCCGCATCGAAGGCGTCCTGCACGAGTTTCAGTCGATCACCGGCGTTGTTGAAGACGCGACAGACATCATCCTGAACCTGAAGCAGATTCCGTTCAAGCTGAACGGCGAAGGTCCGAAGGCGCTTTACCTGCGTTCCGATGCAGCTGGCGTCATCACCTCTGGCATGATCGAAGCCGACGGCGACGTAGAGATTCTGGACCCGAATGTCTACATCTGCACCGTCTCTGAGGGCGGCAAGATCGACATGGAGATGCGCCTCAAGCGCGGTCGCGGCTATGTTTCGGCCGATAAGAACTTCGACGGCGACCTTGGACTTGGTTTCATCCCGGTTGACTCGGTCCACTCGCCTGTTCGCAAAGTCAACTACCTCGTCGAGGCTGCACGTCTTGGTCAAATCACCGACTATGACAAGCTCTCGATTGAGATCTGGACGAACGGTACGGTTCTTCCCGCTGATGCTCTCGGACTTTCAGCCAAGCTGCTGAAAGACCACATGACCATCTTCATCAACTTCGAAGAAGAGATGGAAGCCGGCCATGACGGTATGCACGACGGCCCGGCAATCAAGAACGAAAACCTCAATCGCTCTGTCGAAGAGCTCGAGCTTTCCGTTCGCAGCTACAACTGCCTGAAAAATGCCAACATTGCCACGATCGGCGAGCTGATTCAGAAGACGGAAGCCGAAATGCTGAAGACCAAGAACTTTGGCCGTAAGTCGCTGAACGAGATCAAGGAAATTCTCGCTCAGATGGGCCTGTCGCTCGGCATGAAGATCGACGAGAATGGCAACCCGCAGCCTGGACCAACTTCGGTCCTTCCAGCGGCAACGCTTGCAGCCAGCTTTGGCCACTTCGACGACGATGATGAAGATGATGAAGATGACGACGACGATCTGGATCTTCCAGGTAACGAGCCGGAAAACTTCTAGTCGCAACCACCAATGGCCCAGAGACATTGCGTCTCTGGGCCTATTTACGACGTAGCACTAAGAGGCACCCGGCGCTCGCACAAGTGAATGCCGAAGGAGATCACCAATGCGTCATCGTAATGCCGGATTCAAACTCGGCCGTAATACCAGCCATCGCCGCGCCATGCTGCGTAACCTCGTCACTTCTGTCATTCTGATGGATCGCGTTGAGACAACCATCACCAAGTGCAAGGCCTCGCGACCGATCGTCGAGAAGATGATCACGCTGGGCAAGAACGGCTCCGTGCACGCCCGCCGCCAGGCTCTCGCATACCTGATGACGCCTGAATCGGTCGACCGCCTCTTCAACATCGTTGCGCCGCGCTACGCCAGCCGCAACGGCGGCTATCTGCGCATTACGCGCACGGGTCCGCGCAAGGGTGACGCCGCTGAGCTTGCCTATATAGAGCTCCTGGGCGCCGAGCATGAACTGAACGAAAAGGCTCAGAAGCGTGCCGAAGCCCGCGAGAAGAAGCGCGAGGAGTTGAACAAGCAGCTCGAAGAGCGCGGCGAAGGCCAGGAACCCGACCCGAACGCAGAGGTCTAGTTTCTGCGTAACGAGAGTAAAGATGCCTCCTTCCGAGATCTCGGAAGGAGGCACTTTCACTTTTGGGTCACCGCCTACTTTGATTCAGCGGTCATCTTGAAGATCGCCTGCGCATTCGCGCTATCGAAGCTCAAATCCAGTGCCTGCTTGCCATCCTTCTCCTCGGGCAGCGGCAGCCTGGTAATGAACTCATAGAACGAACCGGGAACCTCGCGCTCAACCTGCTCAGCGTTGTCATTCGAATCAACCTTTGCAGTACGAAACCAGCGCCTGACCCGCGCCGCGAGAAAGGCTGTCTGTCGCACCCGGCCCGATTGCGATGTCTCGACAGTTGGCTTCATCGGCTGTCCCAGAAGCTTCTGCTCGTGCGCAAGCTGATCAACATCAGGCACGCGGTCGGTCGCGTGATTGAAGGCGTTCCCTTCGGTCGAGATCCATGCCATCTCTGGGGACACCGCGAGCAATACTTCATAATCAGCAATCGTTGGCACCTCATGCTGACGACTGAAGCACCGTGTGAGCAGCGGCAGCAGTTCCACCGCCTTCGCAACTGGAAGCGTATGGGCGCTCTCAAGCTCCGCAAGTAGCTCTACTGCCTCTGAACCAAGCGGATCGATAGATTCGCCCGTAATGTTCCGCACTGCCTGCTGAAACTCAGGTGAAAACTGGTCGGGATGTAGTTCGCTGATAAAGAACTGCGCAATCTCCTCCGGGAACTCGACCTGTGCGTGCGAGCGGCCCGTCATCTTCAGCCGCTCCAGGGGGTATACGCCGTTCAGGGCATATCCAAGCGGCCGCAGGATGCGGGTAATCGCTTCCTGACCTCCTGGCAGCCTACCCATGCCTTCGAGTAGTACAGTGCGGACCGCTCCGTGGTCATGCATGATCTTACGTCCCGCGAGATGTGCGTCCGACGCATAGGTCTTCGCAGCTGGTACGCGTTCGAGCAGGTCCTCGAACAGCAGCATGTTCAGCGCCTGCGCAATCACCGCGCGCGAGACATTCCCACCATTCTCTTCAAGCAGTGCAGCAGCAATTTCGAGCACGCCTAGGAGTCGTTCGGTACGGCCGGTTCCAATATTTGGAATGAGGATAGATTCGAGGTGCGACATTGCGGTACTCCTTCTTTTCGCCTGGTCTAGAGGGTAACGCCGCGGGCGTCGAAGTGGAAAGCATAGCTCACGCGGGCGCGAACTGCCGGAGCAGGAAGAATACGATCACGCCTAAAAAGAAAACCAGCGCCATGCGAATGCCGGGCTCGCGATTCACCTCGGGCACCAGGTCGGTTGCCGCAACGTAAAGCGTAACTCCTGCAGATAAAGGCAGCCCCGCCCTCACCAACGCGGGGAATAGGGAGATTACAAGCACTCCAGCAACCGTTGTTGCTCCTAAAAAGAGCGCGGAGTTCAACGCGGCGGCACGGCTGCGCCCTCCAGCAAGCATCACGCTCGCTACCGTAAATCCTTCCGGAATTTTATGCAGGAAGACAGCAAAGAAGAGCATCCAGCCAAGCCACTTCGAAATCGCAAATCCTGAGCCAATGGCGATTCCGTCGAAGAACGTGTGTGTCGCCAGCCCCAACAGTACGGAGTAGCTCGTCTTTGCCGAAATAAACTCGTGGTGATGCGTCTCTTCGCCAAAATGGAAGTGTGGCACCAGTGTGTGTTCCAGCAGGTGGACTCCGCAATATCCGCCCAGGATGAGCACTGGCGCCCAATGCGGGTTTGCAGCCATGCCTTCCGGCAGCATCTCGAGCAGCGCGGCGGACAGCATGAACCCGGAGCCAAGCGCCACAAAATAGCGCAAGGCACGAGCCGATGGCGAGCGGCGAACAAGCAAAAAACCGCCCAGGTAGTCGGCTAGACCAGCACCAAGACCGAGCGTAAGACTGAGCCAGAAGTTTGACTTCACCTGTGGGCCATTCTCTCTGCTTGCCTGCAGCGCTTGGCCTTGCTGGCGTTCGTACGGTCGCTTTTTCTAAGCTTCATGGAGCTTTGATTCTAGCTTGTCGCGGGAATCGATTCGCGCGCCATGAGCACGACGATCGCTATACCGCACAGAAGGACGCCTGCCTCAACACTCTCTGACCGCTTGTGCAGCTTCTCAAAATGCAACTTTGCTGGCGAGACCGCGGGTGCCGTTTCGATGTCGCCACCAACAGACGCGCGATCCAACTCCATGGCTGGCAGAACATTCGCGTGAATATAAGCCGTTGCCAGCATCATGATCGAGGCGCAAATAATCTGAGCCTCATACCGGCCCTTGTACGTAGCGGGGGACTGACGAAACAGAAGCGCGGTCGCTCCCCAGAAGATTAATCCGCAGACTAATCCAACGACGTCGAGTACGCGAAGAGTTCCGCCGACCACCACCCCAGCCAGATGCTGTGAAGGAAGCAGATGGAAGGCCACCGGCGCCAGGACGAAGGCAAAGAAGACAATTCCGCCCACCCATACAACAATGGCGAGCAAGCGCACTATCCGTATGAAGGTATGCATTAAGTCAGGCTCCGATTATGGTAGATCGTAACGAGGTGCGCTATTACCGGCTGCCCGCCTCCATCGTTGCGGTTGGGTGCTTTGGATAGCTCACCCGGATCGACCGAATTTCGAACGGCCCAACCGGAAGTGTCGCAGTATTATTCGTGACTGAAAGCGAATCGCCAATCGGTTGCTCCATCAGGTTTACCTCCGTGGCAGCCGTCGCCCCGGGAGGCAGCGTGAACTTCGCATGCGATGGCTTGCCCGACCAGTCATACACCCTCAGGATCAGCGCATCGTCATCTTCAGACTTCTTTACCGCGGTGAGAATGACGTTGTCATCATCGACCGATACGAACGAGTGCGATGCCGGCAGGCTGCCCGAGTGTGCTACAACCACCGCCGCCTGCAGGGGGTAGTTCAGCTCGTAGCCCTTACGCTCTGTCATTGCCTGCTGCCATGTTCCGGGATGCGGGTACAGCGCGTAGCGGAAGTGCTGAATGCCGCGATCAGCCTCAGGATCGGGCCATGTTGGCGACCTGAGTAGCGACAGTCGCAGCACATTGCCGATCGCATCATAGCCATACTTCTCTTCGTTCAGCAGCGAAAAGCCATTCCTGCTATCGCCCAGGTCTGCCCATCGGAGCGCGGGCACCTCGAACTTGGCCGATTCCCATGTATTGTTACGCGTCGTCGGCCGTTGAATCGTGCCATAAGGAATCTCGTACGTCGCCATCGGGCCTGACGCCGCAAGCGGGAACGCTGCCTTCAGCAGGATGTGCGTCTCATGCCAGTCAACGGTGTTATCGATGACGACGGTATCGGCATTTGCCGCGAGCGAGATGTCCTGGGTGAAATGCGAACTCTGCCAGGTGCGCTCAATGCGGATGGTCGAACGTACCGGCCCGCTCTCAATCATCCTCACCGAGTCGACCTTATCGATCGCCATTGGATGGTCGAGCGTGCCGTAGTCGATATTCCAGGCGTCATAATCCTTCGGCGTGTCCTTAAAGGCCTGAAGCTGATTGCCGCATCCCTTTGGGGCTATCGCTTCAAAGGTCGATCTTTTGTTTACAAGGCTGGTGATGCACCCAGTCTTCGCATCGACAAGCACGCGAAGATTGCTGTTCTCGAGCCGCAATTGCTTTGCGTCCAACTCAGCATCAATCGGCGGCGCGGACTTCGGTGTCGCATACAACACCTGGTACCCAATGCTTGGCGTTCTCGGCGCAAGCACGTCCACGGTAAAGACGCCGGTGTTCGCTTCCTTTGAGATCACCTGCGAGGGAATTGTTCTTCCTGCATCGTCAGAGATCGTAGGCCACATGCCCGCTGTCGGAAGCTGCACCTTTACGCGCACCAGTCCATCGCGGTCCCACCCAAGCGGATTGAAGATGAGGACAGGCGTCCCTGGATGTTCCCCCGTATCGATGTGCGCAGCAATTGTGTTCAGCGCATGGCTCGCCGCGTCCGCATCCTCCAGCCGCACCATGTCGAACTCCTTTGCAGCGTCCTTGTAGATAATGCCGATACCCGATCCGGCAGCAAGATCATGAAAACCGTTGAAGGCAATCTTTTTCCATGCATCGGTAAACTGCGCATTGGGATAAGTATCGCCATCCAGCCAGGCCAGCGAAGCGAGCTTCTCTGCGTTCAGCGTGTTCTCTTCGGCCTCACGCATGTTGCGCTTATGGCCAGCCTGCGTGGTCTGCACTCCGCGGTGATACTCGAAGTACATCTCATCTTTCCATGTTGGAATGACCATCTTGCCAGTCTCAGGCGTTGGATACTTGTAGCCCTTCGCAATCGACTGGTAGTTCCATGTCGTAGAGTCTGCAGCAATACTCTGCTCGGCTGCCGTGAAGAAGGTCTGCGCCAGTCCGAACTTCATCTGCGGCGTAACCGCTGCATCCGCATGCGCCCAGTGCTCGCCCTGGTCGAGGATCGTTCGGGTTGGCCCTCCACCATGGTCGCCGATGCCATAAAGTTCCATCATCGTAGTCAGGCCAGGCGAGCGCTCGCGGGCCACGGCTAGGTCTCCAGCAAGCCGAATGGGATCAAGGTTGTCATTCGCGTAGTCATGCGGGAAATAGCTCAGCACCTTGCTGCCATCGGGCGACTGCCACCAGAAGAGCTTGAACGGCAACTGGTTTGTGTCGTTCCAGGTCATCTTCTGAGTGACGAAATAATCCACACCGGCCCTCTTATAGATCTGCGGAAGCTGCCAGTTGTAGCCAAATGAGTCGGGGTTCCACCCGATGCGCACATCGACACCATAGTGCTGCTTGAACCAGCGCTTGCCCAGCAGCAGCGATCGCACCTGCGACTCACCATCAGGCAGGTTCAGGTCAGGCTCGACCCACATGCCGCCAACCACCTCCCAGCGGCCCTCCTTGATGCGCTGCTTGATCTCCGCATCCATGGCCGGGTACTTGTCGGCCATCCACTCGTTGTACTGGGCCGCGGATTGCGTGTAGGTGTAGTCGGGATACTCGTTCATCAACTGGAGCGCCGTGGCAAATGTGCGGCGCACGACGTCGATCGTCTCGGACTCCGGCCAGAGCCACGCGGCGTCGATATGCGAGTTCCCCGTCATGTGGATCGTGTCCTTCTGCAGCATCGGACGCAATGGTTCCAGCAGCGAAAGAGCTTTGGTCAGCGATGCATCAAAGGCGGGCTGATCGGCCTTGTCAAGCGCTGTCAGGTCGACAGCCTTGATCGCACTTGTAAGCGTCGCAAGGTCCTTTGGCTGGTCAATCGAAACCCATGGAAGCAGCTTCTGCGCCACCAGGAACTGCGTCCGCAGATCCAGCGGATTGGGACGCCCCTGTGCCATATCGATATGCATCTGCACACCCGCGAAGCGCTTGTCATCATTGGTATGCAGCAGCTTCACCGCGACAAGAACCGAGTCCCCCGGCTTTGCATTCTCAAACAGTACCGTCTGTTCAAGGTCTTCTCCCAACGCGACGCGGCGTCCGTCGAAGTAGAGAATCTCTGGCATCGGCCCATTCGCCGAAACGTCAAACCGGATCCAGATGCGCGTGCCAGTCAGGTCATAGCCGTTTAGAGTCTTTGGCACAGTCAGACGGGCGCGATACCACACGGCCTCATGGTCCGTAATGTTGCGCGGCGTCTTTGCCAGCGGCCACGTCGAATCGTCCAGCGTCGGCAACTCCCCATGCGCAATGTCCGCAGCGTGGTAGCGCCAGCCGCTCACAGGGAATACATTCAACGAGGCGAGTCGCTCGACGGTCCTTGTAGAAGCCTCATCGAGTTTCGCTTCCGCAGCAGGCGGCTGCTTACCAAATTGGGCGCTGGTGATTGCAGGAAGTGCGAGAGACGCGGCAAGGAGCAGGAACAGCTTTGACGAAAAATGCATAAACCACCTTAGTTGATGAAGGACAACGCGCAATACACCGGGAATCTGTCGGGTCTGAAGATAACACTTCGTCTAAGCCCACTGAAGACTACGGCTAGTCAATGTCGAAACTGACGCCTTGGGCCAGCGGTAGATCGGACCCATAGTTGATCGTATTCGTCGCCCGCCGCATGTATTGCTTCCATGCATCCGAGCCGGACTCGCGCCCACCGCCCGTTTCCTTCTCACCGCCAAAGGCCCCACCGATCTCCGCACCTGAAGTACCAATATTCACGTTCGCAATGCCGCAATCTGAACCTGCAGCAGAGAGAAAGATCTCTGCTTCCCTCAGGTCTGTTGTGAAAATGGAAGAGGACAGCCCTTGCGGAACATCATTTTGCAGCTCAATTGCTTCGGGAAGAGCCGTGTATTTCAGGATGTAGAGTATGGGCGCGAAAGTCTCACCTCGCACCACTTCAGTCTGAGAAGACATCTCCACCAAGGCCGGCCGCACATAGTAGGCATCGGGGTGCTCAGGCCGCGAAACACGCTCGCCACCGGTAATGCTCGCGCCATCTTTCTTCGCTGCCAACAAGGCCTGCTGCATGGCACCATAAGCCCGCTCATCGATCAGCGGCCCCACCAGTGTGCTTTGTTCGCGAGGATCGCCAACGATTACGGAGCTATATACGCGCTTCAACTGCGGGATCAGTGCGTCATAAACCGAAGCATGCACGATCAATCGTCGCACTGTCGTACAGCGCTGACCAGCGGTTCCCATTGCTGAAAACGCAACTGCGCGCAACGTGAGGTCGAGGTCGGCAGAAGGAGCAACGATTGCCGCGTTGTTGCCGCCAAGCTCAAGGATAGACTTCGCAAATCGAGCAGCCAGCTTCGGCCCAACAGCCCGCCCCATCCCGGTAGAACCCGTTGCCGAGACCAGCGGGACCAGTGGCGAAGCCACCAGCACTTCGCCGGCCGAAGCATCACCGATCAGCAGCGTTGACAGGCCATTGGGAACCGCGTGTCCAGTCTTAACAGTGAACTTCTCAGCGGCGCGCTCGAAGATCGCCTGCGTAGCAAGTGCCGTCAGCGGCGTCTTCTCAGATGGCTTCCAGACCACGCTGTTCCCGCACACCATTGCAAGCGCCGCGTTCCAACTCCACACTGCAACGGGGAAGTTAAACGCCGATATGACGCCCACCACGCCCAGCGGATGCCACGTCTCCATCATGCGATGGTGCGGCCGTTCCGAGGGCAGAGTCAGCCCGCCAATCTGCCGCGAAAGTCCAGCCGCGAACGTGCAGATGTCGATCATCTCCTGCACTTCGCCATAACCTTCAGACAGCAGCTTGCCGGATTCGATCGTTACCAGCCTCCCAAGTGAGGGCAGGGCCCTGCGTAGCTCTTCACCCAGCAGTCGGATCAGCTCGCCGCGTTTTGGTGCGGGCACGTTGCGCCACTCCCTCGCTGCGGCATGCGCAACCGCGATCCGATGCGTAGCCGCCTCAGAAGATACTTGCGGAAGATGAGCAAGCGTCTCACCAGTGATCGGCGTACGCGCGACAAAGTCGTTGCCGTGGTAAGCCGCAGTCGCAACGCCTAACGTGGCGAGTAGAGCATGAACTTCAGAAGCGATCGCGGAGGTGACAGGTGATTCAAGAGCTACCGGCATGATGTCCAGAGTTTATTCCATTAGGAGCATCACCGGCATACCAACCCTGAAATCAAGACCGCCTCGGGCATACTAAACAGCCTTCGCTAACTCCGCCGTCCCGTATGCCAGATCAGCCGAATAAATCGGCAGCGTGAAGGAGAAAACACTTCCTCTCAGCGACGCACCCGTGATCCAGATCTTGCCGCCCTGCCGCGTCACCAGGTCTTTGGCAATGTGCAGCCCCAGCCCGAGTCCGTTGCGTCCGGCATGACTGGTGTCCGACAGGTCTGGCCCCGGGATCTGGTAGAGATTCTCAAAAACCCGTTGCCGCAGTTCAGGAGGGATGCCACACCCCGTATCCGACACCTCGAACAGCAGCAGCCCCGGCTCGCCCTCAGAGACACTCACGTCAACATTCCCGCCAATGGGCGTGAACTTCACCGCGTTGTCTATAAGGATGATCAAGATTTGTAACAAGCGTGTCGGATCAGCATACGCATTGGGCAAGTACTGCGGGGAGCTCATCGAGAGCGTGATGTGCTTTCGTGTCGCCGGTGCCTGGATTGTGTGTAGCGCATCGGCCACGGTCTCCCCGACTTGGATGCTTTGCGCCTCAATGCTCAGCTTGCCCTCGTTCACCTGCGTCACCGTGAGCAGGTCTTCAATCATCGCCTGAAGCTGGCCCACATTCTTCAAAATGATATCCAGATATTCCTGCTGTTCAACCGTCGTATCGCCTGCAAGTTCGTCCGCGATAATTGAGCTGAACGAGTAGATCGACGTAAGCGGCGAACGCAGCTCGTGAGATACGCGCGAAAGAAAATCATCCTTCAACTTCAGCTCAACCATCGCTACCTGCGTCTTCTCGAAGAAAAGCCGCCGCTGTTCGGTTACATCGTGGAATACCAGTACCGCGCCCAGGACCTCACCATGTCCGCCGCGAATGGGCGCAGCCGAGTCATCAATCCCTAGACGTGTTCCATCGCGCGCCACCAGGATTGTATCCGGAGCCAACTTACCGGCTTCGCCACTCGCAAGGCACGCCTCGACAGGATTTTCGACCGGCTCGCGTGTTTCGTAGTTCAGGATCCTGAAGATCTCAGCCAGCGGCCTGCCAATGGCTTCATCGCGCGTCCATCCCGTCATCTGCGCAGCGACTGGATTCAGCCATGTCACATTGCACTTCGCGTCGGTTGTAATTACTCCGTCACCAATTGATTCGAAAGTCCCACGCAGTAGCTTGTGCTGCTCCGCCAGCTCTGCAGTCAACTGGCGCGCCTCGGTCACGTCCCAGTTCGCTCCAACCATACGAAGCGCCTTCCCATCGGCATCGCGCGTAACCTGTGCCGTCGCGCGCAGATTGCGGATGCTGCCGTCAGGCCACACCACCCGAAATTCCGTGTCATACGCCATGGAACCATCGATAGCGGCAAACATCGTTTTCACTACCCGCTCTTTGTCGTCCGGGTGCAGATGCTCGCGCCAGCGCAGCGAATCAGGCTGGCCATCTTCGCTGTCAATGCCGTGCAAACGGTGCATCCATGCATCGCAGGTAAGCACATCGCGAACGATGTCCCAATCCCAAATCCCGATCCGACCGCTGTCCGTCGCCAGCGTAACCAGGTCTTTTGCCTGTTTATAGGCATCGCGTTCTGCCACGCGCCCGGTAATGTCCTGGAACGCACCTGCCAGTCGAATCGGCCTGTCACCCCGCATCTCTGCCGTGCCCGAGCACCGCACCCATATCTGCCGACCATCAACGCGAATGACTGAGAGTTCAAGGTCCCAGCCCTCTCCGGTTGTGCAGGCAAGTTCCACCGCTGCAGTAATGATGGGCCTCGACTCCGCTGCATAAAACTCAAGCCCATCCTGGAGTGTAGGAGCAAAGTCCACAGGAGCACCGTGGATGCGGCATGTTTCAGCGGACCATGTCACGTTATCCGTGATCAGGTCTACTTCCCATCCGCCGATCCCGGCGATCTGACCCGCGCGGTCAAGGAATGCCTGGCTCTTGCGAAGCTCCTCGGTCTGTTGATGTGATGCAGCGAGCAGTTCCGTCAACCCGCAAACGCTATGAACGACCTCAGGAAGTTTCCACACCAGCAGCGTCGCCGCAGGAATAGAGATCAGCGCGCAGAGGGTCTTCAGCGCAAGCGAGAACCTGTCGATCGGCCACCAGGCTGTAAGAGCCTCTGAAAACCGGGTCGCCGAGCAGAGAATTAGGAAGACACTGAAGACCCGGAACGCGCGCAGGTGCATGTTCAGCAGCGGCACCGCGCGCAACTTGCCGATCGTCCACGCCAGTCCCGCGCAGATTGCGGCGTAGGAGGCAGAGATAAACATGTCCGTTATGACAAGTGCCCACCTGTGAATGCCGTAAGCGGTCGCAACTTCACCTTGGTCAGACGGTCTGCCGACGAGGTAGGGAAGCGCAATCGCGGCACTCACACCAGCCGCCGTTGCCAAGCTGAGTAACGTTACTTTTTTTAGCGTCTTTGATCGCATCGGCTCTAGTCGCATCAGGTTGCTGGCATCAGGCTAAAGAATTGGGAATGCGCTTTGGCTCACGTCGAACACCGTTGGTGTGGATGCTATCTCAGGATCCGGCTTCAGCACCTTCTCTATTACGGCGAGAAGCTCTGAATTCTTCACTGGCTTCTGCAGGAAAGCACATGCCTTCGCACTCAACGCGCGGTTCTGATTTGCTGCTCGGCTGCGACCGGAGATCACGATCACGGGGATGTGTGCAAGCACCTCCATCGCCTTTAATCTTTCAAGAACAGTGAAGCCATCGCCTGCAGGGAGTCCAAGATCCAGCAGGATCAGATCAGGCATCTGCTTGCGCGCCTCAGACACGGCAGAAACGCCATCAACCGCAACACCTACCTGAAAACCATTCGCCCGAAGCCTGATCGTGAGCGCGAGTCGCATCTCGGGGTCGTCGTCGACCACCAGTATCTTCTTGGGATTCATCTTCCTGACTCTCCTCGGGCTGGCCGGGCTTGCCTGCAACCTGCGGCGAAACTCATGCTAAAAGTACGTCCATGTGCCGGGATGCAACATCCCACGAACGCGGTACAGTACTTCGGTGCGGTCAGGATCTGGATGAGGGTTGTGCCGACGCTAGTACCTCTGCCAGGTGCATAGGCCTCGCTTTGGTGTTCTGCGTAATCTGCTCGCAACAGCTGAAGCCGTCGCTCACGATCATCGTCTCCGACGCTGCGCCGCGGACCGCTGGCAGCAACACGCGCTCGCCCAGCGTCTGCGAAACCTCATACTTGTCCTGCTCAAAGCCAAACGGGCCAGCCATGCCGCAGCACCCGGAGTCAAGCAGCGTCACATTCGCCCCCGTTGCATACAGAAGCGCCATCTCGTCTTCCATGCCCATCGTCGCGCGATGGTGGCAGTGCCCATGCACGATGATATCGCCGGCGATTTGCGGTGGCATGTAATGCGGAGCGTGTTTCACAAGAAACTCGCTTAGCAGGAAGGTCTGATCACGAAGCTTTCGTGCACGTGCATCCTGCGGAAGCAGACCACAAAGCTCGTCGCGAAACACCGAAGCACAGCTCGGCTCAAGAACAACAATCGGTGTTCCAGCCTCTAACTGCGGAGCCAGTTCGTCGAGTACCTTCAACAGGTACTGCTTCGCCACATCCAGCATTCCGAAGTCGTAGAGCGGTCGCCCGCAGCAGAGATGCTTCTTCGGCAGTTCAACCGCGAACCCAGCCGCCGTGAGTACGCCGTGGGCAGCCTGCATGGTCGATGGATGAAAGTAGTTGTTGAATGTATCGGCCCAGAGAAACACATGCGGCAGCGTGTCCAGCACGACGGGTAGATCGCGCCTCGTAAATGCCGGAGCAAACTTTGGCAGCGTGCGCCTGGGATGGATATGCAAAAGGCCCTTGGCCACCTGAGCGATCAACGGCGCCGACCCTAAAAAGTTTGCGAGAGCAGGAAAGTGCGACGCAATCCGCGCACCTACATCGATACGACCGAAGGCGTAATGAAACAGCGGCCGCACCCGTCCTCTGAAATGGTGAGACAGGAACTCCGCCTTGTACGTCGCCATGTCTACGGAAACCGGGCACTCCGATTTGCACGCCTTGCACGACAGGCACAGGTCCAACGACTCTCTCACCTGCTCATTGCGCCACTTGTCCGGTAGTACTTCGCCCTGCATCAACTCCCATAGCAGGTGCGCGCGCCCACGCGTAGAGTGAAGCTCTTCGCCAGTCGCCATAAAGCTGGGGCACATGGTTCCCGCATCGGTCTTCCTGCACGCTCCTACGCCTACGCACCGCAACGCCGCAGATGCCAACGACCCGTTGTCTTCCTCGAACGCAAAGTGCGTCTCCGGCTTCCATGGCTTGTAGTCAGCACCCAGCCGCAGGTCCTCATGCGGCTCGTGCGCGTCGATCAGCTTATTCGGATTCAACTTGTTTGTCGGGTCCCACGCTCGCTTGAAGTCACGAAACGCCTGCATCAACTCCGGTCCAAACATCTTCGGCAACAGAGCGCCGCGTGACTGGCCATCGCCGTGCTCTCCAGAGAGCGAACCGCCATGTGCCAGCGCAATCTCCGTCGCACGCTCCATAAACTCACGAAACTTCAAAATCCCCGGCGCGGTTTCCAGATCGAAGTTATGCCTCATGTGTACGCAGCCCTGCCCGAAGTGGCCATACATCGGACTCTGGTATCCGAACTCGTTCATCAGCGCATAGATTGCTCGAAGATACGAACCAAGTTGCGCCGGATCGACAGCGGCATCCTCCCATCCCTCCCATCCCGTGCCCTTGCCCGGCACAAAAGCCGTCGCACCCAGTGCCGATTCGCGGATGTGCCACACCCGTTTCGCTTCGGCGGAGGTGTAGATTCGTGCCATTGGGTGTGCGCCTATCTCAATCACAAATGCCGCAAAGGCTGCAGCCTGAGCATCTGCATCCGTCTGCGTGTCTCCACCGAACTCACAAAGCAGGAAACCATCTCCGCCCGGCAGCAGCTCAAGCGACGAGAGTGACTTTTGTTTTCGCCTCAGCGCCTCCAGCAGCAATCCGTCGATTCCTTCAAGCCCGATCAGCGGATGGGTAAGCAATTGCGGAACCAGGTCCGCAGCAACAAAAATGTCGGCAAAGCCCACCCCTACCAGAGTTCTGAACTGCGGACTCCGAACCAGCTGCAACGTCGCCGACAGGATGATCGCGCAGGTCCCCTCGCTGCCTACAAGTGACCGTGCAACGTTAAAACTTCCTTCAGGCAGCAGTTCGTCCAGGTTGAACCCAGAGACGCGGCGCGGAATCTTTGGAAACTTCGTGCGTACAAGCTCGGCGTAGGTATCGCGAATCCGTCTTAGCTCACCATAGATCTCGGCCTTTCGCCCACCTTCTGCAAGGATCAACGCCAGCTCAGCCTCGTCGGTCGCGCCAACCTCCATGCGCGTGCCGTCGTACAGCAGCACCTCCAGCGCAACGATATTGTCGACCGTTTTGCCGCCCATCAACGCATGCACCCCGCACGAGTTGTTTCCGATCATGCCGCCAAGCGTGCATCGGCTGTGCGTTGCAGGGTCGGGCGCAAATGTCAGGTTGTGCCGCTCTGCTTTCTCACGAACGCGGTCCAGAACCGCTCCCGGCTCCACCCGCATCGTGAGCGTTGCAAGATCCACCTCGCCAATCGCGTTCATGTACTTCGAGAAATCCAGGATCACTGCCGCATTGCACGCCTGTCCCGCAAGGGAAGTGCCGGCTCCTCGCGTCAGAATAGGTGCATTGTGCTTGCGGCAAAGCGCGACCGCTTCCATCACGTCCTTCTGGTCACGCGGAACTACCAGGCCGATGGGGACGTGCCGATAGTTTGAGGCATCGGTGGCATATAGCGCTCGCGAGGCAGCGTCGAAGCGTACCTCTCCACGAATGACCGCTGCAAGTTCAGAGGCAAGGGCCGATGCACCTGGAAACACATCGCTGGAGCGGGCGTGGGAGCTGGGAAGTATGGCAAAAGGACTGGACATTGATGGCTGCTGCTTACCGGCAAGTATCGCACCTTTGCTAAGCAAAGGCTCCAGCAGGCGCAGACTCGTGGAGCCGCACCTGAACTCCCGCACGCTCCAACTGTGTCGGGAGAAGAGGCTAAATGCCACCGCTGTTGCCTATCGGCAATCATCAGCGGGTTCCTGTGCTTCAGCCTGAGCGACATACCTGCTCTAATGACGGGCATTTAGACCTACTTCTCACACCCGATCCCGGATAAGCAAAGTCTTGCGAAACGTGGAAGAAAAATCCTCGTTGCTGCCTAATCTTCGCTCAGCGCACATCGCGCTCAAGGAGACTTTTCCGTGTCGAAGACCATCGCCCGTTTCGCCGTACTCGCCCTGGCACTTGCAGCCTTTATTGTTCCCTCAACCAGGATGCTTGCACAGCCGGTTCCACCCCCCCACGTCGTCACGGGCGGCGATCCTCAGCCCACCGGCGAAGCCGTTCCCGTATTCATCATTCTTCCTTCGCTCATCATCCTTTAGTGTCGTAGACTATCGTGTACGCCCATAGGAGGACGAAGGTGAACTTGACCGGTCTCGATCGTCTCCTCTGGGCGCTATGTCTCGCCGGACATTGTGTACTGCTCACCGTTCTTTTCTTGCGGCAGCGAGCTGCAACGTTTCCGTGGTTCACGACGCTCATTTCGGCTAACGTCCTTAGAACAGTGGTGCTCTACTTCACGTTGCGTTTCGGCTCCTCTGAGAATTACTTCTATACCTACTGGATTTTGGCGTTTGTAGATGTCGTTCTTCAACTCGCAGTCGCTTATGAGCTTTCGACTCACGTCTTTCAGCCTCTTGGGGCATGGGCTCCGGATGTAAGACGCAGCTTTTCAGCCTTGATCGGCGTAAGCGTTCTTGTGGCACTGGCACTTACCTGGCTTGCTACTCCGCCAACCCATAAGCTTCGGCTTGCAATTCTGCTTCGGGGAGAGTTTTTCTCATCAGTCGTCATGAGCGAGCTTCTCGTCGCGATGATCGGACTGTCTGTAACACTTGGTCTGCCGTGGCGTACCCACGTCGCGCGACTTGCACAAGGTTTTGGCGTTTACTCCGCCTTCGGCATCCTGACAGATGCTGGTCACAGTTACTTCGGATCGTCACGAGGCAACGACTTCTACAAATCGCTGTCGCAGTTCCAAATCGTTCTATACCTCGCATGTGTGTCTTACTGGACTGTAACGCTGTTCCAAAAAGAACCTGCAGCTCGCAAACTGCCGGCACGACTGCATGAAGATCTACGCGTTTTGCAGCGAAAAGCTGCCCTGATGCTCGAGAGCCTCCGCACCCAGGGGAGTACATCATGAGACAGGACGCCTTCTTACTTGCAGTAATGTTCTTTGTGATCGGCCTCGTTTGCATCGCCGCAGTCTACATCTGGCGGGCGCGTCGAGCGTCTAGAAATGGATGGGCCCTCTTGCTGCGCAGACTCCGTCAGATCGATCGTGACAAGTTCGCCGCCGTCGCCCTTGACCTGCTCGAGGAGAATGACGCACAGAATGCCCTCGATCCGGATTCAATCTTCGAGCTGATAGGTGGCATGAGCGGCCTCGACGCGCTCGAGCAAAATTGCGATGTGCTGGTCGACCTTGCCGCTTACGTGCAGCGGTGGTACCCCGAAGCCCTGGAACTCGCGGAAGGCCTTCGCCTGAACGCTCGCGAAATCAAGTGGCACATCAGCCGTCTGCGCGGTGCTTCCCAAACCGGTCACCTCAAGGAGCAGTTCCCGATGTACGCGCAGCGCGCCGTTGCGACCTATTACCTGATGACGCGCAGCCTGCTCGTGCTCTACGAAGGCGTGGAGCTCCCCGAATTCGCCGAATTACAGCGCGCTATCTGACAAATAGCCGCCGCTACAAGCCTAGCCAGTACGACGGACCACCACAGCCACCACCGTTCCCACAACCTCAATCTCTTTCTTGAACCGCCACCTCCGGTTCGATTCAAATGAGAGCGCGTGCGGAATCACAGTCAGCCAGTCCGTATCCCGGTCAAGCTCACAGAATCCGCAGATGTATCCCTCCCGCGTCAGCAAAAAATAGATCGGCCGGTCGAACTCGTGGTTCCATTCGCGCCGCCCCGCAATCGTCCGTTTCTGCGTATCAATCAGCACAATTGATCCAGCGCGAATCATCGGCTCCAGGGTGCGGTCCTGTCGTCCAACAATGCCGCGGCGATAATAATTCGGCAGTCCTGGTTCGGGAGCAAGCAGCGCCGTAGTCTCTGGCGGAGCCTCGGTCACCAACGTCTCAGGCAGCCAGATCTTTGCGTACGCGTCCAGCGGTCCTTCCGCCAGCAGCGTCGCATTTGGAACTGACACCTCATCCGCTGAAACGGGTGTTGCTCCAGTCGGTGGACAGAGCCCAAGCATCTGTTCCGCAGTCAAGCTGTAGACGTTAGCCAGGACGATCAGCTTTGTTGCCGAAAGGCCGCGATCTTCGCGTTCCACGCGATCCAGCCAGCTTGCCGAAATCCGATACGCCGGATTGCCCCATTGCTGCGCAAGCCGGAGCGTGCGTTGCTCTACTTCCCGCAACGTCAGCTTCCAGGCAAGTCGCGTCGCCCTGAGCTTGCCACCAATACCTTCCATGGATTTGTCCCTGTTGCTCGGCGGAGAAAAAGTCGACGGACGCAGGATAAGCTCCAGAGTTTCTTATGCGCTAGATGTTTGTTGTATCTCTAATGCTACAGTAGGCCCTTTGTCTGTTGCGTATAAGCAACAAGGCCGCCGGAGCCGCGGAATGTGTCATGTCCGCGAATCTCATAACGACACTTTCACTCATGTTTTGAGCTCGGCGGCCGAAGTCTGTCGCGTAAACGCAACAAGACCGGCCATCATCTGTCGCCCGACCTACCCTTTACGAGACGATGCATCTATGTCCTTTACCCATTGGGTACTGTGGCGTGAGGAGCATTGCAGAGACAGAATGGAACGCCGGATGCTGGCTGCTATGTGGCTGACCCGCGCCGTTCCGCTGCTCTTCTTGCGTGTCTTAGGCGAGAAGAGCAGTAACCCATCGATTAGCTGGCTTTTTACCGGCTGCCCGTCGCGGATTTGAAAAATGCCGTTCCGGCGCGTGTCAAAGTGCTGTCCAGCGGAGAGATCAGGGCGAGGTTCCTTGGGATATCGACGCCCTCGATATCGACCGTCTGCAGTAATCCCTGCTTCACCTCATCCAGAACGTTGATGTGCGGCATGAAACTGATGCCAAGGCCCGCGACGATCAGTCGTTTCAGCAACTCACTCGAGTCCAACTCCATTGCGATCCGACGAGCTGTCTTGTTCTGGATGAACAAATGGTCGATCAACTCGCGCCTGCGGCCCTCTTTCGGCACCAGGAACTCGTACTTCGCCGCGTCCGAGAGTGACGGCGCTTTGACTTCAGTAATCGGATGCCCGGCCGGAACCACCAGCACCAGCCTGTCCTCGTGGATCAGTTCAACCCGAAGTCGTGGATCGCGTACGGGCAGTGACACAATTCCGAATTCCACCTCGCGATTAAGCACAAGCTCCAGCGTCTTTGATCGCTCTGCTCGAACGATGTTCAGAGCGACCTTGGGGAACTGCTTTTTGAACTTACTGATCAGCAGTGGAAGTACATACAGTGCCGTAGAATCGTTCGCGCTCACCGTAAGACTGCCGCGCGGCATCCGCTCCATGTCCGCAAGGGTCAGCCGCATTTCCTTCAACTGCAGCAGCGACTGATCGGCGAATGGCTGGAAGAGCTTACCTGCACCGGTCAGCGTTACCTTCCCGCCACCTCGGTCAAGCAGTCTGTGCCCCACGTACGACTCCAGCGCCCGGATCTGTGCCGAGACAGAAGGCTGCGTAACATGCAGCTTTTCTGCCGCCCGCGAGAAGCTCTTCTGACGTGTTACTTCCAAAAAGGTGTTAAGCCAATCAAAGTTCACGTGCATCCTTTGTGAGTTCGAACGCCGCGATTGAACCTGAACTTCGACCAACGCCTGCACAGGCGGACGTCTACGGTTGGAGGTCGAAGCGTTCTAACTCGACTATGTGCGGTATAGCCGGATTTTATGCATCTCATCGCGGTTGCGCGTTGCTCCATGCGCTTTGTCTATATGCAGAATAAGCGATCGAGAATGACTTATTGATTTCTCGACAGCATCTCCGCATAATCAGGTCACCGTCTAGAACACCTGAAATGTTTGATTCTGCCGTGAATCTCAACTTGCCGAGATCATTTGGCAATATCGGGTTCGCTTCAAGATTGCCTGCTCAACGTTTGCCACGACGCATACCGTCTGAGTTCGTCCAGCAGGACTGAAAAGAGTTGATTGGGCATTCACCAATCCTCTTCTGGCCAATATCACCACCATCGATCCGTAGTTCGTCCACGAGTGCCAAGACACAGCTCCATCTGTTTCCAATGTTTCTCTTCCTGGAGGATCTTCATGATGACTCGTCTTTTGCGTTATAGCAGCGCTCTTCTTCTCGCCTTGGTCGTCTTCGCCCCTGGTCTCCTCTCATCAGCGCTCCTGGCCCAGACGAACACCACGACCTTCTCGGGAACCGTGACAGACGCAACCGGCGCTAACCTGGCCAACGCAAGTGTTACCCTCCTGAATAAAGCGACAGGGACCAACCAGGTCACCCAGTCGAAGACGAAAGGCGAATTCTCCTTCGAGCAGATTCAGCCAGGAACTTACCTCGTGAAGGTAAGCGCGCCAGGGTTCTCAGAGCAGGATGAGCAGGTGGAACTGCTCGTCTCCACACCCTTGAAGCTGAACTTCAAACTCACGGCCGGTACCAGCGACATCATCAACGTAGAAACCAACCTCGCAGACCTGAACACCTCTGACGGGACCCTGGGGAAGGCGTTCAACAGCACCCAGGTGCAGAACCTGCCCTACCTTGCCAATAACATCACGTACCTGCTTTCGTTACAGCCCGGCGTGTTGGCATTGGACAGCGGCGCGCAGACCGGCGGCTTGAACACGGATAGCCGCACAGGGATCGTCAATGGCGCACGCCAGGACCAATCAAACATCACCCTTGACGGTGTGGACAACAATGATCAGGTCTTCGGCTACGCGTTCAACGGAGCCCTGCGTTCAACACGCGATTCGGTTGAAGAATTTCGCGTAACCACCACAAACGCAAACGCGGATGCAGGCCGTTCCTCCGGGGCACAGGTCTCGCTGGTCACGCGCAGCGGCACAAACACCATCCATGGAAGCGCGTATGAGTACTATCGTGACCCCGCCACCGCCTCAAACAATTGGTTCATCAAGCAGGCCCAACTAAGCTCGGGAGAGCCAAACATTGCGGCAAAGGTGCTGCAGCACACCTATGGCGCTTCGCTCGGTCTTCCAATCAGGAAAGACAAGCTCTTCTTCTTTGGTGCTTATGAAGGATTCAAGCAGGCAAGCGACATTCCCGTCGGTCGCACCGTCCCCTCGGCCTTCGGTGGCGGAGGCCTGATCACCGGAAACGTCCAATACACGGCG
Organism: Acidobacteriaceae bacterium; assembly: GCA_903642265.1. Classification (GTDB taxonomy): domain Bacteria; phylum Acidobacteriota; class Terriglobia; order Terriglobales; family Acidobacteriaceae; genus Edaphobacter. The sequence continues at coordinate 81,479 of CAHJWN010000003.1, read as the reverse complement.
TGTCCAACCGCCGCACAATGCGCAAATGGCACGGTGACTAAGACCCTGACCCCGGCAGATATCGCTTCGATGAACGGCGTTCCAAAGGATGGTAACTGTACTCTTCCTGGCGTCACCTGCTACGCGCCGGCGACGAACACCGCCGCAGTCGCTTACTTCAACACATTCCCGATCTCGAATGCACCCGGCGGCGGCGACGGTCTGAACACCGGCAACTATAACTTCGTCTCGCCAGCTCCGCTCCACCAGATCACCAACATCGCACGCCTCGACTACACCATCAACTCTCATCAGTCGGTCTTTGTTCGTGCCAACCTTCAAAGCGATAATCAGGAGACAGCCCTTGAATTTCCCGGACTGCCGGCAGCGTCAAGCGTGTTTGGCAACAGCAAGGGAATAGCGGCAGGCCACATCTGGACCATCAACGACAGGCTGACCAACAATGCAAGGTACGGACTCACGCGTGTGGGAAGCGCATCGCGCGGCACAGGAAGCGAGCCCTATACGAACTTCGGCGCATTCGACACCATCACCGCGACCTCAACCTCTTCGCTCTATAACGTAATGACAAACAACTTCTCGGACGATCTCACCTATGTAAGAGGCAGGCACACGCTCCAGGCTGGCGCCAACATCTACCTCATCTCCAATGCGCAGTACTTCGACGCGCCGCTCCTCTCATACGCGAACGTAAGTCCTGACCTGCTCGCCAGCGCCGCGATCGCAAACCAGGGCGGCAAAGCGGGTGGAAGTCTAGATCCCGCACAATTTACCTGCCCCGACTGCGGTACAGTTTCCGGAGATTTCTCGAACTTCTACAACAACGCGATCATCGCAAACGTCGGTGCGATTGAGACAGCACAGACCGGGACTGAGTTCCAGGTCAAGGGCAACTCACTTGTGCCTCTCGCCACCGGTGGGGTGCCTACGCACACCTTCAAAAATGTTGAGCAGGAGTATTACCTGCAGGACCAGTGGAAGGTCAATTCACGCCTCACTCTAACGGCTGGACTCCGGTATGTGTACCTCGGTGTACCTTACGAGAAGGATGGTCAGCAGATCGCGCCCACCATTCCACTCGACACCTTCCTGCAGAACCGTGCTTCGGCCGCAGCTGCTGGTACCGCCTATACGACGGACATCTCGTTCCGCAGCGCTGGGTCGGTGAACAATCAGCCCAACTTCTGGACAGCGCAGAAAGAGAACTTTGCTCCGCGCGTCGCCTTCGCGTACTCAACTGCCGACAATAGGACATCGTTCCACGGTGGCTTTGCTCTCGCATACGATCACTTCGGAGCCGGCGTGATCGACTCCTATCAGTCGAACTCGTCTTCGCTGCTGTCCCTTTCGAAGACGAACAAAGATACCTACACGCTGCTCGACTCGAACCCTCGGTTCACCGGCTATCACGATGTTCCCGCCGTAGAAGGGGCCACCGGCACACTGACGCTTCCATTCACTCCAGAAGAGAGCGCATTCACCTTCGACTACAGCATCAACGACAAGCAGAAGACCCCCTACGCAGAGACGTTCAATCTAACGATCCAGCACGAGTTCGCACATAACTTCGCCTTCACGGCCTCTTACGTAGGTCGCCTCGGACGTCATCTTCTCCAGAATCTCGACGTCGCCATGCCCACCAACCTGTATGACCCAGGCAGCGCTCAATCCTACTACCAGGCTGCTCAGGGTTATGACCGGATGATCGATGCAGGCGTCGATGCCTCCGTAGTCCCTGAATCTGGCTTCTTCCAGAACGTCTTCCCGAACGTCACGTTTGACGTACCAATGACAGCCACGACCGCGGCCAAACACTACACCGGTGCGCAAGCGTACTACGCCCAGCTGCAAGGGAACCGTGGCAACGAGACCGGCCCCTTGTTCAACGCCGACACCGACCCAACCGCATCTTCAGGCGGCCAATCCTTCCGCTTCTTTTATCCCCAAACCTCCTCGGTCTACGCGCAATCGACTACAGGTTCCAGCAACTACCACGCCCTCCAGCTGTCGGTTCGGCAGGCCATGCGGTCCGGTTTGGAGTACGACGTCAACTACACCTATTCGAAGTCTTTCGACGAAGGTTCCGATCCTGAGCGGAGTTCGAACGGAAGTCCGGTCGTCAACACCTTCTTGCCTCACCAGCTCTACGGTCTGTCAGACTTCGACGTTCGGCATAATCTCACCGCTAACTACACGGCACCCTTCCCGATTGGTAGAGGCCAGCGGTTCTTCAATAACAGTAAGTTTGTCGACAGCATCTTTGGTGGCTTCCAGCTAAACGGCGTCGTCCACTACAGCACTGGCTTCCCATTCAGTGCGAACGCTGGCGAAAACTGGGGTACTAACTTCGCGTTCGACAGCTACATGGTCGCGACTGCTCCTATTCCAACGGGCGGCCACCACTACGATTCCAACACACAAACTGAGTCCGCTCTCAAGGGCATCTCCTCTGCACAGGCCCATGCCAACCTTCGCTTTGCGTATGTCGGTGAATCCGGGCAGCGCAATAACTTCCGCTCGGATGGATATCTCTCGCTCGACGATGGATTGTCGAAGTCCTTCCACATCTTCCATGAATCAGAGATCCGACTCTCTGCCGAAGTCTTCAACGTCCTGAACACGAACCGCTTTTCAAATCCGCAGACCGATGGGACCAGCAGCAACTTCGGTATCTATCAAAACAGCGCCAACCAGCCCGGCCAGGGATCGCAGCCCGGCACCACTTCGCTTCTCTTGCAGCCCCGGCAGATGCAGTTTTCTGGCAAGTTCATCTTCTAAATAAATCCACCCACCTACCGGCGCGCACTCCAAACGGATGGCGCGCCGGATCTTTTTGGAATCAGCAGCGAATGAGGATAATCATGTTCTACAGAGCGCGCATAGTGGCAGGTCTTGCAGCTGGACTGACATTCACATGTTTAGCGTCCGGTCAGCTGTCGCAGCCAGATGGTGGCGGCCTCGAACGCGGAACGCTTCCAGCAACCTGGTACTCCCAACAACCAAAGTGCATGGAGATTCCTGAGTGGCAGGTGCACGAGTACAACCCCGACTTCTACATCATGCGGCAGTCGCCTTGCACCGACTATGAGAAGCCGTTTGTCTTCCTCATCTTCGGCAAAGAGAGGGCCCTGCTCATGGACACCGGTTCGCGTAACGGCAATCTTGCGCCGGCCCTTCAGCTGCTGGTGAAGAATTGGCTGGCCCGCAACGGTCGGACCAGCATCCCGCTCATCGTGGCCCACACGCACGAACACGAAGATCACACCTTCGGAGACAAAGCCATCCAGGCGATGAACGATCCCGCCATGCCCGTAACGTTCATTCCCTCAGAGGTCGAGGCCACTAAGAAGTTCTACGGCATCGCTAACTGGCCGGAGGACATTGGCCATGTTGACCTCGGCGGCCGCATCCTCGACCTCATTCCAATCCCGGGCCACAGCAAGGCCAGCGTTGCACTGTACGACGCAAGGACCGGAGTCTTGCTGGGAGGAGACACCGTCTACCCCGGACGCATCTACGTCAACGACTTTCCGGCCTTTGAAGCTAGCCTCGATCGTCTTGTGAAGTTCACAGAGGGAAAGCCCGTCGCCCACATTCTCGGCAACCACATCGAACAGACCAGCACGCCCTTCCTCGATTACGCAGTAGGCACCATGTACCAGCCCAACGAGCACGAGTTGGCCCTCTCACGTGGGACCCTTCTCGAGATCGATGCGGCCGTGAAATCCATGCACGGGACTCCACGTCGCTACGTCATGCGCGACATCTCCGTCTGGCCCGTAGGTCCCGCCTTTATGACACCAGGAGAACAGGCCACCTACGAGAAGCATGTCAAAGAGCAGCGTGCAAAGATGTGGGACCAGGAGGCGAAATAGGTCGGGTCATAATCGCTCTGGTTCTTGTTCTTAAACGGCTTACTCATCAAGCTGCCGAGGATGTCTGACGCTACTTGTCCTTCGATCCACCATAAACCGGCGGCTCACCTAAACTTCCCGCCTTCGGCAAATGCCGGATATACAGCACCATCTCCCACATCTCGCGATCCGAAAAATCGCCGTTAGAAGGCGGCATACCCGACGGGAAGATTCCGTTCTTGATGATCCACTTCAACTGTCCATCGCTATAGGCCTGCACGCTCTCGCTCGCGAGCGAAGGGATAGGCGGCGAGATCGTCGCTGCAAAGGGCACACCGGTATTCTGCCCGTCCAGCCCATGACACACCATGCAGTAGGAAGTAAACGCCTGCTTGCCTTCATCGATGTTATCGATGGAAGCCTCGATCGGGTTCTTGTCCTTTTTCCCGCCGATGGTGATGTGGTGCTTGGTCCACGTCACGACCTTCGTATCGAACTTCGAAGGTGGCTTTGCGCGACAGCCGGTCAGGGCTGTCGCCGCAAGCAACACTGAAAGCGTAAGCTGCTTTGTCATTTCAGGCGATGATATCGTGAATCACTTTGCCCGAGACATCCGTCAGCCGGAAGTCACGCCCACTCGATCGGAACGTAAGCTTCGTGTGATCGATGCCCATCAGGTAAAGAATGGTCGCGTGGATGTCATGCACATGCACGGGCTTGTCGGCGACCTTCCAGCCAAAGTCATCGGTCGCGCCATACGTCGTCCCGCCCTTGATCCCGCCGCCCGCCAGCCACATTGAAAAGCCATGAGGGTTGTGGTCGCGCCCCGCGTGTGTACCCGCACCGCCGATCTCAACTACCGGCGTCCGGCCAAATTCCGACCCACACACAATAATCGTCTCGTCGAGTAGTCCACGTGCCTTGAGGTCCTTGATCAGCGCAGCGAAAGGCTGGTCCGAGTCCTTCGCATTCTTGCGGTGCGCTTGGATGTCAGCGTGCGCATCCCATGGGTCGCCGAGCGAATAGTAGACCTGCACCATCCGCACGCCTTTCTCGATCAATCGAGCAGCAGTCAGGCACCCGCGGGCAGTCGAGCCCTCGCCATACATCTTGATCACCGCATCGGACTCCTTGCGCACGTCAAACACATCCGGCGCCTCGGTCTGCATCCGGAATGCCGTCTCCATAGACCCAATCGTCGCTTCAAGCTGCGGGTCAGCATCGGACGGCCCATACGTGTCCGTCGCATTGATTGCGTCAAGCTTCTTCACAAGATCAAGCTCCTTACGCTGCTGCGATATGTCGTACTTCTCGTTGTGAATATCGGGAATCAGCTTGTAAGGGTCGAAGTTTTTATCGCGCGTGTCACTTGACACATAGGTGGCCTGGTTTACCGCTGGAAGAAATCCCGCACTCCATAGCGGCGGCCCAACGGTACTCGGCACCTGCGGGCATAGAACAACAAATCCGGGCAGGTTCTTGTTCGTCACCCCAAGTCCATACGTCAACCACGCTCCCATCGACGGACGCCCGATAATGTTCGCGCCTGTATTCATCATGATCAGAGCCGGCTCGTGATTCGGGATCTCTGTGAATACCGACCGCACCACGCAGATGTCATCCGCACATGCGCCCACGTTCGGGAAGAGCTCCGACACCTCCAGGCCACTCTTGCCGTAGCGGGAAAACTCAAATGGCGACTTCATCAGCGTGCCCGTCTTCCGCTCATGCCCAAGGTCGCCGCCCGGCATCGGCTGCCCATGGTATTTGGTCAGCATCGGCTTGTTGTCGAAGCTATCGATGTGCGACAGCCCGCCATTCATGAACAGGAAGATGACGTGCTTGGCCTTCGGCTTGAAGTTCGGGTCCTTCATCATCCACGGGTTCGTTGCTGCAGTATCCGCCGCGACGGATCCGGGGTTCTTTGCCTCGAGAACTTCGGCCTGTGCGAGTGATTCGCCGATCATCCCGGCAAAGCTCATCATGGCAAATCCGCCGCCAATGGTGCGAAGTGCTTCACGTCGTGTTGTAGGTTTCGGTTTTTGGCAAGACATAATGTGGTCTCCTGCTGCTGCGTTTGCCTGTTAGGTCCAGCGGTGGCTAATTAGTTCCCGGCGTGGCTTACTAATTTAGGAACTCAAATTCATTCGAGCTGAAGAGCACGCGGCAATATTCCTTCCACGCGCTGATAGGCTCCTGGTTGATCATGTATCCCGGCTTATCGGGCGTGGTCTTCAGGAAGTCGATGCCGGCCTGCAACTCGGCCGCCGTAGGGGCGCGGCCATACACCAGCTTGTACGTCTCCGTGATTCGGGCCGCGTCATCGCCTTTCGGGTAAACGCGTTTCGAAAGCACCTCGGCCTGCTTGTACACAAATGGATCGTTCATAAAGTAAAGCCGCTGCACCGGCACGTTTGTCGAGAATCGCTGCTCGGCCGTAAACGTCGGGTTAGGGAAGTCAAAGGCCTGCAGAAACGGATCGATGTGGAAGCGGCTTACCTTGGCGTACACCGTACGCTTATCGTTGTCCAGACCAAGTTGAGTCGCCGGTCCGCCCGTCTCCTTAGAATTCAAGTCCCCTGCAACGAACAGCACCGAGTCGCGAAGCTGTTCCGCATCCAGCCGCTGTAGCGAGAAGTGCGAGTAGTACCGATTGAGCGGATCCTTCACATGCTCCTCCGGCGTCTCCTTCGTCACCTGCTGATACACGGCTGAAAGCATGATCATTCGCTGCAGCTTTTTCAGCGACATGCCATTCTTCTGGAATTGAATAGCCATGTAGTCGAGCAGCGCCTGGTTTGACGGCGGGTCGCCAATCGCGCCAAAGTTGTCAGCGGTATTTACAATGCCTGTGCCGAAGTGCCACTTCCAAACGCGATTCACGTAAACGCGGCTGGCAATCGGACTTGCAACAATGTCATCCGCCAACTGGAGCCTTCCGCTTCCTTCGGTGTATGGCTTCTTGCTTGCCGGCCCAAGCACAGTTGGAAACGCTCGAGGCACAATGTCACCATGGGCGTGCGGGTTACCGCGCAGATCCAGCGCAATGTTGATCGCCTGCGGCTTGTCGGTCGCGCCGTGCACAAACGGATACTGCTCACCAACCTTCTTGAAGTTGCTTCCATTCTTTTGCAGAGTAGAAAGGTAGGCTTGTTCCGCCGGACCGAGCCGACGAACCATGTCCCATCCGCGGAAAGCAAACAGCCCTGGCAGACCGCGTTCCTCAAAGACGCCCGTGCCGAGTTGGCGAATAAACAGGTCCGAGTAAAGGTTTGCCTTTTCTGTCGACATCACCTTCAACTCCAGCGTGCAGCCGGGGCAGAACTCATCGTAGGTATCGAAGTCGGAAGGCTTGGCGTCTTTCGGATGTTCCGTAATGACGCCAGATTTTGCCTTGATCTTGTCATTCTCAAGCTCGATCGCCTTGTTCTCGAGAACCAGATCCTGAATACGCTGTTGGAACGAATCACCCAGGAATTTTGCCTGGTCTTCCGTCCCACCTTGCGCAATCATGGCCTGCCACTCCTTCAGGTCTGGATAGAACAGCGGCTTCTTCGCAAGGAAAGCAACCCAGCGATCCAGCAGCTCCGGATCCAGACGATCCTGATCGGCAGCATCAGCGGACTTCATCTTTGGTTTGCCCGCGACGCGCCATGCCGCAACCATGTAGTCAGAGGTCTGTGCCGCGTAAGCCTCCGAAAGTTGCATGCTGGCCCGCTGAATGTATTCCTGTGTCGCCTTGTCCTTATCGTTTGCCTTGGTCAGCTTCTCGCGCCAGAAGGTCACCTCTTCATCAGGTACAAAGTTGTATTCCTTGTACGTCGAGCTGGCGAAGATACCACCAAGCGCGTAGTAGTCCTTCGCAAGGATCGGATCATACTTGTGATCGTGGCAGCGCGCACAGGCAACCGTCAGTCCAAGAAAGCCCCGCGTTACTGCATCAATCCGCTCGTTTCGTTCGTCTGCGCGACCTTGTATCGGCTCGGCCTGGTCCCAGATCCACGGTGCTCCGCCAAGGAAACCGGTGCCCTTCAAATCGTCCGCAGTCGGCTTCTTCGACATCAGGTCGCCAGCCAGCTGCTTCTTTACGAACTGATCGTACGGAAGGTCATCATTGACCTGCTTGATCACCCAGTCGCGGTAGACCCACGCTCCATCGAACGGCATGTACCCACGCCCCCGCGGATCCAGGCCACGAATGTCATCATCCCCGTAGCGCGCAACATCGAGCCAGTGTCGTCCCCAGCGCTCCCCATAGGCAGGCGAGGCAAGCAGGCGATCAAGCACCTTGGCATAGGCGTCTGCCGAAGAGTCCTTCTCGAATGCGTCAATCTCTTCAGGCGTTGGCGGCAGACCGGTCAGGTCAAGTGTGGCGCGGCGAATCAGCGTCCGCTTGTCTGCCATTGCCGCAGGCTTCAGGCCTTTCTCTTCCAGCTTGGCCAGCACAAAGCGATCGATGTCCGTCTTTGCCCAACCCTTCAACGCAGGGTCCTTGATCTCCGGAACGGCAGTCACCTGCAGCGGCTGAAACGACCACCACTTCCGCATGTCATCAGTAATCTGTTTGCCCGTGCGAACAGGTGTCGCGCTCTTTGGCCACGGCGCTCCCATCCGCACCCACTGCGACAGCGTGTCGATCTCCGCAGCCGTTAACTTTGCGCCCTTCGGCGGCATCTTCAAGTCGCCCGTCTGGTGGACGGCCTGCAGCAGCAGGCTCTTCTCAGGATCGCCAACGACGATCGCCGGTCCCGTCTCGCCGCCCTTCAGCATCTCTTCACGTGAGTTGAGACTCAGGCCTCCTGCGGCCTTATCCATGTGGCAGCTCGAGCAGTTGTTCGCAAAGATCGGCCGAACATTATTCTCGAAGAAATCATCACCTGGGCCAGCCTTGGCCTGCGCGGTGGAAAGCGAAACCGCCAGGGGAGTGACAGCTTCTGCGCTGTCCCATATGCCACCACGCTTCACCCACTCGATCATGTTCGCAATGTCGCCGTCCGAGAGCTTCCCGCCCTTCGGCGGCATTTTCAGGTCGCCGGTCTGCTGGATTGCGGCGATGATCACGCTTGTGTCCGGATGACCCGGAACCATTGCCGCTCCGGAGTCGCCACCCTTCAGCACCCCCGCACGCGAGTCGAGCCGCAACCCGCCTGCAGCCTCGGTCGTATGGCAGCGATAACAGTTCTGCGCCAGCACCGGCCGTATCTTCTGCGTGAAGAACTGCGTTGGATCTTCCTGCGATGAGGTCGCCGCAAGCTGCTCCGCCGTCAGGCCGCCAGCACGCGCCGGGGCCGCAGCCGCAACGGGAGTCACGGCCTTCTCCTGTGCATGAACAGTATGGTGCGCCGCAACGTCGCTCACAGCAATCGTACTGACAGTCGCAACCAGGCAGAGCCCAGCAATTTGGCAGAAAACTTTCGAGGTGGCTGGCTTCAAGTAACTCATATCTGTTTCTCTCCGTGAGAGATCAACGTGCGCTCTTCCAATTCTTCAGAGCTAACGTCTAAGGTTGTCTTTCGGTCGCCACGCGAAAAGCTGTCAACGTGATCGACCAGGTCTAGGAACTGTTGCCCATGCGTCCGCAGACTCATTCCTGAGTCGGCCAGCTTGAGATCCAACGCCACATGAGAGCCGCAGCTGTCCTCGCGGCTTGCGCGGGCAAGCACCACGACGCGGGTTCCCAGGTAAAGCGCCTCAGCCGTGTTATGCGTCACAAACACCACCGTCGGCCGTGTCTCCTGCCACACGTTGCGCAGCAATCGTTGCAAGCTCGACCTCGTGGCCGGATCGAGCGCGCTAAACGCCTCATCCATCAGCAGCACGCGATTCTTCATCATCAGCGTCTGTGCGATGGCAACCCGCTGCTGCATCCCGCCCGAAAGCTGGTGCGGATACTTTGAGGCGTCAGACTGCTGCAGCCCCATGTGCGCAAGTTGCCGGCAAGCCTCTGCGCGCACCTCGCGACGGAATGCCCGGAACCCAGGCAGCAGGCGCCCCAGGATGTGGTACTTCGAAGTCTCAGGGCCCATGCAAAGGTTTTCTAGCACCGTCCGGTCGGGGAACAGCGAATACCGTTGCGGAACATATCCCGACCGCGCATCCACGCGCTCGACCACGCTGCCCGCAACCGAGATCTGCCCCGACGTAGGCCGCTCCTGGCCCAGCATCATGCGCAGCAGCGTGCTCTTGCCGCACCCCGTCTCGCCCAGCAGCACAACGAACTCACCCTCTTCGATCTTTAGCGAGATGTTCTCGAGCACTGTCCGCCGCGCCTTGTTCGCGATCGGATACGAAACCGAAACGTTCTCTATGCTGACTGAATGCGTCTCACGCACCGTCGCCGCCACGGCACGGCTGTCTGTCGCCGGAAGCGCCATAGGTACCGTCATGTCAGGGGTGCTCATGCCTGAAACCATGGGTGCAACCTCCGGTTCAGGACCCGCAGAGAAATGTCGATGAGAAACAGAAGAAACGCAACCCACAGGACGTACGGGAGAATGATGTCCATGCCCATGTGTCGGCGCATGATGGCGATCCGATAGGCGAGACCGTCCGACGCGGCGATCATCTCGCCAGCAAACAGGAAGAGCATCATGGGCTTCAGGTTCAGACGAAGACTGTTGATGACCTGCGGCATCACCTGCCTGGATACCACCCGATACGCCACATCGAAGTTGTTCGCGTCCAGCGTGAACGCCTTCACAATTTGCTCCTGCGGAACCGCCTTGACCATCTGTGTTACGTCGAGGATCATTGTCGGCGCAACGCCAATCACGATCAGCGCAATCTTCGACCACTCGTCAATTCCAAACACGATAAACAAGATTGGCAGCAGCGACAGCGCAACGATCTTGTCAAAGAACAACACAAATCTTAGAAATCCCGCGCCAAACCACGGGAATAAGCCAATGTGCAACGCCAGCACTACCGCCGGAATCAGCAGCAACAGGCTGATCAAGAATCGCCGCCCACTTGATGCGGTGTCCTTCCAGATCATCGAGTGATGCATGCGTTCCCATGTCGAAGCATTGTCTGGCGCGATGTAATCATCTTCTTCCGCCGGCTCAAGCACCGCAGACCTGATCCCCGCAAAGAGTTGGTGCTGATTCGGCACAACCCGGTCCTCAGGGTTCTCCCGATGCCGATTCGCAGACGTCTGCATGTACAGCCCGATACACACGATAAACAGCAGGCACGAGAGTGCCTGTGTCAGCAGCCGGTTTGGCCGCGCCTGGATATCAAACGGATTGGCGAGCATAGCCATAGGCGTTACAGCTTTCCTTGTTGTGCGGCCTGCATAAAGTCAGAGTTGTAGCGAAATCTCACACGGTCCTTGCGGCCTTGGATCGTCCCATTCGGATACAGAATCGCCACATCATCCGCAGACTTCGTGCCTTCACCCAACAGTCCATGCGCAAAGCAGAACTTCCGCACCAGGTCCATCTTCTGCTGCAGGTCAGATCCATTCGTGAAGTCAGCCGCAGACTTTGGCGTGGCAAATAGCGCCGTCGTCTTCAATTGCTCTTTATACGAATCAACTGAATCCCCGGAAGCCGCGGCCGAGTACTTGATCGCATTTGCCTGCCCGGTCGCAATCTGCTGCACTGTTTCATACCACGCACCCGTAATGGCCTTGGCAAACTTTTGCCCTTCCGGCTTGTTCAACACCTCGGTCCGTACCACCAGCAAGTCCAGAATCTCGCCTGGAATCTTTGACGAATCGAAGATGTTCGTCACACTCTTGTCGCCCACGATCTGTGATACCAGCGGCTTCCATGTCACCACCGCCTGGTTCGATTTGTTGTTCATAAACGCCGCCACGATGTCGGAATCGGATGTATTGATCAGCTTCAATTTCGATAGCTGCGACTGCTGCCCGTTCAGCACCATCCCGCGCTCAAGCAGGTACTCCGACACAGTCTTCTGCACCAGCATGATCGGCTTACCCGGAAGCGATCCAAAGTTCAATCCGTTCCGCACCAGAACAGCATCGTTGCCGTTCGAGTAGTCACCCACGATGATTGCCGTCGAATCCACCCCCGCAGCAGCAGGCAGATCGAACGCCTCCATGTTCGTCATCGTGCAGGCATCGATGTTCTTTGCGACAAATGCATCAAGCGAAGCCGCGTAGTCAAACCGCTGCACCTTGATCGCGATGCCATACTTGTCCGCCCACTTCTTTAAAATGCCCGACTTCTGCATATAGAAGTAAGGGTTCCATCCCGCATACACCGACCAGCCCACAGTGAATGTCGGTGTCTGCGCCTGCGCACACGTCGGAGATAGCGCCGCAATCATCGTTGCGAAAGCACAGGCTAAAGCGAGAGAACGAAGCTTGAACGCTTGCATTGGCACCCTTGTGTCTGGATTCAGCTATTCGAGAAACATGTATGGAATGCCGCATCCTCGGGTTCGAGTGGGCAGGCTGCCTCTGGAGTCACGACGCGGGGACGTCCAGAAGAAGCAGTAAGACGGAAAGCGTCTCAACAGGTACAGTTTATGCCAGATTCTGTTGCAAATACATGTCTATGGCAGCAATCAATCAGACTCATAGAGCTTGTTTATGCTCGCTTACTCGTCATCGTCATCGTCGCTCGCACCCGGCTTGTCGCCACCCTTCTTGGCTGGCTTGTACGTACCATCCAGTACCTGGTCGATCGTCGTAAGGAACTCCGGCGAATCGGGAGCGACATCAGAGTTCATCCGCGCAATCACAGCGCCCTTCTTGTCAATGATGAACTTCGTATAGTTCCAATGGATTGGCCCACCCGCAGGTGCACCCTTGCTTTTCGTCAGGAATGTAGCGATCGGCAGCTCTGCGTCGCCACTCAGCTTCGAGACCCCCATCACCGGAAAGTCGACCTTCGCATCCGCATACGCCTTCTGGATCTCCGCCGGTGTGCCCGGCTCCTCGGCACCAAAATCATTGGAGGGGATCCCAATCACAACCAGTCCTTTGTCCTTGTATTTGTCATTCAACTTGACCAGCGCTGGAAGCTGGTCGTTGTACGAGGACTTGCGTGCAAGGTTCACGATCAAAATGAACTTGCCCTTGTAGTTCGCAACCGGCACATCCTTACCGTCCGCACCCGGCAGGTTATAGTCGTAGGCCATCTTCTCCGGCTTGGCCTCCGCAGGTTTCGACTCACCGTCTTTACCCGCACCTTTCTTCGCGCTCTTCGACGAAGCCGCCTTTGGCATCGCTCTGATCTGCGCGATTGCTGCAGGCATTGCTTCGTAAATGAGCAATGATGCCAGCACCAGGCAGGAGAGATGGCGACGCACCATCGCTCTCCGTGCAACGTGCAATGACGATTCAGGGGCAACGTTCGGCTCTCGCAAGCAATACTCCTGATGGATATTTTGTGTGATGCCGTCATTCTAAGGTGTGCAACTGAGCCATCACTCGCCCATAACCAAGCTCTATTCTCGTGATTGCGAGAGGCAATAGGCGGCCGACGCTCCCGTCGCTCTGGGCTAACATCGACACTTACCCGCTCTTCGCCGACCTATTTCGCCGACCTGTTTCAAGGAGTCTTGAAGGCATGCCTTCGAACAATTTGCCCATGTGCTTGAACGCAACAACGCTCCTCATCGGTGTGTTTGCCCTCACTGCGATTGCCATCGGTCAAGCTCCAGCCGCTCATCCCGCCGAACCAGTCCGTAAAGGCGTCGCTACGCCTGGCGTCTCACGCTCGATGAGCACCATCGATAAGATCGCCGACTTCGAAATCAGCGGCAGCCCCGACTGGTCGGTCGTTACGAGGGATTCAGTCTGGGTCACCACCGGCCGCGCCGATCACGTTGTACAGATGGTCGAGGCCACCAATAAAGTCGGCTTTATCGTGGACATCGCCCGGCCATGCTCCGGCCTCGCCGACGGCTTTGGCTCCGTCTGGTCGCCGAGCTGCAAAGATCACGCCGTCATGCGCATCGATCCCGCCACCGGCAAAGTCATCGCCAAGGTCGCTGCTGACCCCGCCAACTCCGAAGGCGGCATCACCATCGGGGACGGCTCCGTATGGATCGTCACCAAGCCATCCACCCTTGTTCGCATCAACCCCGCAACCAACGCCATAGTCAATAGCTTTCCTCTCCCGTCTGAATCAGAAAACCCGCTCTTCAGCGACGGCTTCCTCTGGGTCTCCTCCTTCGGCCACGATCAATTACTTAAAATCGATCCTGCTTCCGGCCAGGTCCTCAAGATGATTCCCGTAGGCCCCAAGCCGCGCTTCCTCACCGCTGGCGCAGGCTCGATCTGGACGCTCAACCAGGGCGACGGAACCATCTCCCGAGTCGACGCCTCGACCGGCGCTGTCCTCGCAACTATCCCCTGCGGGATAGAGGGCGGTGGAGGCGAGATGACCTTCGGCGATGGCTTCATCTGGGCCACCATGTTCGATTTCCCCATAACGAAGATCGACCCTGTCACCAGCAAAGTCGCCGCACAATGGGGCGGCCCGGGGGGCGATGGGATCCGCTTTGGCTTTCACTCAGTCTGGCTTTCAAATGGAGCAATGGGGAGCGTATGGCGGCTATCACCAGACCAGAAGTAGATATCCTTTCCAGTGGTTTTGAAGGAGACTTTTTGGAGCCTGCAGTCCTTTGGGAAGAGCTGCTGCCAGGCTCATCGACATGGTCGCACATCCTTAAACGCGGCACCGCGCTCCGTATCGAAGCGCTCGAAGACAATTGCAACGTGGGCGCAATCTTCCTGAACGGTGACAACCCTTCGGAGCGCCTCAGCCTCCCCGATTCCCTCAAAGCCCAGCACATCGCCCGCCTCACCGCGGGGTCCGTGCTCTACTCCGACATGGGCCGCATCCTCTGTTCCATCACCGACGACACCGTGGGCTGGCACGACCCACTCGGCGGCTGTTCCGATGCCGACCTCGTCCTGAAAAAATACGGACAGAGTTCCTATCAGGATGCCTGCAACGACTGGAATCAGAACACCCTCGACGGCTTCCTCATCGAACTCGCCAAGTACGGTCTCAACAACCGGGACCTCATGATGAACGTGAACTTCTTCAGCAAGGTGGAAGTCCTCGAAGGCGGAGCTATGCACTTCGTCGAACATCACGCCGAGGCAGGCAGCGCCGTCGAGCTTCGCGCCGAGATGAACACCCTCGTCATTCTGAACACCTGCCAGCATCCCATGGATCCCGGTCCCGTCTACGCGCAGCGGCCAGTCAAGCTCACAATAAAGAAGGTCGAAGCTCCCGGCCCTGATGACCTCTGCCGCACATCGCGCCCGGAGAATGCACGCGGCTTTACGCTCACAGAGCGATACTTCCTCTAAGCAACTTAGGAGTTTGAGAGTGTTAGAAACATTAGGTTCGATGAGCGAGCGCGAAGCTGAAGACGCCATCTTCGACGAAACCGTCGACGCAGGCGACTCCTTCGTTCGCGAGATCCTCGAAGGCCAGACCATCCGCATCGTCGATCTTAAGGGTAATCAAGCAGTCGACACTCTCTTCTACAACGCCCACAACTATGCCGATCGCTATAGCGCACAGGACACCATCCGCGAGCAGGGCAACATCTATCTCACCACGGGAACCAGGCTCATCTCGACTGAACGCAACGTGCTGATGACCATCACGGCCGACACCTGCGGACGCCACGACACACTCGGGGGCGCCTGCTCCGCCGAGAGCAATATGGTTCGGTACGTCCTCGAGAAGCGGCACATGCATGCCTGCCGTCAAAGCTTCCTCAAGGGTGCGCTCGCCTGGTCGCAGAAGACCGGCCGCGAGTTCGACAAGCGCGATCTCACCGCAAACATCAACTTCTTCATGAACGTCCCCGTCACCCCCGACGGTGGCCTAAGCTTTGAAGACGGCGTCTCCGGCGCAGGAAAGTATGTTGAGTTGCGCGCCGAGATGGACACCCTCATCGTCATCTCCAACTGTCCGCAGCTTAACAATCCCTGCAACGGTTATGACCCAACACCTGTCAGGATTCTTATCTGGAACCACAACCACCAAGCAGGCAAGCAGCAGACAGGCAAGCAGCAGACAGGCAAGCAGGAGCAGCATGTTTAAGAAGGTTCTGATTGCGAACCGCGGCGCAATCGCATGTCGAATCGAACGCACGCTGGCGCGCATGGGAGTAGCCTCAGTCGCTGTCTACTCCACCGCCGATAGGAACTCCTTACACGTCTTGAACGCCGACGAAGCCGTACTCATCGGCGAAGCTCCAGCGGCGCAAAGCTATCTCTCCTTTGAAGCAATCTTTGCTGCCGCTGCAAAGACAGGCGCAGAGGCCATCCACCCTGGCTACGGCTTTCTCAGCGAGAACATCGCCTTCGCACGCGAGTGCGCTGCACGCGGCATAACCTTCATCGGCCCAGCACCTGAACACATCGACGCCTTCGCGCTGAAGCACACAGCCCGCGCTACGGCCCAGGCCTGCGGCGTTCCTCTGTTGCCCGGCACCGGCCTGCTCTCAAGCCTCGAAGACGCCCTCACCCAGGCCGAGACCCTCACCTACCCCGTCATGCTCAAGAGCTCCGGCGGCGGTGGAGGCATCGGCATGCGCGTCTGCCAATCGGCAGAGCAACTGGTAGATGCATATGACTCGGTCCTTCGGCTAAGCAAGGCCAACTTCGGCGACAGCGGCGTCTATCTTGAGAAGTATGTCGCCCGCGCCCGCCACATCGAAGTCCAGGTCTTCGGTGATGGCAAAGGCGGCGTCCTCGCACTCGGCGAACGTGACTGCTCCGCACAGCGCCGGCATCAGAAAGTCCTCGAAGAGACTCCCGCACCCGGTCTCACCGACGCCACCCGCGACAAGCTCAAAGCCTCCGCTATCCTCCTCGCGAAGGCCGTTAACTACGCCTCCGCTGGCACAGTCGAGTTCATCTACGACGACGACACCCAGAAGTTCTATTTCCTCGAAGTCAATACCCGCCTCCAGGTAGAGCACGGCGTCACCGAAGAAGTCACGGGCTTCGATCTCGTCGAGTGGATGGTTCTCCAGGCCGCAAACGAGATGCCGTCGCTCGATTCCTTCACCGTCTCCCCCAAAGGCGCGTCTATCGAAGCCCGGGTCTACGCTGAAGATCCAGCCAACAACTTCCAGCCCACCCCCGGCAAGCTGACGCTGGTCAAATTTCCATCCCCACAGATCGCCCGGGTTGAAACGTGGATCGAGTCCGGCACCACCATCACCTCCTTCTACGATCCCATGATCGCGAAGATCATCGTCCACGGTAAAGATCGCCAGGAAGCTCTAACCAGGATGGCCGCTGCGCTTGAAGCCACAGCTATCGACGGAACGGAAACCAATCTCCGCTATCTGCGCGAAGTCTTGCAGACACCAGAGTTTGTATCCGGAAAAGTCACAACCTCATTCCTGGGCACCTTCGCCTTTGCCCGGCGCGCCCTCGAGTTCCTCGACGGCGGAACCCAGACCACCATCCAGGACTACCCCGGCCGCATCGGCTATTGGAACGTCGGCGTCCCGCCCTCCGGACCAATGGACCATCTCTCCTTCCGCATCGCCAATCGCCTCGTGGGCAACGCCGCCAACGCTGCCGCGATCGAGTTCGCCACAATGGGCGGCCGCATTAAGTTCCACGCCGACACCCTCATCGCCCTCACCGGCGCAGACATGGGCGCAAAGCTTGATGGCAAGCTCGTTGCGCAATGGACCGCATTCAACGTCAAGCAGGGAAGCGTTCTTTCACTCGGCGCAGCCTCAAAGGAAGGAATTCGCGCCTATCTTGCGGTGCGCGGCAGCTTCGATACGCAGCCCTACCTCGGCAGCCGAAGCACCTTCGTCCTCGGCGGCTTTGGTGGCAGCGCCGGCCGCGCGCTTCGCGCAGGCGATGTCCTCCACATCGGTCAGCAGGACCTACAACTCGACCAGCCCGCAACCCTGCCAGCCAGCTTCGTCCCCGCCCTCAACCGCGAATGGACCGTAGGCGTCCTCTTCGGCCCGCATACTGCGCCCGAGTTCTTCACCGAAGAAGACATCGCGATGATCTTCTCCACGCCGTGGAAGGTCCACTACCAGAGCGACCGCACCGGTGTCCGGCTGATTGGTCCTAAGCCTCGCTGGGCGAGGCCAGACGGCGGCGAAGCCGGCCTGCATCCTTCAAACATCCACGACAACGCCTACGCCGTTGGTACCATCGACTTCACCGGCGACATGCCCATCCTGCTCGGCCCCGATGGACCCAGCCTTGGCGGCTTCGTCTGCCCCGGCACTATCGTTCAGGCTGAACTTTGGAAGCTCGGTCAATTCAAAGCCAATGACACTGTCACCTTCAATCGCCTGACTCTCGCGCAGGCCGAGGCAATGGAGCGGCAACAAGACGCTTTCCTCGCTGACTTCACCGCCCCACCGCCCGCTCTGCCAGCCTCATCCACGTTCGAACCCGCAATCCTCGCGCACTTCACCGACCGCGAGACCGTGATGACCTTCCGCGCCGATGGCGACAAGTATCTCCTCGTCGAGTATGGCAAGCTCGAACTCGATCTCAGGCTTCGCTTCCGCGTCCACGTCCTTGAGCAGAAGCTCCGCGAGCAGGCGCTTCCAGCCATCATTGACATCACGCCCGGCATACGTTCGCTGCACATTCACTACGACAGTCGTGCCCTCGCTCGCCGTGCCCTCATCGAAACTCTTGCCGAGATAGACCGCACCATGCCCGCGCTTGAGAACATCACCGTACCCTCGCGCATCGTGCATCTTCCACTCTCATGGGATGACCCGCAAGCCAGGCTCGCACAGCAAAAATACATGCAGGCCGTACGCCCCGACGCACCCTGGTGCCCATCGAACATCGAGTTCATCCGCCGCATCAACGGCCTCGACTCCATCGACGATGTCTACCGCATCGTGCATGAAGCCAGCTATCTCGTACTCGGCCTTGGTGATGTTTATCTTGGCGCACCCGTCGCCACACCAGTCGACCCACGCCACCGCCTCGTCACCACAAAGTACAACCCTGCCCGTACCTGGACACCCGAGAATGCCGTCGGCATTGGCGGCGCATACATGTGCGTCTATGGCATGGAAGGCCCCGGCGGCTACCAACTTGTCGGCCGCACCATCCAGGTCTGGAACACATGGAAGTCCACCGCCGCCTTTGCAACCGGCATTCCATGGTCTCTCCGCTTCTTCGATCAGATCCGCTTTTACCCGATCACCGCCGAGGAGCTCCTCGACGCGCGCGAACGCTTTCCACATGGTGGCTACGAGTTGCGCGTTGAAGAGACCACCTTCAACCTCGCCGACTACCAAAAATTTTTAGACTCCATCAGTGTCGAGGCAGCCGCCTTCAAGACTCATCAAAAAGCATCCTTCGATGCCGAGCGCGAACGCTGGCGCGAAGCTGGCCTCCTCACCGTAGTCGAGCCACCGGAGGTAATCGACGACACCACCGCAGCAACCGTCGCCGAAGGTTGTGAAGGCGTCTCCTCCCCCCTCACAGCAAGCATCTTCCAGATCGCCGTCAAGAAAGGCCAGTTGATCGCGGAAGATGAAAAGCTCATCGTCCTCGACGCTATGAAGACTGAAATCATCATCCCATCCCACATCGCCGGCATCGTCGAACAGATCCACTGCGACCTCGGAGCCGTTGTCAACGCCGGCCAGCTACTCGTCTCAATCCGCCCCATATAGAGCAAGGTCCTCATTCCTTCCGTTTGTCATCCCCTGTTGTTTGTTATCCCCTTTGGTTGTCATTCCCGAAGGGAATCCGCGTTCTCAACCTCTGAACCGAAGAAGCAAAAGTAACGGAAGGTAGACGAAGCAATGGACATCACTTCGCTTCACCAGGCATACAGCTCCGGTCAATCCACAATCGCCGCCATGATCAGCAGCATCTACGACCGAATCGCCACCGAAGGCGAGCACCCGATTTGGATCACCGTCATTTCCCGCGAAGCCGCATTAGCTCGCGCCAGGCACCTGGAATCACTTGACCGCACCACACTCCCGCTCTATGGCATCCCCTTTGCCGTCAAGGACAACATTGACGTCGCCGGCATTCCGACCACAGCTGGTTGCCCGGACTACGCCTACACCCCCGCCGCAAGCGCTACCGTCGTTACGAAGCTCGAAGCCGCCGGCGCAATCCTCATTGGCAAAACCAACATGGACCAGTTCGCCACCGGCCTCGTCGGCACCCGGTCGCCGTACGGCATCTGTTCCAGCGTCTTCAACCCGAACTACATCTCTGGCGGCTCAAGCTCCGGTTCAGCCGTTGCCGTAGCCAGCGGCCTCGTCACCTTCGCCCTTGGCACAGACACTGCCGGCTCCGGCCGCGTCCCCGCCATGTTCAACAACCTCGTGGGCTTCAAACCATCCCGAGGCGTACTCAGCGCGCACGGCGTCGTTCCCGCATGCCGCACCCTCGATTGTGTCTCCATCTTTGCCGAAACCGCGCTCGACGCATCCATCGTCCTCGCCGCTGCCCGCGGATTCGACCCGCAGGACGCCTACTCCCGCGTGCCTTCAATAGGCGCCGAAGCCGCACCCTGGGTGACTGCAACGGAACCCTCAGCAGCCACCTTCCGCTTCGGCATCCCGGCCGCCAGCAGTCTTGAGTTTTTCGGCGATCCACACAACGCCGCACTCTTCCAGACCGCCATCGCGAAGCTCATTACGCTCGGCGGCCAGCCCGTTGAGTTCGATCTCGCTCCATTCCTTGCTGCGGCCCAACTCCTGTACAAAGGTCCGTGGGTCGCAGAGCGCTACGCCGCCATTGCGCCTTTCATCGAACAGCACGTTGCCAGCATGGACCCAACCGTCGCCACAATCATCTCTGGTGCGAAGAACTACACCGCTGTCGACACCTTCAACGCCGTCTACAAACTCGAGGAACTCCGCAGCTCGACCCGGCCACTATGGTCCACGATCGACGTCATGCTGCTGCCCACAGCCCCGCGCACCTACACCATCGCCGAAATCACCGAAGCTCCCATCGAGCGCAACAGCCACCTCGGTCACTACACGAACTTCGTCAACCTCCTTGATCTGGCCGCCGTCGCCGTCCCCGCAGGCTTGAGGCCGGACGGCCTTCCCTTCTGCGTCAGCCTCATCGCTGAAGCCTTCAAAGACGCATCGCTCCTCGTCCTCGGAGACCGCCTGCATCGCACGTTCGACTTGACCCTTGGCGGCTCTGAAAGAAGCCTCCTCGCCACACCATCGCTCAAATCGACCAACCCGCCGCCCGGCTGCCTGATGATGGCTGTCGTCGGCGCACACCTCAGCGGCCAACCACTTAATTGGCAACTGACTCAGCGCAACGGTCGCCTCACCAGGACCTGCCGCACCCATCCTGACTACAAGTTCTACGCCCTCAAGAACACAGCCCCGCCAAAGCCCGGCCTCGTCCGCGTTCCTGGATTCGAAGGTCCTGGCATCGAAGTCGAAGTCTGGGCGCTTCCCGCCGACACCGTCGGCACCTTCGTCGATGGCGTACCTCAACCGCTCTCGATTGGCACCCTTCGCCTGGAAGATGGGTCCCTCGTCAAGGGCTTCCTCGTCGAGCCCTCCGCAACCGAAGACGCCACTGACATCACCCACTTCGGCGGCTGGCGTAAGTACCTCCAATCCTTGAAATAGCCTCCGCACGGATCGTCGGCGCACGGAAGAGTCGCTGCACACCGCTGACTTCGCTTAGAATCCATTAGAGAAACTGCCGCCAGGCACATTTGGATCAGAGCAATTCCGCAGCGAGGTGCCGTGCCCACTCCCAAGAAGTTGACTGGCAAACGCCTCTACCTCATTCCGGTCCTCACCAAGTCGCTCGATATTCTCGAGCTGCTTCAATCCTCCGGCGAGAGCATGGCGCTCGAATCCATCTACAAGCAAACCCGCATCTCGAAGACCACCGTTTACCGCATCCTCAAGACGCTCGTCCATCGCGGCTACGTCGCCCAGACTTCCGACAAGCAGTATCGCTACGTTGCCCGCGCAAAAAAACTTCGGTTCGGCTTTGGCAGCCAGAGCGCAGAGATGCCGTTCTCGCAGGCCGTCACCGCCAGCCTTCGCGAAGCTGCGGCGTCGGTTGGCGTAGATCTCATGGTGCTCGACAACTGCTACGACGCCGACACCGCCGTCCTAAACGCCGGGATCTTCGTTCGCGAGCAGATGGACGTCATCATCGAGTTCCAGGTCGACCAGCACGTCGCCCCCATCATCGCCGACAAGATCGCCGACGCCAGCATCCCCCTGATCGCCGTCGACATTCCTCATCCGCGCTCCACCTACTTCGGCGTAGATAACTATCGTGTCGGGTTTGAAGCGGGCGCTCTGCTCGCAGAGTTCGCTATCGCTCGATGGCATGGCAAGGTCGAGTGGGTACTTGGCCTCGATCTCGAAGAAGCCGGGCCCACCGTCCAAAGCCGCGTCACCGGCGCTTTCGAGGGCGTCAAGAACCTGTTCCCCAGCCTTCCGGTAGAGTCCTTTGTCCGCATCGATGGCCGTGGCATGGAGCCAAAAAGCTACACCGCCGTACTTCAATTCCTCAAGCGGCACCCTAAAGAGCGCCACATCCTCATAGCCGCCGCCAACGACACCAGCGCTCTCGGCGCAATCGCTGCCATTCGTGAGCTCGGCCGCGAAAAGCATACAGCCGTCGTCGGTCAGGACTGCCTCGACGCCATGATCGCCGAGATGCGCCGCCCCGACTCACCCGCCATCGGCTCCGTCTCGCATCAGGTCAACAGCTACGGCCCCCGCCTGATCGAGCTCGGCCTCACTCTTCTCCGCGGCGAAAAAGTCGCACCCTACGTATATGTCGAACACCGCGTGGTCCGCGCCGAACGCGACTAGAGCACCCTGGCCTTCGCCCTTGACTGTCATTCCCGCAGGGAATCTGCGTCTCCACCTGCGTTGCGCTTCATAGTCAACCCTTTGTCATTCCCGCAGGGAATCTGCGTCTCCACCCGCACCAAACCCCGCCGCTATACTCATCCGATGACCCAAGCCGAACTCAACCCACCCGGCATCCACGTCGCCGGAATCCAAATGATCCCCGTTGTGGGCGGTCGCTACAAAGTCTGGACGAAGCGCTTCGGCACCGGCCCGTTGAAGGTACTGCTCCTCCACGGCGGCCCCGGCTTCACCCACCAATACCTCGAAGCCATGGAGTCCTTCCTTCCACAAGCCGGCATCGAGATGTATTACTACGACCAGCTTGGCTGCGGCAACTCCGACCAGCCCGACGACCTCTCCTTGTGGACGCGCGACCGTTATCGCGAAGAGGTCGAAGAGGTCCGCATCGGTCTCGGCCTCGACAACTTTGTCCTCTATGGCCAGAGCTGGGGCGGCATGCTCTCCATTGAGTACGCCCTCAAGTATCAGCACCACCTGCGCGGCCTTGTCATCTCAAACATGACCGCCGGTATTCAGGCCTATCTCGCTCGCCTTGATCACCTGAAGAGTCTCCTCAGCGACACCTCCCGCGCTGAACTCGACCGCCTCGAAGCAGCCGAAGACTATGACGCCCCCGAGTACCAGCGCATCATGATGGAAGAGCTCTACCCGCAAACCATCTGCCGTACAAAGCCCTGGCCTGAACCCGTGACCCGCGCCTTCCGTGACGCGAACCTCGCCATCTACAACGAGATGCAGGGCAAGAGTGAGTTTGTCGTGACCGGAAACTTCAAGGACTGGGAGAGCTGGGACCGCCTTCACGAAATTGAAGTCCCAACCCTCACCATCGGCGCAGCCCACGACACCATGGACCCCAAGGACCTCGAAAAGATGGCGACCCTCGTCGCGAACGGTCAGTATCTGCACTGCCCTAACGGAAGCCACCTCGCCATGTGGGATGACCAGGCCGTCTACTTCGAAGGACTCCTCCGCTTCCTGCAAACCCTCACCTAAGACACTTACCTCTGCTACAAGAAACAAGCGGCCTGCTAGGGCCGCTTGTTCTTGATCGCCCAACGATAAAGCGCGAGGTTAAATCATCCCCAAAGACCGTCACTCTGAGCGAAGCGAGCAATCTGCAGGAGTACTTGCTTTCGCTCGCTCTTCCTCGATCGCCCACAAACCCGCCCTAGTAAATCACCTTCAATCCAAACTGCACAATCCGTGGTTCAAACGTACTACTGATCACCCCACCACCTGTTGCCGTGCCCGAACCCAACGTCCCGCTTAGCGCGCTCGAAGGAAGATAGAGGTTCGTATGGTTCAACACGTTATAGAACTCCGCCCGGAACTCCACCTTCAGCCCTTCAACAGGCGTCGCAAAGCGCTTGTTCAAGTCGAAGTCCGACTGGTAGAAAGCCGGCGTCCGGCCCGGGTTTCGAGCCGCATCGCCGAATGGACTTAGCAGCGGTGTTCCCACTGCGCCCACCCGCGTCGCAGGCAGCGTCAGTGCTGCCAGATTTACGTACTGCACATAGCCCGTATTCGCCGCCCGCACCTTCCGTCCCTGTGTCAATGGCTGTCCCGCCACCACATTCGGGCGGTACTCATTCGCTCCCCGGTACGTCGCCGAAATCTGCTGCGACACCGCGTTTGCAGAGTTAGGCGTATACCCGAGATTGAACGGTGTTCCCGCCTGTGCTGTGTTGATCAAGCTCACCTGCCATCCACCCAGCGCCGCGTCCACAAAAGGGTTTGCGTTTGCAAGAAAGCGGCGGCCATGTCCCACAGGAAGCTCGTAGATCAAGCTGGTGATATTGGCGACCGGCAGGTTGTAGTCCGATTGCCCATAGTCCGCTCGCACATTGTTTGCATCCTGCGGGGAGGGCGTATTCGCCTCGAGCGATGCACTCGCATTGTCCAGCGAGTGCTCCCAGGTAAACGAATTCAGCAACGTCAGTCCGCCGTTCAACCGCTGCTCATACCGCACCTGCAGGCTGTCGTAGTGCGAGTAGAACTCGTTTACAGCAGCCGTGATGTCCGACGGCCAATTCGCAAACGGTCGTGTGAATCCGCCAGTTGCGTTCAAAATTGAAGGGTTCTTTTGATTTGCATTCAGGAAGCCCTGCAGCTTCACGCCATGGTTGCCAACATACGCGATGTCGAGCACCGTGTTCTTGGCAAGCTGACGCTGAACACTCAGGAAGTAGCTCTCCACATAACTGTCTTTCGTGTTCTTCGGGATGTATGTAATGTTGTCCGTCGCTGGATTGAACGTCGTCGCTAGCGCTGAAGGATAGCCTTGGTCAGTCGTTGCAAAGCAGCTCGGTACGGTCGTTCCCACGGCGATGATCTCCGTTGGCAATGGCGCGCAATGGTTGGTTGCAGTGGGCGCAATTTGCGTCACTGCTGCGAACTGCGCCTGCGGTGCATTGATCGCAAGGATGTCGCCCGACCCTGCCCGCGTGTAGTGGACGTAGCTCATACCAAAGCCGCCGCGCAGCGCGGTCTTCGCGTCTACCGCGTAAGCGAATCCAACTCGCGGCCCAAAGTCCGTGTAGTCCGGATTCACCAGCGTGTGCCCGTAAGTCCCGCCTGGCGAAACTGGCGTGATCCCCGTCCCTGCCACCGCCCCAGGCGTGATCGTCAGCACTGTCTGGCTCGCCGGATCGAAGTTCGAGATGTAGTTGTGCTGCTCGGAATAGGGCGTGCCATACTCCCACCGCAGTCCAAGGTTCAGCGTCAGCTTCGAACTCGCCTTCCAATCGTCCTGCGCGTACAGGTTGTTCTCTGTCTGCCGTAGATGCGCGACAAAGAAGTTTGCCAGCGAGTACGAGCTCTGGTTGCCGAACAGAAAATCCGCCCAGTAGTTGTCCGTAACGTTCGCCCCTCCCGCGTTCGAGTAAGCGCCGCCATACGTGAACGATCCATACAGCGGGTTGTTATCGTTTACCGCCATCCAGACATGCTCATACTCGTAGCCAAATTTCAGCGAATGCTTGCCCTTCACATAGGTGAAGTTCACCTTGGGGTCGAGCACCGCGGGATTCTGCCACTGCGGGTTCGTCGACTGCCGTCCAAATCCCGTAAAGCCCGTGATCGCAATCGAAGGAAGGCCGCCAGCCACTACCGGGTTCGTCGGCAGCCCAGGGATCGTGATCGCGTCGTCGCCAATCGAGAGCGTGTACTTGCCAGCCTTCGTGCGCGACAGTCCGACCCGCGCATCCAGCACCTTGTTCGACCCGATCAGGTGCGTGTACCCGAGCGCAACCTGCTGATCGAGCACCCGTATCGACCCATTCGTCTGCCCATCGAGCGGCAGCGGCAACGCAGGAAAGTTTACGCCCGTCTCTTTGCGATCGCTTACCCGCAGGAACCATGAACTCGCAGGACTCTGCTGATAATCGAAGCGAAGGTCGCCCTTGTCTGACTTGTCCGTGAAAGGGACCTGCACCGAGTAATCATTGTTTGCCAGGCCGGTCGTCGCTAGTCCAGCAACCGGCAGCGCACCGCTGATCTGCTTGAAGAAGCCAATCACCTGCTGCGAGATCGGGTTGATCGCCGCCGCAGGGATCGCTGTTCCAGCTGCATACGTCTCACCAGTAATAGGGTTCTTTACCGGGACCACGAGTATCCCGTTCAACTCGTTCTGCGTTGGCAGCGTCAGCACGCTAAGCGGCTTCAACGTCTGCCTGAAGCCTTCATAGTCGAGAAAGAAAAATAGCTTGTCCTTCATGATCGGTCCGCCAAGGTTCCCGCCAAACTGGTTTCGATTGAACGTCGGCTTCTTGAACGGTGTCACCTGTCCGGTATTGCTCACGATCGTCGGCTTGAAGTATCCCGCGGCGTTCAGGTCCGTTTTGCGAAGAAACTCGTAGACCGTTCCGTGAAACTTGTTGGTACCGCTGTTCGAGGCAACGTTGATCGTCGCGCCCGAAGACCGCCCGTACTCCGCGCTCTCGTTATTGGTCACAATCTGGAACTGCGCCACCGAGTCTGGCGGAATCGCGATGATCTGGTTGTCGAATCCCTGGTTGCTCTCGCCATAGGCATTGTTGTCCATGCCGTCCAGCAGGAAGTTATTGAACATACTTCGCTGCCCGTTGACGTTGTACGATCCCGCTCGCACCAGGCTGTTGATTGAGCTTGTCGTCGCCGCCGTCGGAGCCTGCCGAACCCCGGTCACAAGCCCAAGCAGGTCTGAGTAGTTCCGCGTTACCAGGGGCAGCGCCGCGGACTGGTAACCCGTGATCGTCTGGCCGCGCTGCGAAGACTCCGTTTCGAGCTCCAGCGAAACCCCCGACACCTCCACCGTCTCCGACGATCCCGCAGCGTTCAAAGTCAGGTCGACCCGTTGCCGCGCGCCGACGGAAAGCGTCAACTCATTGGCCGTTGCGTCTGCAAAGCCGGCGTGGCTGACCTTCACCATGTAGGTACCCGTGTGCAGCGATGGGACCTCCCATGCGCCCGAGTCATCCGTCATCCGCGACACCGAAGTGCCAGTCTGCGGATTGGTGACCACGACCGTCGCTCCAGGAACAATCGCTCCCGATGCATCATGCACCGTGCCAATAAAAGAGCCCGAGTCGAACTGCGCAAAAGCGGAAAGGGAAGTGAACGTTGAGGCGAAAAAGAGGGCGCAGAACAGCGCCAGACGGCGAACATGTTGGGAAGAAGGCATGCCGCGACATTATTGCAGCCACACGACAGCTGCGTTAACGCTCTGCAAACAGAATGTAAATGACAGCGGCGCTTTGTCCCACACACGCCCGACCGGTCATAGCTTTCTTATCTAATATTCCCACGGAAATCTGCGTGCTGCACTTACGCGTCCAACACACAGCGCCAGAGACGTCCCGCAGAACCAGCAGCGGCAATCTTCGAAATCTACTGCGCCGCACCGTTCCCACAACCGTGGCTATAGACCTGGGGCTTCTTCCACTCTTCATTCGTGGCATAAAGCACACACGTCTGACCGGAATCCGTATTGATCCGGTACGTTAGATTCCCCTGCCGGTAAACCTGAAAGTGTCCTGTTCCCGCATACGCCACGCCATTGGGCGGATTTGGCGTCATGCTGTCCGTCGCAGGAGCTGCGGAAGAAGGGGCCGCTGAAGAAGAGCCCGCTGAAGCAGGAGCCGTCGCTGCAGGCGCCCCATCCCCTGACCTTGAAGTCGGCTTCACAGTTGCCTCGGGCAGTGGAACCGAGCGCTCCGGCTCGCCTGTCTCCAACCCGTTGGAACCACTCACCTCGCCGCCAACTTCGCCGGACATCATAGCCCGCTTCTGACGCCAGCTCACATAGCCCACATAACAGAGACCGATTACCCCTGCCAGCACCAGCGCGTATATCACTCGTTTCAACATCACCGCCTGTTTTATCACAAAGGTCTCTGAGCGCCTCTCACACTGAAGTTGTTGCCGACCAGCACCCCGGCGTATCATTCTGATGTGGCCAAGTATTCCATCGTCGTCCCTTTTCACAATGAGGAAGAGAACGTCACCACCCTCTATGACCGTGTGAAGCACGTGATGGAACAAGTCGGCGAGTCCTTCGAGATGGTTTTTGTCGATGATGGGTCACGCGACCGCACCTACCGTCTGCTCGAAGAGATTGCCGCTGTCGACAGTCGCGTCCTGGTCATCAAACTTCGCCGCAACTTCGGTCAGACCAGCGCCCTCGCCGCAGGATTTGACCACGCCCAGGGCGACTACATCCTTGCCATGGATGGCGACCTCCAGCATGACCCCGACGAGATCCCCACCTTCCTCGCCAAGCTAGAAGAAGGCTTTGACGTTGTAAGCGGATGGCGCAGTCAGCGCGGAGACAACTTCCTCCTCCGCCGCATCCCATCGCGCGCCGCAAATTGGCTCATGGCAAAGCTCTCCGGCGTCGAGATCCACGACTTCGGTACCACTTTCAAGGCTTACCGCCGAGAAGTCATCCAGAACATCCCCCTCTACGGGGAGATGCACCGCTTCATCCCCGCCCTCGCCTCCTGGTACGGTGCAAGCATCTGCGAGATTCCTATCTCGAACCCTAAGCGCGAGTTCGGCAAAAGCCACTACGGCATCTCCCGTACCATCCGCGTCTTCTTCGACCTGCTCACCATCCGCTTCCTCCTCCGCTACATGACCCGCCCGTTGCACTTCTTCGGTACCATCGGCGCGCTGGGCGTCATCACTGGCACAGGCCTCGCGATATGGCTCCTGCTCCTGAAGATATTTACCGGCCAGCAGATGATGTCGGAGCACGGCCCTATTTTTGTCGTGGCAGGCGTCCTCATCCTCGCAGGCATACAGATGATGGGCATCGGCTTGCTCGGCGAACTACAAGTTCGCCACTTCCACACCTCGTCTCACCGCGCTCCCTACGCCGTAGACCGCATCCTGCGCCTCCGCTCGTCTGAAGAAAGTCTCCTCCAGTAAACATCCCCTCCCGAACCAGACGTGCTCAATTTCACATTGAGGGTGATGTGAAACTGCATCATCGGTGACCCATATTTCAATCCTGGGGTGTGGGGGTGTGCCGTTGATGCTTCATTCGACCCGAAACAACACCTGGCTACGCAGTGCGTTCACACATAAAGTCTGGGGTATGACCTTGTGCCACCATCGCCTTGGCACCTGCTGCAAGGAGTCATACCCCTCTGCTCTCGGCAGCAGTCTTCATTTCAGTAAGCAGGAACGTTCGCTCCACGAATACTCTCGTTGATGCAGTCAACAAGCCACGGGTGTACGGATGACCGTTTTTCGCTGAATCCCATACGCAGCCCCTCATTATTTTTTAGTGAATATCTCAAAACTTGACTGCGTCAAGGTCAGTGAATGACCGGCAATTACACAGTTCTTCCGCCGCTACAATCCGCATATATGCCCTTCATGCAAGCGATCCAAATCACCACCACTGGCGGTCCGGAGGCCCTTGTTTACACACAGGTAGCCAGGCCCTCCCCAAAGCGCGGCGAGGCCCTTATCGCCGTAGAAGCCATTGGCGTCAATTTCATCGACGTTTACTTCCGCGAAGGCCGCTACCCCTCGTCGCTTCCGTTCATTCCTGGTCAGGAGGCTGCTGGAACCGTCGTCGAAGTCGGAGAGGGCGTCACCACCCTCAAGCCCGGTGACCGCGTCGCCTGGTGCGGCACCCTGGGCACTTACGCCGAGTTTGCCGTTGCCTCCTCCGCCCGCCTCGTCTCCATCCCTGAAGGCGTCACCTCCGTTCAGGCAGCTGCAGCCATGCTGCAGGGAATGACTGCCCACTACCTCGCCCACGCCACTCACACCATCCAGCCCGGCGAAACCGTCTTGATCCACGCCGGGGCTGGCGGCACCGGCCTGCTCCTGACCCAGATGGCCAGGAAACTCGGGGCCCGCGTCCTCACCACCGTCTCCACCGAAGAAAAAGCCCAGCTCTCCCGTGAAGCCGGCGCCGACGAACCCATCCTCTACACCCAGGTCGACTTCGCCGCTGAGGTAAAGCGCATTACAGAGAACAAGGGCCTTCCCGTCGTCTACGACAGCGTCGGCAAGTCCACCTTCGAACAATCCCTAAGCTGCCTCCACCCGCGCGGCATGCTTGTTCTCTTCGGCGCCTCCAGCGGCGCAGTGCCGCCCTTCGACCTCATCCGGCTCTCAGCCCTGGGTTCGCTCTACGTCACCCGACCCTCGCTCAAGGACTACATCGCCACGCCCGAAGACCTCTCCGCGCGTGCCACCGACATCTTTCGATGGCTTGCCGATGGCACGCTCAATCTCCGCATCGAGCACACCTACCCACTCAAAGACGCCGCCCAGGCCCACCGCGACCTCGAATCCCGCAACACCACCGGAAAGGTAATCCTACAGCCGTGATCAACGTCTTCTCTCGACTTGCCCGAACTCCCCGTGCCCCATTCAACGCGCCCTTGTCTCACACGATGAGTGGAATCTCTGCCGCAGACACCACCAGTCTTGTCCGCTCCGTCGCACTCATCGCCCTTCTCTCCACCGCCGCCACCGCGCACGCCGTCATCGTCCGCGGCAAGGTCACAGACCCACTCGGTGACGTCGTCATCGGCGCCAAGGTCCAGGTCGTGCAGGGAACTGAAGTCATCGCCTTCGGCCGCACCAACACTGAAGGCGAGTTCGAGATCCGCAGCACCGCCAAGGGTCGCTTCCGCCTCCTCACCGCCGCTGCCACCTTCTCGCCCGCCATAAGCTCAGACTTCTATGGCGGCACCACCGATGTCGTCTCGCAAAACGTCGTCGTTGAAGTTGCATCACTCACCGAGGCCGTCACCGTCACCGCCACCGGCATCCCTACCCCCATCCAGCAATCGAGCGCCGCCGTCTCCTTTGCGAACCCCCTTGATCTCGCACCACGGCTCGGCGTCGTTGACGAACTCCGCCTCGCCCCGGGCATCGAAGTCGTCCAGCAAGGCCAGCTCGGCGGCGTCACTTCGCTCTTCGTCCGTGGCGGCAACTCCACCGCCAACAAGGTCCTCATCGATGGCATCACCGCCGAAGATGTCGGCGGCACCTTCGACTTCGGTACCGTCTCGCAGACCGGCGTCGCCTCGATTGAAACCTACCGCGGTCCCAACAGCGTCCTCTACGGCTCCGATGCCGGTGCCTCCGTTGTCTCGCTCAACAGCCCCCGCGGAGAGTCAATCCGCCCCACCTTCATCTACACCGGCGACGGCGGCAACTTCAGCACCTACCGCAATCAGGGTGAGATCAGCGGTGCCCATCAGCGCCTCGACTACTACGGTGTGTTCGGCCGTCTTGATACCTCGAACGCCCTTGCGCTCGATAAGTACCACTCCGCCACCTCTGCCGCCAACATCGGCTACAACATCACCCCTGGCATTCAAGCCCGCTTTACCATCCGCAACGCTGTCTCCGCCACCGGTCTGCCCAACGCACACGACTTCTTCGGCATCTCGAACGACGCCAAGCAGTCCGATCAGGACCTCTACTCCGGTCTCACTCTCGAAAGCCGCACCAACGATGCTCGCTGGCACAATCTCGTTCGCTACGGCATCACCCGCAAACGCGAACAAGCCCTCCAGTACGCCTATCCCGGCACCCCTTTCACGTTCAACTTCCCCGGCTTCAGCTTCACGGAGTATTTCGGCAACGTCGTCACTATCCGCGGCGCCAACGGCTACACCGCTACCGGTCAGACCGACTTCTTTGGCGGGAATACCGACTCCGTATCCAACCGCGACGAGCTCTACTTCCAATCCGACTACGCCTTCAGCCGCCGCCTTACTGCCCTTGTTGGCTTCCGCTACGAAAACGAGCGTGGCAGCTTCGTAGACGCCGACTTCGGCGAAAACGAGATCAGTAAGCGCACCAACTACGAGTACACCCTCCAGTTCCAGGGTGACATCAAGAACCGGCTCTTCTACTCTGCTGGTGGAGCCCTTGAAAAGAACCACCTCTACGGCATCGCCGGAACTCCGCGCCTTGGTCTCGCCTATATCCCCATGCGCGTCGACAACCGAAAGTTCCGTGGCACCAAGCTTCGCGCCAGCGCAGCCACAGGTGTGCAGGAGCCCACGCTGGCGCTCCAATTCGCCAGCCTCTACACCCAACTTCTCGGGATCGGCGACACCGCGGACATCGCCAGGTACAACATCGGCCAGGGAACCGCCCAGCGCTCCCGCAGCTTCGATGCTGGCGTAGACCAGAACATCCTTGGCGAGCGCCTCATCGTCAAGGCCACTTACTTCCACAATCAGTTCAACCACCAGCTTGAAAGCGTTGACGTCAACGGCCTCATCAACTACTTCAACATTCCTGCGACGGTCGCAAATGCAGTCCCCGACGGAGCCGCCTACCTGAACTCCCTCGCCTTTCGCGCCCAGGGTGCAGAACTCGGCGTCGAATGGCAGGCCCTCAATCATCTCTTCGTCCGAGGCGGCTACACCTATCTCGATTCCGTTGTCACCCAGTCCTTCGCCACCGACGCCGTTGCTGCCAACGACGGAACCCCCACCACCAACCCCAATCTGCCGAACATCCCTATCGGCGCCTTCTCACCCCTGGTCGGCGCGCGCCCGTTCCGCCGCGCCCCACACACCGGCTTCTTCGCCGTGCAATATACCGACCGCCACTTCGCAGCCGCCATTAAGGGCGCACTCTCCAGTCGCAGCGACGATTCCACCTTCCTCGGCTTCGGCGACCTCAACGGCGGCAACACTCTCCTGCTCCCCAATCGCGACCTCGACTTCGGCTACGCCAAGCTCGACGCCAACGTCAGCTACGTCGCCAGCCACCACGTCACGGTCTATACACAACTCGACAATCTCCTCAGCCAGCAACACATCGGCCCCATCGGCTATCCCGCCCTTCCATTCACCATCCGCGGAGGCCTGAAACTCCGCCTGGGCGGTGAATAGGGCCGACGTCGGCTTTAAGGTGCGCCAGGGCTCCATCCCTGGCGCACCTTGCACTGACGACAACCATGCTTTCAGGTAGGCCAGGGCTTCAGCCTGGCAATTAGGACTATCTAGCAAAGAGCTTCGGCCCCGCGATACGCCTCTTCTCGACGCGCCCGGACCCTCCACGCCCATCCAAACACAGCGCGCTCCCGCACCCTCATGCGACCACTCCCTCCCCGCACACGTCTAATGGATCGAAGGTAAGGTCGCCCAACATGAAATTTCTCTTAGTTCCCGCTGCCGCACTCCTCCTCGCAACCTCCAGCTTCGCCCAGATCGAAGGTCCCGCGAACACCCAGATGCTCGTCGAGGTCGACTCTAAAGCTGAAGTCGCTCCCGCTCTCACCGACGTCACTCTCAAGGTCAACGGCAAAGAAGAACCTCTCACCACCTGGTCGCAGGTCCCTGCGAATGGCGTACAGATCGCCTTTCTCATCGACGACGGCCTCCGCGAATCCGTCGGCAGGGAACTCAGCACGCTCAAGTCCTACGTCGCCGCCCTGCCCCCTGGCACTGCTATCTTCATTGGCTACATGCGTGACGGCACCGTCTCCACCCAGCAGAACTTCACCACGGATCATGCCGCCGCTGCTGAAAGGTTCCGTCTGCCGCTCGGCGCACCCGGCATCAGCGCCAGCCCATACTTCTGCTTGTCGGAGTTCGTGAAGCACTGGCCCACTGACCCAACTCGCCCCGGCGCACGTTTCGTCATGATGATCACCAACGGCGTCGATCCCTACAACGGCAGCACCAGCATCCTCAATCAGGACAGCCCCTACGTGCAGACAGCTATCACCGACGCCCAGCGCGCAGGCGTCTCCGTGTCATCCATCTACTACGGCGATGCGGGAATTCATGGCGGTCGCGCCAGCTTCAGTGGCCAGAGCTATCTCGCTCAGGTTGCTGATGGAACCGGCGGTCGCGCCTACTACGAAAGCACGGGCAACCCGGTGTCCATGTCACCTTTCCTCTCGCAGTTTCAACACGCCATCTCAGAGACCTACGTGGCAGGCTTCATGGCAACGCCTTTCAAGAACAGGCTTGTAGAGATCAAAGCCGACACCAAACTTCACGGCACTAAACTCCGCTTCCCCAGAGCCGTCCGTCCCGGCAACGCTGAAACTTCCACTGCGCAATAACCCACACTCCCCAAACCGGGTGCCCCATCTTCGGCGCAGTATCACCGCGCCTAAGGTGGGCATTCGTGCCCCGCATGAACTGCCCTTCTCCGAATCACCACCCCGACTTCTTTAATCCACACTGATAAACCCAAACCACCCCTCCTCCATCACACCAACGCCACGTCGCCTCCATCCACACTCCATTCAAACTCTCCCTGTAAAATCAAAGGTTGAAGTGAGAGGTGTATGAGCGACGGGCGTTGGGTTTTGTTGATTGCAAGTGAAGTAGGTGGCACGGATTCAGTCTCCGATCGCGCCATGGAGCGGCTGGTCAGCGCCATAGGAGAAGAAGGCTACGAAGTAGTCAGAACCTCAACCCCGGACGACGGCTTATCGCTCGTCACATCCGACCCATCCCATAGCGCCATCCTCCTCGATTGGGACCTCGAAGGCGAGGACCAGTTCGACGAACGCGCCGCACTCATGATCCTTCGCGCCGTTCGTCGTCGCAACAAGAAGATCCCCATCTTCCTCATCGCCGACCGCACCTTGGTCAGCGAACTGCCTCTTGAAGTCGTGCAGCAGGTGCATGAGTACATCCACCTCTTCGGCGACACGCCCGCCTTCATTGCCAACCGGGTCGACTTCGCCGTCGAGCGCTATCATGCCCAGCTTCTCCCGCCTTACTTCCGCGAACTGAAGAAGTACAACGACCAGGGTGCCTACTCCTGGGACGCGCCCGGCCACATGGGCGGCGTCGCCTTCCTCAAGCATCCCGTCGGCATGGAGTTTCACAAGTTCTTCGGCGAGAACATCATGCGCTCGGACCTCGGCATCTCCACCTCGCCGCTTGGTTCCTGGCTCGATCACCTCGGACCTCCCGGCGAATCCGAACGCAACGCCGCCCGCATCTTCGGTGCCGATTGGACCTTCTACGTCCTCGGCGGTTCGTCCACCTCGAACCAGATCGTCGGCCACGGCGTCATCGCACAGGACGACATCGTCCTCGCCGACGCCAACTGCCACAAATCAATCTGCCACTCACTCACCGTCACCGGTGCCCGCCCCGTCTACTTCAAACCCACGCGCAACGGCTACGGCATGATTGGTCTCGTTCCCATCAAGCGCTTCAGCCCGGAGAACATCCAGGCACTCATTGCAAAAAGCCCATTCAGCGCGGGCGCTCGCTCGCAGGCACCCACCTACGCCGTCGTTACAAACTCCACCTACGATGGCCTCTGCTACGACGTGAACCGCGTCGTCGACGTCCTCTCAAAGTCCGTCCCGCGCATCCATTTCGACGAAGCCTGGTACGCCTACGCCAAGTTTCATTCCATCTATCGCGGCCGCTTCGCGATGGACGTCCCCGACGACATGCCCGATCGGCCCACTATCTTCTCGGTTCAATCCACGCACAAGATGCTCGCCGCCTTCTCCATGGCATCGATGGTGCACGTCAAGCTCAGCCCTCGCGCCCCACTTGACTACGACCAGTTCAACGAGTCGTTCATGATGCACGGAACAACATCACCGTTCTACCCGCTCATCGCCTCGCTCGATGTCGCCGCCGCCATGATGGATGAGCCCGCCGGTCCCACGCTCATGTCCGAGACCCTCCAGGACGCAATCAGCTTCCGCAAGGCCATGTCTTCGATCGCCCACCGCCTGATTGCCGCCGAGCAGGGCTGGTTCTTCTCGCTCTACCAGCCTGAATACGTCACCGACCCGCTCGACGGCCAGCGCTATCTCATCGAAGAAGCTCCCGATGGCGCACTCACCAATCGTTCCAGCTGTTGGACCCTGAAGCAGGGTGAGGACTGGCACGGCTTCCAGGACGAAGACATTGCAGACGATTACTGCATGCTCGACCCCGCGAAGGTTACCATCCTCACCCCCGGCGTCAACGCACAAGGCGTTGTCAGCGACTGGGGCATACCGGCAGCCATCTTGACAGAGTTTCTGGATGGCCGCCGTGTAGAGATTGCCCGCACCGGCGACTACACCGTCCTTGTCCTCTTTTCCGTTGGCACCAGCAAAGGCAAGTGGGGCGCGCTCCTCGAAAATCTCTTCGAATTCAAGCGCCTCTACGACTCCGAAGCCTCGCTCGAAGAAGCCCTGCCCGAGCTCGTCCTCAAGTTCCCGCACCGTTATCGCAACGTCACCCTCAAAGAGCTTTCGGACGAGATGCATACAGTCATGCAGCAGCTCAATCTCTCCGGGCTTGTCAACGCCGCCTGCGACGAAGACTTCGACCCCATCCTCACCCCGTCGCAGACTTACCAGAAGCTCCTTCGCAACGAGACAGAGAAAATTCGCTTCTCCGAGATGGCCGGCCGCATCGCCGCCGTCATGCTCGTCCCCTATCCCCCCGGCATCCCCATGTCGATGCCCGGCGAACGCCTCGGCGGCCCTGACAGTCCCGTCATCAAGCTCATTCTCGCCATGGA
Source organism: Acidobacteriaceae bacterium (assembly GCA_903642265.1). Classification (GTDB taxonomy): domain Bacteria; phylum Acidobacteriota; class Terriglobia; order Terriglobales; family Acidobacteriaceae; genus Edaphobacter. The sequence continues at coordinate 44,796 of CAHJWN010000003.1, read as the reverse complement.
AGAGTTTGGCAAGCGCTTCCCCGGCTTCGAACGCGAGACCCACGGCATCGAGCTCGACGCCGACGGCGGCTACTGGATGCGCGCCGTCATCGAAGTGCCCAACGGCAAGCGCAACGGAAGAGGGAAGTCCCGGCCACCAAGCTCAGCCCCACCAGTAAAGCGCCGCAAGAAAGTGCTTCCCGGCGATCTTCCTGACCCCGATGCTCCAATCAAAGTGCCACACGAACGGTAAGGTAGTTTCACCGAACACAAGAATGGATACTCCCGCTTCTTTGTCATCGCTTCCTTACTTCTGCCTTGCACCATTCGTACTGGCGGATTTGAACTTACCCGCTTATAGAATTTTTAAGCCACGAGGTATCACTCCATGAAGCAGCCAGGCATCTCCGCTAACCGCCGCACCTTCCTCAAATCAGGTGGTGCCATTGCCGCCGGCCTCCTCGCATCTTCGCTCCCCGCCGAAGTCACGAAGACGCTACCCGCCCTGCCTGCGAATCCGCGCACCGTCACCACGATGCCGACCCGGAACCTCGGGAAGACAGGCTACAAAGTTGGCATCTTCTCGCTTGGCGGCCAGGCTTCCATCGAACGTGCGAACAACTTCGATGTCGCCGTCCCGATCATCGAGCGCGCCCTCGATCTCGGAGTCAACTATATCGACACCTCCTCCATCTACGGCGGCCCGGAGCGGTGGAGCGAGCAGTATGTTGGCCGCGTCATGAAGACCCGCCGCAACGAAGCCTTTCTCGCCACCAAGACGAAGGAGCGCACCCGCGACGGATCGCTCCGCATGATCGAGAAATCGCTGCAGCTCCTCAACACCGACCACGTCGACCTCTGGCAGCTTCACGACATTGGCCTCCCCGAAGACGTCAACGCCATCTTCGCTAAGGGCGGCGCCATGGAAGCGCTGCTCGAGATGCAGGACCAGAAGGTCGTTCGCTATCTCGGCGTAACCGGCCACTACCGCCCCGACGCGCTCATCGACGCCATCAACCGCCATCCCTTCGATTGCATCCTCATGTCGCTCAATGCCGCCGACAGCCACATCCACAGCTTCACCGATCAGCTTCTACCGTTGGCCGTAGAAAAGCAGATGGGCATCATCGGCATGAAGGTCCCTGCCCGTGGGCGCTTGCTCTCCAGCTGGCATCCGCCGTCGCTCGACGCCCAGCGGCATTCATGGGAAGGCTCGGCAATTGCCACACGCTCGGGAGTCATGAACATGCGCGATGCCATGCACTTCACCCTCACCCACCCGGTAAGCACTGTCATCATCGGCTGTGACACCATCGCGCAGCTCGAAGAGAACGTGAAGATCGCCCGCGAGTTCACGCCCTTATCCAACACGCAAATGGCGTCCCTCAACAGCCTCGCCGCCCCCGTAGCCGAGCAGTCCCTCTTCTTCCGCTTCACCGACAGGAGCAAAGGCTAAGCTTTATCGCAGACAGTGAGGAACGGTGACTGAAAGTAATGGCCACTCCTGCTCTTCGCGTAGTTGTCTGACGTAAGTGTCTGCGTCGCCGAAGGTCCATGTGCCAGCGAGAGCTGACAAAAGATCCAGATCTTGAGTGGCTTCTTGTTCTTGAGCAAGAGCGGGGTTCTTGCTGCTTATCTTGACGGGTTCAATCACGTGAGTGGCTCCCAGAACTCATCTGCCAGATCATCGCTCGGATCAACGACGAGATATACCGTCGTGTCGCCAGTGGCGACGAAGCCCCATTCCTCCCACTCAACGTGCTTCAGTCCTTTGGATGGCGACTGAGGGCGTTCAAGAACTTGATGCTTGTAGTCTGCTCCCTCTAATACCCAGCGGCAGTGCGTTCTCACGTCCGATGAGATGTGATGAAGAACCCACAGCAGCAAACAGTAAGCCGCTAACATCGCAAAGACAGAATGGACCTTCCTGCGCACGTTGACTAACGCAGTAATGTGAAGCATCACAGTGATGACTGCGAAAGCGCAGGTTCCAATAAGAAACGCACCGAAATCATTGCCATAAATCAGCTCTGGCAGAGACACGACTAAGGCGCAAACACCTCCAAGAGCAGCCAATCGCCAACTGAAGGGCTGGCCCATAAGGAACGTCTTAACGGTCATGGCAACCTTTACAAATCGTCGTATGTCGCTACCTCTTTATACGAGAAAGGGCCCCGGATCTCTCCGGGGCCCTTCGTTTTTGCCTCTGCGCCGAAAGGCGCGTCAGGCTGGATGGCGAATCCTTAGTACATGCCGTCCATACCGCCGCCGCCACCATGGTTATGTCCGCCGCCGCCCGCTTCCTTCTTCTCGGGGATCTCGGAGATCATGGCCTCGGTCGTCAGCATCAAGCCGGCGATCGATGACGCGTTCTGCAATGCAGTGCGCGTTACCTTCGTCGGATCGATCACACCAGCAGCAACCAGGTCCTCGTAAACATTCGTTCCGGCGTTGTAGCCGTAGTTCGTGTCCTTGGAATCGTGGATCTTGCCGATGACGACCGCGCCCTCTTCGCCAGCGTTCAGAACGATCATGCGAAGTGGCTCTTCGATGGCGCGACGAATGATGTTTGCACCAATCTTCTCGTCACCTTCAAGCGTCTTGATCAGCGCGTCAACAGCAGGGGTGCAGCGAATCAACGCCACGCCGCCGCCGGGGACGATGCCTTCCTCGACTGCCGCACGTGTCGCATGCATCGCATCCTCAACACGGGCCTTCTTCTCCTTCATCTCGGTCTCGGTTGCAGCTCCCACCTTGATGACGGCAACGCCGCCAACCAGCTTCGCAAGACGCTCCTGGAGCTTCTCGCGATCGTAGTCAGACGTGGTCTTCTCGACCTGTGCGCGAATCTCCTTCACACGGCCCGAGATGTCCTCATCCGCTCCGCCGCCGTCGACGATGGTCGTGTTGTCCTTGTCGATGGTGACGCGCTTTGCCGTGCCCAGGTCTTCGATCTTGACGCCCTCGAGCTTGATGCCGAGGTCTTCCGTGATCGCCTTACCACCGGTCAGAATTGCGATGTCCTGCAGCATTGCCTTGCGGCGATCGCCGAACCCAGGAGCCTTCACCGCAGCCACATTCAACGTTCCACGCAGCTTGTTCACGACCAGGGTCGCCAACGCTTCGCCATCTACATCTTCAGCAATGATGACGAGGGGCTTGGCAGTGCGCGCAATCTGTTCGAGCAAGGGAAGCAGGTCCTTCATCGACGAGATCTTCTTCTCGTAGATCAGGATGTAGGGGTTCTCAAGCGCGGCTTCCATACGCTCTGCATCGGTTACGAAGTAAGGCGAAAGGTAGCCGCGATCGAACTGCATGCCCTCGACGACATCGAGCTGCGTCTCCATCGTGCGCGACTCTTCGACGGTGATCACGCCGTCCTTGCCGACCTTCTTCATCGCTTCCGCAATGATTGTGCCGATCTGGTGGTCGGAGTTAGCAGAGATCGTTCCAACCTGTGCAATCATCTCGCCCGAAACCGGCTTCGAGAAGCTCGAAAGAGCTCCGCCGACCGCGACGCCGTTCTCATCGCGCTTGCCGATGATGGCCTCAACAGCCTTGTCGATACCGCGCTTCAACGCCATCGGGTTCGCGCCGGCAGCAACGGTCTTTACGCCTTCGCGATAGATCGCCTGTGCCAGTACAGTTGCGGTCGTCGTGCCGTCGCCGGCCACGTCCGAGGTCTTCGAAGCAACTTCGCGGACCATCTGTGCGCCCATGTTCTCAAGCGCATTGCCGAGCTCGATCTCCTTGGCCACGGTCACGCCGTCCTTGGTAATCGTCGGCGAGCCGAACTTCTTCTCGATGACCACGTTGCGGCCCTTGGGGCCGAGAGTCACCTTGACTGCGTCAGCCAGGATGTTGACGCCGCGCAGGATCGCCTGGCGGGAATCTTCTCCGTGCAAAATTTGCTTTGCCATTTCTAATGCTCCTAAAAATCGTTGTTAGTTCTTAGTCTGATCACCCTTACCGTCTGGGTGCCCCATATCTCGATTCTGAGATGTGGGAACGCGAACGTTCGACCGGGCGAAGTACCGTCGGCGCGAAGCGCTTACTTCTTCAAAATCCCGAGGACTTCCTCTTCCCGCATGATCAGAAACTCTTCGCCATCGAGCTTGATCTCAGTGCCGGAGTACTTCCCAAACAGAATGCTGTCGCCAGCCTTCACATCGAGTGGGAACGTCTTGCCTTCGTCATTCGACTTGCCTTTGCCAACCGAAATGACCTGCCCTTCCTGGGGCTTCTCTTTTGCGGAATCAGGGATAATGATGCCGCCGCGGATGCTCTCGCCCTCTTCAACGCGCTTTACCAGGATGCGATCATGAAGCGGTGTAAACGATGTTGTTGCCATTACGCGTATCTCCTTCATTCTTTGGCGCAGAGCCGACCCAAAAGGCCGCCGCTGCAAGTTTCTAATGCGCTGGGAACGATTTCGACATAGGCCGAAATCGCAGTCTGACGTGAGGCAGACTACTCGTCGCAAAATGCGTTAGCAGTCAACCCCTTCGACTGCTAACGATAGGCCAGGAACGTTGGTGCTGTCAACAGCCCTTTGTGAAATGTGAGTGAAACACGCGCAGATCATTCTCTCCAGCTGCCATACAACAGGCGCGCCCGGGCTCACATCAATCCACAATATAGAAGCGAACAAAAAGCGCAAAGAGGAGAGCGTATGGCAACTACAAACACAGAACGAGAGAACGTCGCAGCAGACGATGAACTCACCAAGGCACGGGAACGCGCCGACAAAGCGGAAGCCGAGTTGGCAGCCCTGAAGAGCAACACAAAAGCTGGAAGTACCGGAGGCGACACCCATACTGGCGATACCGATACTACCGACACCGGAACAGGCAACGCCCATGCCGCAAAAACGCGAACAATTGAGCTTGATGCCGATGTCGAGAAGGACGACGGCGAAAAAGAACTCCGCAAAGATTCCATGATGGCCCACCTTCTAGACTCACTCGATGCAGGCAAAGACATCGGCCACTATGGTCGCCTCGTCTTTGCGATGGTGGCCCGCCACTTCCTCTCACACGATGAAGTCCTCGGCTGGCTCACGCGCGACTCCGATTTCGACGAAGAGAAGGCCGAAGCGATGCTCAGCCAGGTTGAATCACGTGGCTACAATCCGCCCAAGCGCGAGCGCATCATGGAGTGGCAGCACGAGCAGGAATTTCCGATCCTTCCCCACCCATCCGACCCCGACTGCGGCAACCTCTACCGGACGTTGGAATTTCCCGATGCCGTTTACCACCACATCGAGGAGTACCGCGAAGCGAAGACCCATTCCGACGAATAACCCGACCCGTTCAATATCGGGCTGCAACACCTTGGATGCCCCACCTCTCGACTCTGAGATGTGGGGCTTTTCACTTAGTGCTTCACCGCAACCGAGCTCACCGTCAACCATCCCGGCACGTCCGGTAGGCTCGCCGTAGATCCTTCCCAACCCAGTTCCCCGACCACGAAACCATTCGTCTTGTAAACCTCGCGGCAAGGCTGGTTGTTCGGAGTCTCAACCACCAGCCCCCGCACCACTCCAACTCCAAGCCTTTGCCCAAGCTCCGCAACATAGCGCAGCATCGCGCTCTCAATTCCAAACCCAAATACGCGACAGCTCAGTACCCACACCGGAATCAGCAGCGCATCCGCTACCTGCTCAACCACCATCACCGAAATGATCCCCATCGCGCCAAACTTATCAGCAGCCTCCGCCACCAGCACAAAGTGGTTCGCCGATTCGCTCCACGCGGCCACCTGCTGATTGCTCACCCGGCTCCCACACGTGTTGAACTGGTTCGTCCGATTGATCAACTCCGCCGCCCTTGCCAGGTCCTTTGTCTTCGCCGGAAACAGTTCAATCTTGATTCCCAGGCTCGCCAGCAGCTTCTGTTGATCTTCCTTCTCCGCCGCCTCGTCCAAATGCGATTGCCTTGCCTGCCGTTCCAGATACATCTGTGTCCGGTCGCCTTCATGCTGCTCCGGCAGCGCCTCAGCCCACCAGTCCAGCGCCTTCCACGTCCGCTCCTCCATTGCATCGAGACACAGTATTCCAGGTATCGACATGCGCACCATCTCGCGCTCATCCGGGCGGTCATCGATGAACACGAAGTCCTTCAACTTCAAGTTCAAATCCTGCCCGATCCGCTTGATGCTCGCCGACTTCGGGTCCCAGTTGATCTGGCTGGCGACAAAGTCTTTCTCATCCAACGTCGCATCCGTCCAATGCACGTTCTTGGGATCATTTTTCGAAGCAATGGCCAGCAAAATCCCTTTATGCCGCAGCAGCTTCAGCACCTTCTGCCGCCGATGATCGTTCACCACCGCACCTTCGCCAATCACGCCATGCCACAACGTGTTGTCTAGATCCAGCACCACCACCTTGCGCCCCATCAGCATCTTCGAAGCCACAAGAATGTCGCTATAAATCTCCGACAATCGCAGCGCCATTGCGGTCGGATGCACTGGCTCCGAATCGTAAAACTTCCTGCTTACCGCAAGCTCGCCGTGGCTTTTCACAAGCGGTAGCTCATCGATCAACACGACTGGTTTCGCCGCGATTGCATTTCTGTCCGCAACCTCCTGCAGCAGCAGCGCATTCACCTCTTTAGCGGCTGACTTTCGCGCCAGCGCCGTAGCAAAATTCTTCACATACGAATCGAGAGACCCATTATGCCGCCGCACGTTCGCCGTATTGTGTACGAATACATTGCAATCGAAGATCTCCGTCAGCAGCCGCAGCGTCGGAGCCACCTGCCGGTGCGCCTCCGCCGCAAGCGCGCGCACCTTGGCTGGCGAACTGAGGATCCCCTTCAGATAATGCGTCTGCGCCAGCACCACGCTGAACTCATACGTATAGGGGCTGTAGCAGATCAGGTCGAACTTTTCGTCTTTTAGCCCGCGCAGCGTGCTTCGCAGCTCAATCGGGTTCTTGCTCGTCGCGTATGTCGGCCTCAGCGTCATCCCACTCTCCAACGCAGGCACCGTCAGAAATGTGCATACATCCAGGAACAGGCAGTCGCCCACCAGCAGGATCTTTACCTCGCGCTTCGCCTCTCCACCTGAATCGATGATTCCAAGCATCGCGTCCATGCAGCCTGCAAACCCTGCCAGTTCGTCGCTTGAAACCTCCGGTCTTAGCAACGCAACCAGGGCGTCCCGATCCGCACTTAACACATCGCGTTCCCGCGCTGCCATCGTCTCAAGCGAGTCCGCTGGCCAGTTCAATTGCTTCAGCCGCTCACCGATGTAAAGATCGCGCCACACCCGATCATCCGCTTCCAGGTAGTGGATAAGGTAGTCAGCGAGGGGCACCGTCTCCCACGCTATAAATGCGTCCACTCCCATCGACTCCACCGACGGCGCGAACTTCTCCCACGTCGCTATCGGATCCATCAGGCAAATCGCCACCTCCCGCCGCTTGGCCTTCAGCGCGTGCGCCACCCTTCGCAAACCTGCAGCCGAGGTGTTCGGCAGCTTCTCTAAGCTAGTCTCCGTCTCCGGCGCACTCTCGATCACTTCCATCTAAAAAGCCTCACGTGGTGAATCGCACTTCGGAAACTAAGGCTTCTATGCACAGCGCGCCTTCGAGTCACGCAGTCACGGCCTGCATTCGCACTCTGGGTGGAGAGGTACTCGGACGAATATGTGCCCAGAGCATAGCAGAGGGTTCAGACGGCAACAATGTCACCAAAGTTCAGTCCAGGACACCCTGAGCGGCATGCCAACGCCGGTGCACGAACCCAAACGCGAAGAGTAGAATGCCTCCATGTCTGCACGCCGCAATATGCTTCTGTCTACCCTTCTTCTCACCAGCCTCGTGCCCCTTACCCTGGCGCAGGATTATTCTCGCGGCCGCAAGTACAAACCGCCACCGGACACCTCACACATTGAAGTTGAAGTGTTGCGCGCCTCGAACGGCAAACCCATCTCGAATGCCGCCGTCATCTTTAACCCCGAGAAAGACGGGAAAGATGAGGGTAATCTCGAAGTGAAGACCGGCCCGGACGGCAAGACCACCATCGACGTCATCCCGACCGGCAGCAAGGTTCGCGTCCAGGTCATCGCCGACGGCTACTCCACCTTCGCCGAAGATTACATGGTGGATGCCGATAAGAAGGAGATCCAGATCAAGATGGTGCGGCCGCGCGCACAGGTCTCCACCTATCAGGACAACTCCGGCAAGGCCTCGGAGAGAAAACCTGGCGTCCAGGAGCCTATCCGCCCCAAGCCTACGCCTGCACCAACCACAACGCCCGTGCCCGACACGCCCGCACCGGCTCCATCAACCAAACCAAACGCTTAGCCGCAACCGTGCTTCACTTAGGCACTGATCCGAAGGCTAATTTGCCACAAGACCCACCGTGTCACAGAATTGCCATCACCCAGGGGCTCTAGCCGTTTGAGGTACGCTCCTCCTCTCCCTATTACTGGACCTAAACCTTTTATTCGCAACAAAGCCTGCCGTGCCACAAGCCCTCAACTCGAAATAAGGTCGGCCGTGTTAAGGGCACGGCTTTAGCCGTGCCACAAGAACCCCCGCCCCAGTGGCTTTAGCCGCTGAGGTACGCTGTTCCCTCCTAATCCTCAACGCCACTCCACCGCTCGTCATCATAGAAAGCTCCCACCACCACCGACCCGCATCAGAGAGCTATGGACAAACCTCTAGCCGGAAAAAACGCCCTCATCACCGGAGCCGCCAGGCGCATCGGCCGCGAGATCGCCCTCGCCCTTGCTGGTGCCGGAGCCAATGTCGCCATCACCTTCAGCGCCTCGCAATCTGCCGCCGAAGACACCGTCCGCGACCTTGCCGCCCTCAACGTTGAAGCGCTGGCCGTCCGCTGCGAGATTCGCGATCCAGCGGACGTAAAGCAAACCGTCGGCGCCGTCATCGAAGAGTTCAAGACCCTTGACCTCCTCGTCAACAACGCTGGCAGCTTCGAGTCCGTCGACTTAGAAGACATCTCCGTCGAAGCCTGGGACCGCATGTTTGAAATCAACACCCGCGGCCCATTTCTCATGGCCCAGGCTGCCCATCCCCACCTGAAACAATCCAGCGGCCGCGACCATGCGGGGGCCCGCATCATTAACATCGGCTCCCTCGGCGGCATCCATCCCTGGGCCACCCACGCCCACTATTGCACCTCAAAGGCTGCCCTCCACATGCTTTCCCAGACCATGGCCAAGGCCTGGGCACCGGAGATCGCCGTCAATTGTGTCGCTCCAGGGATGATCGTGCAGGGTGAGGTCGGCGCCGGCTACGAAGAGTTCGCTCGCAAGACTCCCATGCGCCGCAACGGCACGGCAGAAGATGTAGCCGCCGCCGCCCTCTTCTTTGCCACTGCGCCCCACTTCATCACCGGTCAACTGCTGGCAGTCGATGGCGGCCTCGGCCTCTAGCGCTCTCATCGTCCTTCTGTTGCCAAGTCTCTCTGTCGTTTCTTTCTGTCATTCCGAAGGGAACCTGCTCCTGCAATTGCTCCCGTTTTGTCTGCTGCCTCATTTCGTCTAAGGGCATGGCTTCAGCCGTGACACAGCAAGACGCCACCAAACGCGGCTTCAACCGTTGAGGTATGCTTCGCCAAAACATATCCGAAGTAAGCTGCTGCAACTCGTTGCGCTACCATCGCCCTATGCCTGATGAATCCCTCGCCTCCCTCGCCAGCCCCGAAGTCCTGGCCCGCGCCCGCAAGATCAAGCTCTTCCTTATGGATGTCGACGGCACCCTCACCGATGGTGGCATCTGCCTCATCTCCTCCACCCTGAGCGACCTTTCCGGCGAACCAGTCGTCACCGAGATGAAGGTCTTTAACGCCCAGGATGGACAAGGCCTTTCGCTGGCCCACACCATGGGCATCCAGACCGGCTTCATCACAGGCCGATCGTCGCCAGCAGTAGCCCGCCGCGCCAGGGAATTGAAGGTGACCTACGTCCATCTCGGCCAGGCCACCAAGACCGCCGCCTTCGAAGACTGCGTCAGGAGATCCGGCCTTACCGAAGATGAAGTTGCGTACATGGGCGACGATCTTCCGGACATCCCCCTTGCCAAACGGGCCGGCCTTGCAGTCTGCGTAGCCGACGGCGTCCAGGAGCTAAAAGCAGTCTGCCACTTCACTACCCAAAGACTTGCAGGTCGCGGCACCGCCCGCGAAGTGATCGAACTCATCCTCAAAGCCCAGGGCCGCTGGGAAGAGGCGATCCCGCAAGCCCTTGCCTAGATCATCCTGTTTGTACCTGACTCTAAATGTACTTACCTGCTTCTAAAAGACTGACTCGAGCTAGGAACAGCGCAGGGCACAAAGACATCCCGCTAACGCAAAGGTGTATCCTACTGCGCAAAGGGAGATCGCCATGCGGAGAAGAGAATTTCTCACTCGGTCGGCTCGTGGCCTCGGAGCAGCAATCCTTGGCCGTTCCATAGGCGCACGTGCAGCCCTGCTCGAACCCGAACCGCTTTCCACCAAGTTCAAGGCCAGTGATGAGGTTGTCCTCGGCCGAACCGGGATCCGCACCAGCCGCCTTGCCATGGGCACCGGCACCATCGGTTACGGTGGCCGCTCGAACCAGACGCAGCTTGGCACCTCTCCACTCACGCGCTTACTTCTCGACGGCTACCACGACAATGGCCTGCGCTTCTTCGACTCAGCAGATTCCTACGGCAGCCATCCGTATGTCGCCGCTGCAATCAAACAGCTGCCACGAGATAAGGTCACCGTGCTCACCAAGACCGACACGCGCGACCCTGCCGGTGTGCGCGACGATCTCGACCGCTTTCGCCGTGAACTCGGCGTCGATTATATCGACGTGGTCCTCATTCATTGCGTCGTCGAATCCGACTGGACCACCCGTTACCGCGGCATCATGGACGTGCTGTCCGAGGCAAAACAGAAGGGGATCATTCGTTCCCACGGCGTCTCCTGCCACAGCTTTTCTGCACTGAAAGCAGCAGCCGCGTCGCCATGGGTCGAGATTGACCTTGTGCGCCTCAATCCCATTGGCTCACATATGGATGCAGGACCTGAGAAGGTGATCCCGGTCATCAAACAGATGCGCGAACAGGGGAAGGGCATCGTTGGCATGAAGATTCTTGGCCAGGGCGATCTGCGCGACAAGCCGGCCGAAGCAATTCGCTATGCACTTGGAACCGGTGTGCTCGATGCGTTCACCATTGGCGCAGAGTCAAGACAAGAGCAGGTTGATCTCACGCGGCACATCGCCGCCGCCTGATCTACTGCTTCCATAGTCTGCTCCACCAGTCCGACTTGGTCTCTAGGTCTTGGTAGAGCCGCAACATCGCCTGCTGCGGAGGCATCGGCGTCCCGTCGAAGGCGGCTCTTGGATTTGCGACGCAAATCAGGTCGGCATACTCCTGCCCGTGTCGCTTGGCCACGATGGCATGCGCCTCCCGCATCCTCGGTGGCCTGCTTCGCGTGCTATGCGCATCCGTTGCAAGGAAGTTCACCCAGCGGTTTTCGAGAAAATTGTGGGCGAGCTGCTCCGCCTTCTTACCCCACCTTCCGAGCACCGAATCCGCCGTAAGCTGCACCAGAAGTCCGCCTTGCAGCCAGGGAACCATGCGGCTGTAGTCGCTTTGTAGCGTCTGATTGCGCTCCGGATGCGTCAGAATCGGCGTCATTTTCGCAATTCGGAGCTGATAAAACGTCTCGGTAAGTCCAGTTGGGAGGCTGAAATCCGGCAATTCTACAAGCAGATAACCCAGGCCATTGATGCTGTAGCGCGATGGATCCTTCAACGCCGCCTGGATATTGTCATACGAGAGGTGAAGATCGCATCCCATCCCCAGCGTCAGTGCGATGCCGTTTGCGGCGATCTGTTCCCGTAGAGTGTTGATTTTCTGTTGATTCAGTTCAGGATTGAACTCGTATTTAGCGTTTGCATGCGGTGTACACACAACGTGCGTTATCCCATCCTCTGCTGCCATGCGCGCCATTGTTAACGACGTCTCAAGATCACGCGCGCCGTCATCGAGACCGAAGAGGAGATGATGGTGGAGGTCAACCATGCAGCACAGGGTACCACTGTGTTTATTTCAGCAGACACCCTGTGGATTGGAACTCTAAATGTTCCACGTGGAACATTTAGGAATGCAGCAGCGTAAGTTGCTCATTCTGAACAGAGCTGGTTATCAGACAGTGGCGAGCGACTTCGCCATGCCCTCGAAAAGCATCAATCCATCTGCCGAGCCAAGGAGCGATTCGCTGGACCGGTCGGGATGCGGCATCATTCCAAGAACGTTTTTGCCCTCGCTCAGGATCCCGGCAATGCTCTCGAGTGAGCCGTTGGGGTTGGCGGCAGATGTTATTTCGCCGGTTTTGGTGGCATATCGAAAGGCTATTCGGTCCTGCGACTTCAGCGTTGCAAGGGTGGCTTCGTCACAGAAGTAGTTGCCGTCCATATGACCGATCGGCATCTTGAGGACCTGTCCCTGGCCCAATCCATGGGTGAACGGAGAGGCCGTGCTTTCGGTACGAAGGTGGATCTGCTTACAGATGTAATGCTGACTCGCATTGCGCATCAGTGCGCCGGGCAGCAGTCCGGCCTCGCAAAGGATCTGGAACCCATTGCAAATGCCGAGTACAAGGCCGCCTTTGTTGGCGAATTTCTTAACCGCCTGCATGACAGGCGCGAATTTTGCGATTGCCCCGGTGCGAAGGTAGTCACCGTAGGCAAAGCCGCCTGGAACCAGGATCGCGTCGCAGCCTTCAAGATCTTCCGAGGCGTGCCAGAGGAAGGTAACTGGCTCGTGCACGAGATTCTCAATGACGTTGTAGGTGTCGTGATCGCAGTTGGAGCCGGGAAATACGAGAACGCCGAATTTCATAGAGTCAAGGATACCAGCCGTGGGAGTGCGCATTTCCGGACGATTGCGGCTAGATTTGAAGGATGTTGACAGCGTCCGAGTTCCGTTGAAGCGTCAAAAAAGCATTAAAGAACGTCTAAGAACATAGGCGAAGGTTTAGAAAGAAGATGCGGGTTCACCTTACCATCGCGAGATCGCTCGGGTACCATAGGTCTTCGCACCGCTTTGGATTCACACAAATTTTGGTCAGGAATCCCTATCTATGACACTGTTTTTCCCCCGCAAAGTCTTCACTTCCTGTCGCATTTTGATTCCTGCCGTCTTCCTCTCCGCTGGCTACTCCTCGCTAATGGCGCAGGGGCTGAAGCATCACGCACCTGATCCTCCACCGGCAGCTGCGGCAACATCCGCCACCGGCGTCGATCATTCGGCTTCGTATTATCACTACGGATTGGCCCATCTCTATGAGGACATGGCGGTTAGCGCCGGGCGACCAGATTATGCAACGCAGGCGATTGAAGAGTACAAGCTGGCACTGAGCGCTGATCCGAAGTCGAAGGTGCTGCAGAACGGCCTGGCGGACCTTTACTTCAAACTGGGTCGAATTCGCGAAGCGGTGACTTCAGCGAAGGAGCAGGTTGAGGCAAACCCCAACGATATCGAAGCGCACAAGCTGCTCGGGAAGGTGTACCTGCGGTCGCTGGGCGATCTGCAGGGGCAGCCTTCGAACGAAATGCTGCAACTGGCGTTAGCTGAGTACGAGACGCTGGCAAAGCTGCAGCCGAACGAGATAGAGAACCACCTGCTGCTTGGACAGCTGTATGGACTGAACCATGATTCCGCGAAGGCGGAGGCGCAGTTCAAGCTGGCGGAGAAGATCGATCCGAACTCTGAAGAGAGCGTATTGAACCTGGCGCGGCTTTACAGCGTGCAGGGCGACATGCAGCGAACGATCGAAGTGCTCAAGGCTGTTCCAGAAGAAGACCGGAGCGCACGCATCGAATTGGCGCTGGGCGGCAGCTACGACCAGGTGAAGGATTATAAAGGCGCAGCCGAAGCATACCAGCGGGCGCTGGACCAGGAGCCAGGGAACATCGACAGTGAACGCGGGCTGGCGAATGCACTGTTGAACGAAGGTAAGCTGGACGACGCGCTGAAGGCGTTCCGCGTCGTTCTTACGACGGAGCCGACAGACGTCCAGTCGCAGATTCGCGTCTCTGATATTCAGCGTCGGCAGGGGCACTATGAAGAGGCTCTCGAGACGCTGAAGAAGGCAAAGCCGCTGACCAAGGACAATCCCGAGTTGAGCTACAACGAAGCGTTGATCGACGACTCGCTGGGCCGGTATGACGATGCGATTGCGGTGTTGAAGGGTCTTGTTGAGACTGGGACACACGCGGACGGAAAGTACGCCGAGGGTGAGAAGCAGAACCTGGCGATCTTTTTGGACCGGCTTGGAATCATCTATCGCGAGCAGAACCGGACTGCGGATTCCGTAGCGGTCTATAAGCAGCTGCGCGGGCTCGGGGGTGATTTTGTTACTCGTGGATACCAGGGCGAGATTGATGCCTATCGTGACGCGCACCAGTGGACGCAAGCTACCGATGTTGCCGCCGATGCGGCGAAGACGATGCCGAAGGACAAGCAGGTGCTGTTGATGTACGCCGGGCAGCTTGCGGATACAGGCAAGGGCGACGAAGGAGTCGCATTAGCCAAGGCGCAGCTGAAGGGGACAGCAGAGGCGGCAACGGAGGACAGGGACGTCCATCTGTCGCTTGCGCAGATTTATATCCGTTTGAAGCGGTGGCCAGATGCGACGGCCGAGATCGACAAGTCGGAGATGACGGCGAAGCGTGCGGACGAGAAGATGTACATTTACTTTTTGCGCGGCGAGCTTGCGGATAAGCAGAAGCTGTACGACGAGGCGGATGCGGACTTTGCAAAGGCACTGGCAATCGATGGTCAGAATCCGACCGTGCTGAATTATGCGGGGTACATGAATGCGGATCGCGGAGTGAAGCTGAACGAGGCATTGAAGCAGATTCAGAAGGCAGTTGAGCTTGACCCGCAGAACTACGCATTTCTGGACTCGCTGGGATGGGTTTACTTCAAGCTGGGGCAGTACACGCAGGCGACACAGAACTTGCAGAAGGCCGTGGAGCGGAGCAGCACTGATCCGACCGTGCATGATCATCTTGGCCAGGTGTATGAGAAGACGGGCAAGTTGAAGCTGGCGGTGACGCAGTGGGAACGGTCGATGATGGAGTATTCGCATTCTCTGCCGGCAGACACCGACCCGGAGGATGTGGCGAAGGTGCAGCGGCATCTGGAGTCGGCGAAGGTGAAGTTGGCGAAGAATACGACAGCAGCAAAGTAGGTGTGGGTGATCCCATTCATCGCGATGGACCGCGATGAATGGGATCACCTACTTCCGGAATGAAAGTTTAAAAGCAAAAGCCCACATCATGGCAGCGGAGTTCAGGCGGGTGTACCGGGGTGGTATATTCGTCCGGTTGGTTTATCCCCTGGAGATCCGGTCATGAAGATTTCGCCTGTTGCTCGTTTGTTGTTTCAGTCCTGTGTCGTTGCCGGGTTGATGCTGGGTGGAACGGCTGCGACATTCGCGCAGACAAAGGGCAGTGCATCGCATTCGAGTGATCCGTGGTGGAAGCATGCGGTGATCTACGAGATCTACCCGCGCAGCTTTCAGGACTCGAATGGCGATGGAACGGGTGACCTGAATGGCATCACGCAGCGGCTGGGATATCTTCATGAACTGGGCGTGGACACGATCTGGATTGCGCCAATGTTCCCTTCGCCGCAGGTCGATTTCGGCTACGACATCTCCGACTACGAGGCGGTTGATCCGCAGTACGGGACGATGGCCGACATGGACAAGCTGATTGCGGAGGCGAAGAAGCACGATATCCGCGTCATGCTGGACATGGTGCTGAACCACTCGAGCGACAAGCACAAGTGGTTTGAAGAATCGAAGAGCAGTAAGACGAATCCGAAGCGCGACTGGTATGTGTGGAAGGACGGCGTGGGGCCGAACAAGATGGATCCGCCGAATAACTGGCAGAGCATCTTTGGGCACTCGGCGTGGAAGTACGACGAGACGACGAAGCAGTTTTATTACCACAAGTTTTATGCGGAGCAGCCAGACCTGAACTGGCGTAATCCGGAGGTCGAGAAGGCGATCTTTTCGATGCTGCGGTTCTGGCTCGATAAAGGTGTGGCGGGGTTCCGGCTGGACGCGATCCCGACACTGTTCGAGGCTGAGGACATGAAGGACGAAGTGGTGATGAAGGATGCCAATGGGCAGTCTTCAAAGAACGCATTCGGCGATGTCGTTCTGGATGATGCGCAAACCAGCGGTCGGCCGGAGGTGCAGGACGTGCTGCGCCGGATGCGGAAGCTGGTTGACAGCTACCCGGGCAATCGCGTGCTGGTGGGCGAGACGTATGTTGCGAATATCGGCGACCTGGACAAGCTGTATGGCGGCGATAAGCACGACGTACTGCACATGCCGATGGACTTCAAGGTGGGCATGTTGAACCACCTGGATGCGGCGGGTTTTCGCAAAAATGTGACGGAGGCGGAGACGATGCTCGGCACCAATCATCCACTGTTCGTCTTCGACAACCATGACAATGCGCGGATGGACCGCTACTGCAAGGCCGAGGCGACGGATACAGGCAAGGACGCGACCCCTGAGGAGTGTGTAGCCATTCAGAAGATGCTGTCGACGCTGCTGTTTACCTCGAAGGCTACAGCGCTGATGTACTACGGCGATGAGATTGGGATGGCAACGACGCCGCCTGCCCGCAAGGAAGATGTGAAGGACCCGATTGGTATTCTCGGCTGGCCGAAAGAGAAGGGGCGCGACGGCGACCGGACCCCGATGCAGTGGACTGCGGGCAAGGATGCGGGTTTCTCGACTGCGGATTCGACGTGGCTGCCGATTCCTCCCAGCTATACGACGGTGAATGTGGAGTCAGAGAAGGGCAAGGCAGATTCGCTGCTTACCTGGTACACGGAGCTTACGGCACTAAGGAAGAAGAACGCGGCGGTGCATGGCGGGGCGATGACGATGCTCGATACGACAAACCCGAAGGTGCTTTCGTATACGCGTAAGGGGGCGGACGGGAAGGGCATTGTTGTGGCGTTGAATTTCTCGAATGAGCCGCAGACGATAAAGCTGGATGTCGGCAAGGTGTCGACCCTGATGACTGATTCGGCGGAGTTGAAGAACGTGTCTACGGGAATGATCACGCTGCCGGCGTATGGAAGCTGGGTGGGCGAAGATCGTTAGATTTCGGTGCGCGGTTTGCATCGTACGCAGTAAGGGAGAACCGCGATGGAATGCACGCACACAGATGAAATCAAGGATGTAAAGCCAAAGACAAAGGGCTGTGAGGAATGCCTGAAGCTCGGGCAGGAGTGGGTGCATCTGCGGCTGTGCATGGAATGCGGGCACGTGGGGTGCTGCGATTCCTCGATTGGGAAACATGCGACGAAGCACTTTCACAAGACGAAGCACCCGATCATGAAGAGCATGGAGCCGGGTGAGACGTGGGGATGGTGCTTTGTGGATGAGGTCATGCTGGACTTCAGTTGAAGAGCGGCGTCAGGCCTCGGTTGTCAGGTTCTTTTGCGCATCTGAAAGTCAGAGGTGCTGCAGATGAAGACAACGCAGATTACGGAGAATGGGTGGCAGCTTACGCAGTTGGGGTTCGTGAATTGCTACCTTGTGCGCGAGAGCGATGGGTTCTCGTTGATCGATACGGCCTTGTCGAGCGGTGGGGCCAAGGACATCATTGAGATAGCGCGTGGGCTGGGTGGGACGATCCGCCGTATCATGTTGACGCATGCGCATGGCGACCATGTAGGCGGTGTCGATGCTCTGGTTTCTGCCCTGGGGGCAGGGAATGTGGAACTGATTTCGAATGCGCGGAGTTTGCCGCTGCTGCAGAAGCCGCCGGTGAAAGCGCTTCAGAGCGGTGAGGCGGCGGGCAAGATCAGGGGAAGTCTGCCGGGAATCAAGAGCAAGCCGACGAAGCTGGTACGCGAGGGTGAGCTGTGCGGGGTGTTTCGGTGCATTGAGACGCCGGGACATATTCCAGGGCATCTCTCGTTTCTGGATGAGCGGGATGGGACGTTGTATGCGGGCGATGCGCTGGTCGGGTTTGGGGACCTGACGGTGAGTGGATATGCTCCGTGGTATTTCCCGCTGCCGAATTTTGCGACGTGGAACAAGGTGGTGGCACTGAAAAGTGCGGAGAAGCTGATCAGTTTTCCGATTCAGCGATTTGCCTGCGGGCATGGCCCTGTGATCGAGAGTGGGCACGCTAAGCTGCGCGCGAGCCTTTCCAAGGCAAATCGCTGAGGACGTTTGTTATGCTGGCTTATCAAGAGCAGATCGGCTTGTGGGAGTTTTGAATGTCCGAAGAATTGGTTGTCGAACAGGTGGAAGCGGCGAAGCCTTCCGTGAAGATTACAGTGCGTCCGAATGGGCCGTTTCGCGTTGAAGGGCTGATTGAATTGGTGGATGTGAACGGGCAGGTGTGGGACCTGACGGGCAAGCCGGCGATCTCGCTTTGCCGGTGCGGACTTTCATCGAAACGGCCCTTCTGCGATGGGACACATGGGCGCGAGGGCTGGAAGTGCGATGCGAGCCCCGTGCCGGTCGAACCAGTGGCGTTGGGGTAGTGCGGTCGGCGCTGCAGATGCGCGGCGGCCCTCTGTTTCAGGCGAGACCTGGGCACCCCGGATGTTGGTGAAAGATCTACTTGAGATGAAACGGGTGATAATGCGACGGATAGCTGCGTTTGCGACAGCAATGGGTGTAGCGGTTCTGCTTTGTTCTGTGGTGAAGCCCATGCGGGCGCAGGATGATCCGGCGAAGAAGGCTGACAAGCACATCACGTTGAGCGATACGCAGCTTGATGCGGTGACGGGCGTTTACGGCGAAAAGCAGGAGCCGGAGAGCGACATCAGCGTCTATCGCGACGGAACGCACCTGTTTGCCGAAGGGGAGCGGCAACCGCGCTCCGAGATCTTCGCAATTGCGAAGGACCGATTCGCTGCGGAAGGCATGTCGCTGGAGTTCGACTTCACGCTGGATGCTTCCGGGCGAGCAGACGGCGTGAGCGTGTTGTTCAACGGCCAGACCTGGCCGACGCTGTCGCTGCTGGAAGCGACGCCGAGAAGGCTCAACCACTTTCGCGAGTACACGAAGCAGGATGTGATGATTCCGGCGCGGGACGGGGTGAAGCTGCACGTGGTTATCCTGCGGCCCGCGGGGTCAGAGAAGGCTGGCGAGCCACTGCCGTTCCTGCTGGAGCGAACACCTTACGGCGTGGATAACGAGAGCTCGAACGGCGCAAACAGCGCGAAGCCGGAGCTGGCCGAGAGCGGATACATCTTTGTCGAAGGAGACATTCGGGGACGATATAAATCGGAAGGTCAGTTTGTCATGAACCGCCCGATTGTGAAGCATGCGTCGAAGACAGATGTGGACGAGACGACGGACACGCGAGACACGATCGACTGGCTGCTGAAGAATGTGCCAAACAACAACGGTAAGGTAGGCGTGTACGGAGTGTCTTACCCGGGCTTCCTGGCGATGATGGCGGGGATCGATGCGCATCCGGCAGTGAAAGCGATTTCGCCGCAGGCGCCTATGACGGACACGTGGCTGGGTGATGACTTCTTTCACAACGGCGCGTTTCGCGAGACTTATGGGTTCGATTATGTACAGGAGCTGGAAGCGCAGAAGACTGACGGTGTTGTAAGTGCAACCGAAGACCAGTATGACTACTTTTTAAAGCACGTGAACTTCGCGGGGGCGGCAACTGCAGCGAAGATGCAGAACCTTCCAACGGCGAAGATCTTTCTGACGCAGCCGGAGTACTCGAAATTCTGGCAGGATATGGCGGTTCAGCGCCATTTGACGAAGGTCGAGGTCCCAACACTCGAGGTGGGTGGATGGTGGGACCAGGAGGACATGTGGGGGACGCAGGAGGAGTATGCTGCGTTGAAGCCGCACGACACCAGGGGCGAGGTGTTCATGGTGCTGGGACCGTGGAACCATGGTGGATGGGGCGGCGCGGGTCGCAGGCTAGGTGCTGTAAACAACGGCGCGGCAACCGGCGATGAGTATCGGAAGACCATCGAGTTTCCGTTCTTCGAGAAGTACCTGAAGGGCAAGAACGGCTTCGACCTGAAAGGTGTGGCAAGCTTCAGAACCGGAGTCAACCAGTGGGAGCGGTATGAAGTGTGGCCGCCGGTGAGTGGATTTCATCCTCAGAAGCTCTACCTGGGAGCTGAGCATGGATTAGGATTTGCGACTCCGGTAGGCGATTACAACACGGTTGCGGGGGCGTATGTGGCGGACCCTGCCGATCCGATCCCTTACCGAGCGAGACCGATCGAGTCGACGTACGGGAAGGGTTCGAGATGGCGGCCATGGCTGGTGGAAGATCAGCGGGCGGTCAGCTCGCGCAAGGACCTGGCGAACTTCACGACACCAGTGCTGGACCACGATGTGACGGTGACCGGTGATGTGATGGCAGACATGTTTGTGGCTACTACAGGGACGGATGCGGATTTTGTTGTGAAGCTGATCGATGTGTATCCGGATGACGCGCCGGCGCCGATGGAGGGCTATGAACTGATGATCGCGGACGAGATCTTCCGCGGCAGGTATGCGAAGAGCTTCGAACGGCCGGAGGCGATCAAGCCAAGCGAGGTTGCGGAGTACAAGTGGAGTCTGCATGGGGCGGACCACACTTTTCTGAAGGGCCACAAGATCATGGTGGAGGTACAGTCGAGCTGGTTCCCGCTGTATGACCGCAATCCGCAGACGTTTGTGCCAAACATCATGACGGCTCCGGCAAGCGCTTACAAGGCGGAGACGATGACCGTGTATGGGTCGCCAAAGTATCCGTCCCACCTGGAGTTTGTCACGCCGGACTAATGGGCTATGTACGGCTCTCACGAACTTCGAGAACATCACATGAGGCGTTTGTCGGAGGTTAAGGGTATTGGCGCTTCGCCCACCTTAGCGACGATGATGCTGTCGCGAAGATGGGGTCCCCGGCTTTTCGGAGGTTAGGCACTCGGCTTTTGAATGCTCGGCAGCCGACTTCTTTCGTGATGGGACAGCCCGGGTTTTGGTGTTCGAGGAGAGATGGATGTCAATCAAGACGATCAGTTCACGAGAGGTCTATCGGAACGCGTGGACGGCTGTGCGCGAAGATGTGATCGAGCGCGGCAATGGGCAACGCGGTATTTATGGAGTGATCGATAAGGATCCGGCCTGTATTGTGATTGCCCTGGATCATGGGCCTGATGGGGAATTCGTTTACCTGATTGAGCAGTATCGCTACACGGTGCTGGGCACCTACATGGAGTTTCCGCAGGGAGGGTGGGAGAGGGCCGATGTCGAGCCCGAAGACCTCGCACGCGGTGAGTTGCGCGAGGAGACGGGATTGACTGCGGGCAGGATGACGCACCTGGCGACGTTCCAAATTGCGTATGGCGTCATGAACCAGAAGCACCACTGCTATCTTGCTGAGGACTTGAAGATGGGCGAGCCTGATCCGGATGCCGAAGAGCATGACCTGGTGCTGCATCGAGTGCCGGTGGAGCGGCTTGAGACGATGATTCTGGATGGAACGATCGTGGATAACTGCACGGTTGCAGCGTGGGGCTTCTATAGGATGTGGCGGGAGAAACAGGGCTAAGAGAAGTCGGATGAAGTGCTAAGTTCGTGGTTGCTAATCACCGCAACAGAGTGATGAGAGAGGCACGTAGTAGTTCCTGACTCTTCACGCGCGTACATAAGGAATAGGCAGCGGCGAGTGCCAAGGCGCGATTCATCGCTACGCTTAGAACGACGGCTTTTTGCAGGTCTCGGGTGAGGCGTTATCTTTTGCCGAAGACGTCGCCCATGCGGCGGATCTGGGCACCAACACCGCGGAGCTTTTCTTCGAGGCGTTCGTAGCCGCGATCCATGTGGTAGACGCGGTCGAGGATGCTTTCGCCGTCGGCGATCATGGCAGCGAGAACAAGCGCCGCTGAAGCGCGCAAGTCCGAGCACATGACGGCTGCGGATTGAAGCGGGCTCTTGCCGCGTACGGTTGCGGTGCGGCCAGAGACGGTGATGTTTGCGCCCATGCGGATGAGTTCGTTGACATGCATGAAGCGGTTTTCGAAGATGTTTTCAGTGATGGTAGAGGTGCCTTCGCACTGGGTGGAGAAAGCCATGTACTGGGCCTGCATGTCGGTTGGAAACCCGGGGTATTCTTCGGTTGTGACGTCGACTGCCTTGAGTCCGCCTTCGGTTTTGCTGCCTTCGGAGCGGACACGAATGCTGTCTGTGCCAATGTCGAGGCGGACCCCGGCTTGTTCAAGCTTGGCGATGATGGAGCCAAGGTGCGTGGGGTCGCAGCAGTCAATGTTCAGGTCGCCGCCGGTGATGGCACCGGCGATAAGGAAGGTGCCAGCTTCAATGCGGTCGGGGTTGATGCGATAGCGGGCACCGTGCAGGCTCGACGCGCCTTGGATCTTGATGGTGGAGGTGCCTGCACCTTCGATCTTCGCGCCCATAGC
Organism: Acidobacteriaceae bacterium; assembly: GCA_903642265.1. Lineage (GTDB taxonomy): Bacteria > Acidobacteriota > Terriglobia > Terriglobales > Acidobacteriaceae > Edaphobacter. The sequence goes on along the minus strand of CAHJWN010000003.1, from coordinate 22,376 downwards.
GATGAGCAGAGCGGCAAGGTCTGTGACTTCAGGCTCGCGAGCACAATTTTCGAGGATGGTTTCTCCTTCGGCCAGGGTTGCCGCCATCAGGATGTCTTCGGTACCGGTGACCGTAATCTTGTCGAACACAATGTGTGCACCCTTTAGGCGATCGGTCCGCGCTTCGAGATAGCCGTGATCGTAGGTAATGGTTGCGCCCATCTTTTCGAGCGCGGCAATGTGCAGATCGATGGGACGACCACCGATTGCGCAGCCTCCAGGCATAGCGACACGCGCGATGCCGGTGCGCGCGATGAGCGGGCCGAGGACGAGCGAGCTGGCGCGCATGGTCTTGACGATCTCGTATTTGGCGACGGGGTCGGAGAGGACGGCGCACTTGATCGAGGTGCGGTGCTGGGCGCGACCGTAGCCGAGTTCCACCTCTGCGCCCATGGACTCGAGGAGCTTCCGCTCGGTCTCGATGTCACGCACCTGCGGAATGTTTTCGAGGATGACCTCGTCTGCGGTGAGGATGGCGGCGGCCATGCAGGGGAGCGCTGAATTCTTGGCGCCGGAGACTTTGATGGTGCCGAGGAGCGGGTTGCCGCCGCGTACTACAAACTTGTCCATGGCTTCAGTCTATGAGGTCGCAGCGTGGAAATGGGTGACCGAGGTGGTTCGGGAGGGTTCGGGCAGGCAGGTTTAGCTCCGGTTATGCATGCCTACCGCCGACCTTGAGCAAAGCAGCGCCTTAAAGTAAGAACGTCCAACTGAGTGGACGATGTCGTAGGAAACGTTTTCTCGAAGACTGCCGCCAAGTTCCGGCGACTTGTTGCAGTGGTTTAGAGTTCGAGTCGGGAGTCTTCGATGGCAAGGCGAACGTTGCCGTCAGACTTTGTGAGTCGGCGAACAGCTTCCATCTTGTCGACGTTTGCTTTCAGCATAACGACCGCAATGGGAATAGATTTCCCAGCAGACTTAATGGTGCGAATGGCGGTGTCACGATCGATCTCGCAGACCTTCATCAGCACGCGAATGCCACGCTCAACCAGCTTCGCGTTCTTCATGTGCACGTTGACCATGAGGTTGTCGTAGACGTAGCCGAGACGGGTCATGGCGCCAGTGGTGATCATGTTGAGAATCATCTTCTGAGCACTGGATGCTTTCATGCGGGTAGAGCCTGAGATGACCTCTGGACCAACTTCGGCGATGATCGTTGTGTCCGCGGCCTCGGCAAGCGGAGTGTTGAGATTGCAGACAACAGCTGCAGTCTTTGCTCCACGAGCACGAGCATACTCGACAGCGCCCACGACGTACGGCGTGCGGCCACTGGCTGAAACTCCGATGACGATGTCCTTGCGCGTGGGCCGGCGGCGAGCAATGTCGCGCTGGCCAATCTCGGGCGAGTCTTCATTTACGTCGGAGGCGGATGCGAGAGCCTTTGGCCCGCCTGCCATGATGTACTGGACCTGCTGAGGAGAGGTGGAGTAGGTGGGCGGGCACTCGGATGCATCGAGCGAAGAGATGCGTCCGCTCGAGCCGGCACCGACGTAGATGAGGCGGCCACCGTCGCGAAGTGCGCGGGCTACGGTGTCGATAACGATGGCGATTTCCGGAAGTGACTTTTTGACTGCGGCTGCGACTTTGATATCTTCCTGGTTGATAATCCGGGCGATCTCAAGAGCGGATTTAGTATCGAAACCTTCGGACGCTGTGTTCGAAAGCTCGGTTGTCATCAACAGTGGCTCAGACAAGGTATACGTACCAGCCTTCTGTGGGAGGGTGAGGTCGGGCATCGTGAGAGTGGCCATAGTTTTGTGCGGTCCTGTGCAATTCTACTTTGAACTTGGATGTGTCTAGTTACGAATAAGCCGTCTAGATAACCTAGAGGATACTCTCTCAAGCGGCGGTTTGGCGTGCCCAAAGACCTGTGTCTCAATACGGAAAATTGTCTATTTCAGATAGAGCAGGAGCTTGTTCCATTTCCGGTTGTCTAATCGCAACGATTGTTGAAATGAGCGCTCGATCGCTTTTTGAGTGATTCACCGTAGTGTAAGTGTGCAGCGCTGAAACTTCTCTCATCCTTTTGTGGGAGATTGCAGGATAAGGTGTGTGGCTTCGATTGATGTGTCGCGTAACTTACACAGCACATTAATAAATGCCAGCCCAAACGAAGTTGGACTGGCATTTATTTTTGAGAGCAGCAGAGTTTAGTCGATAGTGACTTATTGCTGCGTAGAACGAGTTGGTTCAAGATTGGGACGGGCAAGGCTCTGCTCACCCGAATGCCCGTATAGCTCAGGGTGAATGTAGCGACCTTGCTCCTCAGCAGACTTGGTTTGTTCGACGGGGATGCGATGCGCATTAGCCCATGCATCCTGACGAACACCGGTGACGAGCCAGGAGACCTTCACGTTGGGTTTGTCTGTCTTGATGGTGAAGCGGCCATTTGCGATTTCAGTGGCAACCATGGCCTGAGCGAACTGACCGATCGGTGTGAGTTGATAGCGGAAGTCGCGGTTGAGCGACTCGAACCAGGAAGGAAGCTGGATGGCGGCATTGCCGGTTGAATCGGTGACGACGTTGCCGTTATAGAGGTTCATCATGTCAGGCGATTCAACGAAGGAGTGCGACAGGTATTTGTTGGCAGGGTCTTCGGGATCGTCGATCTTGAACGAGCCACCACTCTTGTAGAGGTTGCCGAAGACGACGACATCGCCCTTGAATTCGCCTGCGTAGCGGCCATGGATTCCCGGTTCTGCATAGATGCCGTTGCCGCCCTGAGTTGCAGTGCTGCCGTTGCCTCCAATGGCGTTGATTCCGTTGCCAGCATCTTTAGCCGATGAGCCCCCGGTAAATGAACCACCGATGCCGCCCTTTGAGGCGGCTGTGGTACCGGCACCGCCAATCCCGGTAACACCGATGCCGCCTGCAGAGCTTTCGGCGGAGCTGGAGACGCCACCGGTGCCTGCCATACCGCTGCCACCGGTGGAGAACGCACTGTAACCAGCAACTCCTCCTTTACCGGTGATGCCTGCGCCGGCAAAGGTAACTCTGTTTCCACCTTCACCGATGCCGCTCTCGCCAGAGGCAAAGATGCCTCCACCGCCTTTTGTGCCGGTGTTGGTGAGGTTGAGGAGGTACTGTCCTTCTCCGTTGACGGCCATTGCTTTCGGCAGGGAGAATCCGCCGGCCGGTCCAGCAGCGCCGGTTCGGCCTTCGGGCCCTGCAGGACCGGACGGGCCTTCGGGACCCCTGGGACCTGCAGGGCCAACGTCGGTCGAAGTGCCCGGGAAAGTCTGGCCCTTGGCGAAGTGAATGGTGCCGTTCGAATTCAGATAGAAGCCGGTCTCTACGGGGTAGCTGTTGCCAGAGGCGTCATAGAGGAAGTTCAAGGTGATAGCCGCTGAACCGGTGTCGTTGGCCACGGGTTCTGCCTGTATATGGAAGTAGGGGTCGGATACGGTCTTGTTCCTGCTGTTGTAGACCTGCGCACCAAAGCGTAGAGGGTAGGAGCCCGCCCCGGCTGTGCGCGTAGCATTTCCGGTCCGGCTTAGATTGGCCATGCCACGAAAAGTGGTCGCTCCGTTGACGTCGAGCGCGGAGGAAGGCACCAGGCCTATGCCGATGCGTCCCTTCGATTGATAGAGGACTGAATTCTCTAGGCTGGTCGGATTCAGGAAGAGAGGGATGATTCCCTGCGAGCCCCCGGTGGTGGTGACCTCCTTTGAAACAGGCTTCGCTGCGATGGCCGGGATTGGACTCGAAGTGGCATCGGACGTTTGCTGCGCTTGCGCCATCGCTGCGGCAGCGATGAGGCACAGTCCGACGAGTGTCCGGCTGACTGCTATTAAATACATATTGCTCTCCTTAAACTTTCTTGCCGGGAAACGGCCGATGGATAGATGCTCCATGGTCGAAACGCGACGGATGCGCTGATTGCGAATGGGGGCCGATTACTTAGTCGGGCGGTACTCTTAAGCTACCTTGCGGAGTTGGCGAGGTCCCAACTATCTGGGCGAATAGCTGTTGGATTCCGGCTTCTGCCGACACTGACGCAGGTTAACGTGCGGGTCGCGAGAGCGGGCTGCTGCGCCGCGCAACTCGACACAACTGATGCGGCGGTGTGCTGTACTTTTAAGCGAGAGGCGCAAACATGCGTCAAAACAAAGAGGAGACGCATTGAGTGCCTAACGAGGACCCAGAGAACATCCATTTGGCTTCGGTTGATGGAGACGATAAGGGAGTGACGGCCGTCGATGCGAATGCCGGCGTCGCTCAGATTGAACCTTCACCAGAGCCGCGGGCACAGGCAACGTCATGGGTGCGTGATGTGCTGGTGTCGGTATTCGTTTCAGCGTTCATCATTGTGTTTCTGTACCAGCCGGTGCGGGTGGAAGGCACGAGCATGTTGCCAACGCTGCAGGATGAAGACCGGCTGTTCATCAACAAGATTGCTTACCGGGTAGGGGAGATCCATCGCGGGGACGTAATCGTGTTTTTATATCCACACGATCACACCAAGAGCTACATTAAGCGAGTGATCGCGGTGGCTGGAGATGAGCTGCGGATCGACCACGGCCGGGTCTACGTGAATGGCCAGCTTTTGAAAGAAGATTATGTGCCGCGGCGGTATGCCGATGAACGGTCCTCGCCGGACGAGATTGTTCCTCCAAATGAATACTTCGTGCTGGGAGATCACAGGTCGGTGGCGAGCGACAGTCGAGATTTTGGGCCGGTCGAGCGTGACCTGATCTATGGCAAGGCGGCTTTTGTTTATTGGCCAGTGGACCAGATGGGTGTGGTGCGGTAGGCGGGTTCCCTTTGAAGGCGGGTGATCTTGAGGGTGACTTGAGGGCGGTAGATGAAAGGTTCGAGCCGTGCCGGGATGTGGGCTCTCGCGGGGTCCTTCGCTGCGCTCAGGATGACGGCAGGGACCTAAAACAACGGCAAGGACTCGCTCAGCTCAACATTTTTTGTTGACGGCAAGCACTCGTTGCGACGACGAAACACCGTCTACCGGGACGGGTCTCTATTTATAGAAATTTCAGAATGGTTTCGCGGTAGCGGGAGTAGAGGAACGAGACAAGGAGCAGGACGACTCCGGTGGCAATGAGCGTGATGATTCGGTCGGTGGTGGAGAGGCTCCAGATGTCGATGAGAACGATCTTGGTGAGGCCGACGAGCAGCAGGCCGAGGCCGGCGAGGCGGTAGCTGCGTTCGCCAATGGGCAGCGCCGCGAGGAAGGCGACGAGGCCGAGGGCAATCCAGCCAAGGGTGATCATGCCGGTGCGGAGTTCGAAGGCGATAAGGATCGCAATGAGCGCGTAAGGGACGAAGAAGAATGGCTGCTCGGGATGGGTGAGGACGAGATGCCATGGGTCTCGCTGCGAGGGTGCGGCGTCGAGGGCAAGACGGCTGCGGCGAATTGCGAAGGCCATAGGAAGGCAGAGGAGCATCACGGCGCAGGTGACGCTGACGGTGGTGGCGCGGGTGTTCCAGAAGGCGGTAGCCGGATTTGTGGCGTTGAAGAGATTGAACGACAGTGCGCGCAGGGCGGAGACGCCTAGCAGAACAAGCGCTTGAGCTGTGAAGATGGGCCGACGCAGCAGCCAGGCGGCGGAGATGAGGATGAGTGCGAGGACTGACCAGCCGATAGTGATGAACTCCGTGCGGAGTTCGAGGTAGATGAGCGTGGTGGCGGCGGTGATGCCGAGCCATGCGGCAAGGGTGCCGACGGCGCGGTCTAAGGTGGATGCGGCGGGCACGGTGTGGGTGCGGTGATAGATCCAGATGTACGCGGCGATGAGTGGTAAGACGGTGTGCAGATGATGATTCGCGGCAGTGGTGTTTGTGCCGAACATGCTGAAGTTGAGGTCGTAGGCAAAGAGGCGCAGGAAGGTAGCAGCGAAGACGGCGTAGGCCTGGTTGCGAAGGCTGCTGCGGTGGAGGAGTATGCCGGCTTCGAAGAGCGCGAGGCCAAGGATGCCCCAGGCAATGGTGAGCCAGGTGGCGGGGACCCAGAGCCAGAGCGCTCCGGCCATGCTGAGAGCGGCGGCATATGAGGTGAGGGTGAGGGCGGCATCGTCGAAGGCATCTGCGAAGAGGTCGTTCCAGCGGCGGCGGGCGAACTCGGAGTTGAACCAGAAGAGGATGGCGGCAGTGAGAAGGCTGATGGTTGTGGAGGTGTGTGGGTCGGACGGCTTGTCGGTGAAGACGCTGACGCTGAAGATGACCAGGAGATCGAGGAGAAGGATTTTGAATGAGGCTGCGAATCCGGCGATGAGGCCAATGCGGCGAAGCACTCGTTCGCGGATGAAGATGCCGGCCATGAAGAGGGCTTCGGCTTCGAAGAGCCAGAGCACCGTCCAGCTTGCTCCGCTGAAGCGGAAGGGGATTGCGGCGAGGAGCAGGGCAGAGGCGAGTGTTGCGAGGACGAGGAAGGCGGTGCGCCAGCGGGTGCGGGCGATGAAGGCGAAGACAAACTCGATTGTGCCAAGAACGAGGAGAACACGGAAGGCCCATTCGGGATGGGATGACTGGTACTTGAGCAGGGCGAGGAGGCCAATGGAGTTGAGGATGGCGGTGATGGAAGCGATAAGTTCGTTATTTCGTTGCTGGTCTCCGGGCGGTGGGACGCGGAAGATGTAGAAGAGGCGGAAGATGAGCCAGTAGAGGAACAGGAGTCCGACGCTAGGTAAGAGGTCGGGGAAGGAATAGCCGGGGCGGATGCCATTCAGTCCGCCATTAGGAAGGACCCGAAGGAGCCAGAGAAAGTGGTTGATGTAGACGCCGCAGAGACCGGCGAGGCCGAGCTCGAACCAGTATTCGCGGGCAGCGATATAGACAAGGGCAATCGCGAGGATGGCTCCGGCGACGAGCGAGAAGAGGGTAATGTGGCTGATGGCCACGGTTGCAAAGGCGAGCAGGAAGGCGAGAGCAGTCACCACCTGGGACTTGTATCGGAGCGAGTGCCAGACCATGACTGAAGCGACGGCGGCCATGAGGATGAGGTCGGCAGTTTGCGAGCTGAGGACCTGCATGGCGTCGACGTGGTAGAGGGCGAAGGTGACGAAGAAGAGGAGAGCCCAGCCTCCTCCAATGGCGGCGCGGGCGAAGGTGCGGTAGGTCGGCTTGCGTTCGAGGAAGAGGCCGCCGCCGAGGATGGCGAGTGCTGTGACGAGGCCGGTGAGGCTTTTGCCTAGAGGGCCGAGCGTGACGAGTTTGTAGCCGAGGAAGGTGGCTACTCCAAGGACAACGAGAATGATGCCAATCTTGCTGAGCCAGTTCTGGCCGAGACGTTCTTCGAGAGAGATGGACCGGGTGGCGGGTGCCGGCGCAGGAGTGATGACGGGTGGCGACGGTGGTGCGGGTGGTGCGGGTGGGGTCGGAATGCGGGGCTGGTGTATGGGTGCGGGTGGGATGGTCCCTGTCGGGACGATGAAGTTGGCCGTAGATGCGGGAGGAGCTGCTACTTCGGAGCTCTCGACTGTGACGGGGTCATGGGATGCCTGGGCCGCTACGTGGCGTTCAAGATGGACGAGGCGCTGATCGAGGCGGCGGATGAGGTCGCCGAGCTCCGCAATCGCGGCCTGGGTGTCGGACAGACGGCTGATTTTGATCGCAAGGGCTATGACGGCGAAGCACAGAATCGCAACAAGGAATGTTTCCATAGGGGTGTCGCGGTTCAGTATTCCACGGAAGGACGTCGCGAGGAAGATGGACGGACGCAAGTTGCAGGCCGGTCCGGCGGCTGAGAAGTAATGGATTTCTGCGGCTCGTTTTGAGGAAGAACAAGCAACAGCAAAGGTCAATGCGGGGACTCTTCGCTGCGCTCAGAAGGACGGCTTCAGGAACCGCGCCGACAGCTATCCAGCGGCGTCCTAGTGGGCGTGGTCAGCGAGGCGCTGATGGTGGTTTAGCTGAACCGGTGAATGCGTCCGCGCAGCTTGTTGATATCGCGGCGGTCGCGTTTGGAAGGGCGGCCTTCGGTCATTCCTCCGGCTTCGAGCATCTGCTTGCGCTCCTCGGCTACTTGAGCGCGGGCAGCACGGCTTTCCGATGACTCGCGGTAGAGAGTTTGGGCGATGGCGGCGGGCCCTCTGACTTCTGTGAGGACGAGGACTTCGATCTCGAAGATCCCGGCGTCGTTGGTGATGCGGAGATGGTCTCCGAGGCGGACATCCCGTGAGGGCTTGGCGCGGTGGGTATTGGATTCGACGCGGCCTAAGTCGCAGGCGTCGGCTGCGAGGGCGCGGGTCTTGAAGAAGCGGGAGGCCCAGAGCCACTTGTCGATGCGGACGGTTTCCATCTCCTTATTGTGCCGGAAGATGCAGGGGCAGGAACAGAGGACAGGAACGGAACGGCAGGAGGAACCGGGACGACCGGGCGAACGGGGAAGACCGGAGGAACGGGGAGGGCAAAGGGGGAACGGGGAGGGCAAGGGGAACAGGGGCTGCTTAGGAGGCTTGAAGGCGGGCGGCAAAGTGCTGAAGCAGGGGAATGTGTCCGAGTGCGACGGCGAGGGGAAAGGTGGAGAGGTCGACAAGTGTGCCGATGATGGTGACGGCGTACGGCTTGCGGCGGACGACCACGTCAAACACCACGACGCTCAATATGAAGACGAAGAGGGTTACGGTGTTCAGTGCAGGCGCGTGAAAGATGAACGTGAACAGGCGTGTGGTTGCCGGTGGCAGAAGGTTGAAGGTGGCAAAGAGCATCAGGCGTTTGTGGATAGCGGGATGGTTGCGCTTCGCTACGGCCCAGGCGACGAAGGTGCCGAAGTAGAGAATGCCAAGGCCGTTGAGGGCAAGGAACATGGGCGGCGTAAAGATGCTCGGTGTGTGTCCCTTGCCTACGGACCACAATGTGGCAGTGACTCCAAGTATGACCATGAGCGCGGCGATGACAGCGCCGGCATAGCCGAGCTTGCGGTGCAGACGAATGTTTCGCCGGGCTACAAGGACGGTCTGCGTGACGAAGAGGATGATCCAGGAAGAGAAGATCGCGCCGTGAATGTGGATCAGCAGGCTGGGCAGCGGGGCAAAGAACATGCCCTTGAAGAAGTAGCTGCGGGAGAAGCCGGCCACGACCGTGATGAGCATGGCGATGGAGATGCCGACGAAGTAGATGTCGTCGGTGCGGGTGCGGACAGGGCGGGCTACAAGGGTGGCCATTGGGCGAGCGGACTCCTAGATCGATACGAGCGTGTGGTGCTGGGCCCAAAGAACGAGTTGGTGAGAGAACGGCATGGCGATGAGCCAATCGGAGACCGGGTCGGATGCCCAGAAGAGAAAGCCTCCGATGACAGTGACCGCAATGATTCGTTTTTGGGTGAACAGATCGAAGATGAAGAGCGCTACGACCATCGCGAGCGGGATGAGGCCAATCAGGTAGGGATGGGCGTCCATGAACGGCATGCGTGAGAGCGAGGGCGACATGAGCATCGCGTTCGCGATGAGCATGACGCGCTTGTGGACGATGCGGTCCCTACGCTTCCAGATGGCGAAAGCGACGTAGAGTCCGAAGATAAGAATGCCGAAGACATTGCCGACCAGGAAGGACTCTTGCGTGAAGAACGATGGAAGGACCGCGGCGCGATGGATGGTGCCAAACGGCGTGAGGATGCCGAGGATGACCATGAGACCGGCGATAACGGCCCCAAGAACGCCGAGCTTGCGGTGCAGACGGATCTTGTTTGCCGAGATGAGGCAGGACTGAATGACGAAGAGGATGATCCAGGACGAGAAGACAGCTCCGTGGAGATGAACGAGGACGCTGGGCAGGTGGGCGAAGAGCGCTCCGCGAAGAAAGTAGCTGGGGGCAAAGCCGATGACGATAATGGCCAGCATGACGACGGACATTGTGGTGAAGAAGATGTCGTCTGCGCGTTGTTTTCTTACAAGGGGAACGACGAGCGTGGCCATAGGTTTATGAGAGAAGAGTGACCTGTGCGGGGATTACGTTTCACACGATCTTTGCCGGGAACACCGGCGAAGTCAAGAAATAAGTGATGCATTGGTATGCTGTTGAGACGATGACGAGACCGATTGTTCTAACAATTCTCGATGGGTGGGGGTATCGGGCGGACACCCATGCGAATGCGATCGCGCTGGCGAGAAAGCCTGTCTATGACAAGTTGCTGGCGGAGTATCCGAACACGCTGCTGCGCGCCAGTGAAAAGTTTGTCGGGTTACCGGACGGACAGATGGGGAACTCGGAAGTTGGACACCTGAACCTGGGCGCGGGGCGCATTGTGCGCATGGACATGACGCGCATCGATACGGCGATCATGACGGGCGAGTTCTTCGAAGATCCTACGCTGGTGCGGGCGATGGAGCTTGCAGGACAGAAGGGACGAGCGCTGCACCTGCTGGGTTTGCTGTCGGATGGTGGCGTGCATTCGCACCAGAGACACCTTTATGCACTGTTGAAGATGGCGGCCAAGCATAAGCTGACGCGGGTGTTTGTACATGCGTTCATGGATGGCAGGGACACGCTGCCGACGGGTGGCGTCGGGTACCTCGAAGAGCTGCAGCAGCAGTTTAGAGAGATTGGCATTGGCCGGCTGGCAAGTGTGAGTGGCCGGTATTTTGCAATGGACCGCGATTTGCGATGGGAGAAGGAACGGCAGGCGTTTGACGCGATGGTGACGGGGGCGCCAGCGGGTGGCGTTTACAGTGACGCGAGCGCGCGGGTGCGTGAGCTTTACTCGAATGGCGTGACGGATGAGTTTGTGCCGCCGTTTACCTGCGTTGACGGAGGGGGCGCAGCAGTGGGATTGGTGAGGGAGCATGATGTGTGTATCTGCTTCAACTATCGGGCAGACCGGGTGCGGCAGATTACGCGGGTTTTGACGCGGAACTCGGGGCTGACGGCCGATGGAGGGATCGGATTGCCGAAGGCGGCGGAGCTCGATGCAGAGATACCTCGGCATCTTGTGCCGGAAGGACTGCAGTATGTCTGCATGACGCAGTATGACAAGAATTACAAGCTGCCGATTGTGATCCCTGCAGAGTCGATGGACAACCTGCTGGCAAACCTGATGGCGCAAGCGAACCTGCGGAATCTGCGGGTGGCGGAGACGGAGAAGTACGCGCATGTCACGTACTTCTTCAATGGCGGGATAGAGAAGCCGTTTGGCGGCGAGGACCGCGAGCTGGTGGCATCGCAGAAGGTGGCGACATATGACCTTGCGCCGGAGATGTCCGCTGCAGGGATCGCGGATGCGGTAGTGAAGGCCGTGAACGATACGGCGTTCGACGTGATCATCGTGAACTTTGCGAATGCGGACATGGTGGGCCACTCTGGACGGCTTGAGCCAACCATAAGGGCAGTTGAGACGGTGGACAGGGAACTGGGCCGAATCTATGCAGCGGTAAAGCAGTATGGCGGAAGTCTGCTGGTTACGGCAGACCACGGAAACGCGGAGATGCTGATCGATCCGGCCACGGGTGGACCGCATACGGCACATACGACAAACCCGGTGCCGTTTCTGCTGGTCACGGATCAGAAGGGGGTTGGAGTCAGGGACGGGGGGAGCTTGCGGGACATCTCGCCGACTATTTTAGCCTTGCTGAAGATGGACCAGCCGGGCGATATGACAGGTGGCGATCTAAGGATAGTCGCGGGCTAACGACCGTCGGCAAGCCGCACGTTGGCAGACGTGTCTGAGCTGTATAACGCCTCAAGGAGTGCTGGAAGTTGCTCGACAACCAGCATGGTCGCAATGCATGTGTGCGTGCTTCGCCAATGGTGTGATAGCTGCCAACGTGGATCTCTCAGCAATCAAAGACCTTCGGGCAGGTCTCACCCAACAACGGTGGCACTAGAACCTGGTGCCTTGATGGAAGATCATCTGCCAGGTCGGTTCTTCTGAAGGTGCCTGGCCATACTGCCGGGAAAGCTTGCGTAAGACCCAGACTGAGCTGCGTAGAGCTTGCGTTGCGGCGCGGTTATCGTGCGAGCTGAAGGATTTGTAGGTGACGAGCGCAGTTGTCGGCGAGACAAGTTGACAACTGAAGTCTGTGAGCGTGATTGTGACGGGCTGCTCGATGGAGAGCTCGGCCAGGATGTCGAGCTTGGTGTAGATACGACCGGAGCTGCCAAACTCACGGAACTCGTCGCCTAAGAGATTCGAGACGGCGGAAGAGTCGCGGCGAGCGACGGGATCGAAGAGAAAGTTTTCGAGGTTCTCGAGATGGTCGACCAGTTGCTCGTGGTTCATAGGTTTAAGATGCTTTGAAACCGCCTCGAAGCTATATGCCTGTGTCGCCATTGTTACTTACCCCTGGAGTGGATGTCGCTGTCGCGCCGTCGTGGGTGCGATGGTACGGATCGTGAAATTTCACCGAGAGGGGCCCGATAGACGAATGGCCGAATTGGGGCGTCCTCGTGATGCGTGTTAGACGGAGGTGCGGGTTGCGTAGTTCGGTCGAGTACTGCTTCGGAATGGTCGAGTGCCTGTTCGGGTGAATCAACAAACTCTATGGTCGAAACATCTATCACCTTGCTCTTCATTGAGGTGCTTCCTTTGGTCGGGATGATTGCCAGCCGTGGACGCTTGATCGAAGGAAAAGCAGCGTTTCACGGTTAGCTTATCGACTGTCTGGCCGCAATAGAAGAGCGAAGGGAGGTAACTGCAACGCAAGTTGTATGCGAATGCGCATCAAGCTGCGAGGCGACGTTCGCTCACTGAAAAAGCAAACCCGTCTTCGCTGTAGATGTTTCGCTGGCTGCTACTGTCCGCTGATTTTGGAAGCGTTCACCATGTCCAGGAAGAGTTGGTGAATACGGGTATCGTTCGAAAGTTCGGGGTGAAAGGTGGCCGCGAGGAGATGGCCGGCGCGGATTAGGACGGGATCGCCGTTGCGGCTAGCGAGGGTATCTATACCTGGGCCGAGGCGAGCGATGCGCGGGGCCCGGATGAAGACCATCTCGAGCGGACCGCCGGGGAGGGACGTGCCTTCGCTGAGGATGGTGGAGTCATTCTGTCGGCCGTAGGCATTGCGCTCGACGGTGATGTCCAGGGCGTCGAGCGAGCGTTGCGTCGAATTGGCAACTTGCTTCGCAAGAAGGATAGCGCCGGCGCAGGTCCCGAAGGTTGGCTTGGTATGGACGAAGTCGGAGAGGGCGTCAAAGAAGTGATCGCGTTCGAGAAACTTGAGGATGGTTGTGGACTCCCCGCCGGGAATAATGAGAGCGTCGACTTGGGCAAGGGCATCAGGCGTGCGGACGAGAAGCGGCGTGACTCCAAGGGTGGTAAGGACGCTGGCGTGGGCGTCGTAGGCTCCCTGCAGGGCAAGGACGCCGATGGTGAGAGGTGCGGGCGGCATGGGGTGATTATAGAGAGTGCGGCTCAGCTCTTTGGTGGGGGGCACGGTCGAAAGCGCGAATGCGGGGGTTCTTCGCTGCGCTCAAAATGACGGCAGGTCGGGGAGATTTCTGCAGCGCCGAATGATGGCAGGGAGGATCTAACCTCGAACTGCTGTGGGTTGAAGCTAGTAGCCGTTGGCAAGGAGGTACTGCTCGGTGAGGAGATGCTTGGTGGGGGTTTGTAGCTGGCGTTCGGCGTACTTGGCGAGAACGTCGACTTCGATGTTGAGGGGGCTGCCGGGCAAGAGGGTGTGGAGGCTGGTGGAAGCGTAGGTGTGGGGGATGATGGCAATCTCGACGTCCTGGCCAGAGAGCGCGGCTACCGTGAGGCTGATGCCTTCGATGGTGATGGAGCCCTGGGGAACGACGTAGCGGGTAAGAGCCTCGGGGATGCGCATGCGGAGGCGCCAATCCGTGTCGGGAGCGCCTGGGGTGATTTCGTCGAGAGCGATGAGGTTGGCGGTGCCATCGACGTGTCCCTGGACGACGTGTCCTCCAAGGGGGGATCCGGCGGGGGTGGGAAGTTCAAGGTTGACGATGCTGCCGGTTGCGAGGTTTGAAAGTGTGGTGCGGGCGATCGTCTCGGCGGCGAGATCAGCGGAGAAGCGCGGGGGGAACGCGCTGGTTTCGATGTCAAGCGCGGTTAGGCAGACGCCGTTAACGGCGATGCTGTCTCCGGTATTTAGCCGGTTGGCGAGAGTGGGAGCGGCAATGGTGATGCGCGTTGCTCCGGCTGACGGTGTGAGCGCGACTATGCTGCCGGTGGATTCGACGAGACCAGTGAACATAAGGACAGGGTACAGGGATCGGAGACCAGGGAGAAGGAAGAAGGCATGCCTGCCGACTACCAGGACGGGGATGAGCTTGTGAGTTAGAGGGTAGGCCAGGGGTCGGTGAGGTAGCCGGTCAGGCAGGAGTCTGAACCGAAGGTGCTGCGGGTGGTGCGGCGAAGGTTCTGTTCGAAGAGGAAAGGCGACGGAATACCGGTCGCAAATGGGATCGCAGTCTCGCCAAGTTCGGTTTCGGAGTAAAAGAAGACGGCCTTGTCGACGAGGCGCTGCTTAAGAAAGCTGCCGTTGAGGTGGGAGCCGCATTCAAGGAGTAAGGAGAGGATGGCGCGGTCGGCGATCTCTGTCAGGACTGCAGGGAGACTTAGGTGGCCGTCCACTTCGAGAGTTGGGTCGACTTCGACGCCGCAGTCTTCGAGCGCAGCGATCTTTTCAGCGTCAGCATTGGAGTTGCAGAGGATGAGCAGGTCCTGATTGGGGACGCCGTCGGTGCTGGCGGTCATCACGAGCTGCGAGTCGAGCGGGATGCGAAGGTTGGTGTCGAGGATGACGCGCAGGAGAGGGCGGCGGCGAGCGAGACCGGTGCGGTCGGTAAGGGCAGGGTCGTCGGCGAGGACGGTACCGATGCCGGTGAGGATGGCGTCCGATGCGTGGCGCATGCGTTGGACTTCGGCGCGGGCTTCGGGGCCGGTAAGCCAGTGGGGTTGATTGCGCGTGCGCGTGCTGGGTGGAGGAGCCAGTTTGCCATCAACTGAGAGCGCGGCTTTGAGGGTGACGAGTGGAAGCCGGGTCTGGATGAAGTGCGCGAAGGCTTCGTTGAGATCGCGAGCCTGCTGTTCGAGGATGCCGAGGGTGACTTCGATGCCGGCGTCGCGGAGCCTGGCGATGCCTTTACCGCTGACGAGGGGGTTGGGGTCTTCGGTAGCAATGACGCAGCGGGCAATGCCAGCGGCAACGAGGGCGTCGGCGCAAGGGCCGGTGCGGCCTTGATGACTGCAGGGTTCGAGCGTGACGTAGGCGGTTGCACCTGCAGCAGGATGACCAAGCGACCGGGCTTGCTTCAGGGCGACAATCTCGGCATGGTCGCGATCGGCGTAGACATGGGTGCCTTCAGCGATCGTTTTACCATCGCAGACCAGAACGCAGCCTACCTGGGGATTGGGAGAGGCAAGGGCGGTGGTGGTGGCGGCGAGCTCAAGTGCACGCTGCATGAAGCGTATGTCGACGTTGGAGGCCATTTTGATCCTGCTCCAGGGATGCAGGTATGCCGCACCTGCTTATTCGAGAAGTGAATCTACAAAACTATCACTGTCGAAGGGAAGAATATCTTCCATCTTCTCGCCAATGCCGGCGTAGACAACGGGTAGCTTCAGCTCGGCCGCAATGGCAAGGACGATGCCGCCCTTGGCAGTGCCGTCGAGTTTGGTGAGGACGATGCCGGTGACGCGGGCCGCCTCAGTGAAGAGGCGAGCTTGCTGAAGGCCATTCTGGCCCGTAGTCGCGTCCATCACGAGGAGGGTCTGGTGAGGGGCGCCGGGAACGAGCTTTTCTGCTGTTCGGCGCATCTTGTCGAGCTCCTTCATCAGGTCGGTCTTGGTGTGAAGGCGGCCGGCGGTGTCGACAATGAGGACCTGGGTGCCTCGAGCTTTGGCGGCGGTGCAGGCGTCGTAGAGAGCGGCTGAGGGATCGCCACCCTGCCTGGTTTTGATGAGTGGGACGTTCGAGCGCTCTGCCCAAACTTCGAGCTGCTCGATGGCGGCAGCGCGGAAGGTATCGGCTGCGCAGAGTATGACGGTCTTACCCTGGCCGCTGAAGAGAGCGGCGAGCTTGCCCGAGGTGGTGGTCTTCCCGGTACCGTTTACGCCGACCATCATGACGACTTCGGGCGCAGTTATGGGAGGGCTGTAAGGAACAGCTACGCGATCAAGAACGGCTTTGAGTTCGAGCTTGAGGAGGCGTCGGAGTTCGGCTCCGCCGTCGATACCCTGGCGGAGGGCGCGCTGGCGGAGGTTCTCGATGATTTCGGAGGTGGTCGCCGATCCAATGTCTGAAGAAAGCAAGACGGCTTCGAGCTTGTCGAGCGAGGCAAAGTCAATCTCTCGGGTAAGGGCGATGACGGAGCTGATGGATTCAGAGAAGGTGTCGCGGGTGCGGGTGACCGCCTGCTTCATACGGTCGAAAAAGCCGCGTTTCGGCTCGGGCGCTGGTGTTTCTTGTGCTTCTGGATCGGGTTTGGCGGGGCGAGTACCAAAAAGGGAGAAGGCCATGGCTGGCTTATAGTTTAGCGGATAGAGTGGACTTGTATCGGGCTGGAGGTCTGCGGATGGCGACTGCGGCTCTGGTTCCGTCGAGCGAATACCTGGAAACCATCTACAAACCTGATCGAACGGGTGTGGAAGCTGAATTGAGGGAGCGGAGTGTGCCTCAACCATCGCATGCCGGTTTGCAGATGCATTGCCGGGCACGGAGATTGCTGCTCCGTTGACTGAAATCCTTCGAAGAAGCCGAATGAGTTTAAGGGAGGGTGGTTGCGGCAGTTCCAGGTATCCAGGGAGATGTTTTACTCGTCTTTGCCGGGGCGAGTCATCAGTTCGCGGATTGCTTCTTTGGGCTCTTTGTCGCGATACAGAACCGCCTCCATCTGTTCGGTGATTGGCATCTCCACGCCATAGCGGGCTGCGAGGCCAAGGGCGGCGGTAGTACTACGGACGCCCTCGGCGACTTTACCATTCAGGCTCAACAATACTTCGGGCAGCTTGCGACCTTTGCCGAGTTCAATGCCGACGGCGCGGTTGCGGGAGAGTGCGCCGGTACAGGTGAGGACAAGGTCGCCGACACCGGAGAGG
The DNA here is from genome assembly GCA_903642265.1 of Acidobacteriaceae bacterium. Classification (GTDB taxonomy): domain Bacteria; phylum Acidobacteriota; class Terriglobia; order Terriglobales; family Acidobacteriaceae; genus Edaphobacter. Next base: position 5,389 of record CAHJWN010000003.1, on the reverse strand, counting down.
CCGGCCAGGGTTTGGCGGCGGCCACCGCAGGCTACGGAAAGACGGGTTATCTCCGCGATGCCTCGAGTGATGAGGGCTGCGGCGGAGTTTGAGCCGAGCTCAAGGCCCTGGACGACGCCCGCTGCAAGGGCAATGACGTTCTTGAGGGCCCCGCCGAGTTCGACACCAGCGCAGTCGTCATTGGTGTAGACGCGGAGCGAGGGGCTGGTGAACTCAGTCTGAATAAGTTGAGCGAGTACACCGTCCGTTGCGGCGGCGACGATTGCGGTCGGGTGGCCGTTTGCGACTTCCTGGGCGAAGGACGGGCCGCTGAGGACGCCTACAGGATTACTCGTCACCGAGGCAATGACCTGCGACATGCGGAGGAAGCTGCCCTCCTCGATGCCCTTGCTGGCACTGATGATGATCTGATTGCGGGTAAGCAGCGGAGCGATGGTGCCAACGATGCTGCGCAGGTGCTGCGACGGGATGACGCAGAGGATAACGTCCGCCTCGAAGATGGCTCCGGGAAGGTCCGAGGTGATGTGGACCAGGGCGGGAACGATGGAGTTAGGCAGGTAGGTGGCGTTGCGGCCAGTCTCGGTCATGACATCTGCAAGAGCGGCGTTGTGGGACCACAGGACGAGTTCGTGGCCGCCGCGCCGGGCGAGCGAGATTGTAAGCGCGGTGCCCCACGCGCCTGCTCCAAGTATGGCTATGCGGCTCAAGCGGTCACCTTGCGGGCACCAAAACGATTCTCCGTACCGGAGAGCAGACGGCGAATGTTCTGGTGGTGCTTGGCGATGATGAGCACGGTAATGAAAACGAATCCTGCGATGGCTATGGGTGAACGCTGAGACACGAAGTACAGTGCGAAGAACGGTAAAGCTGCTGCAGCAATAATAGATGCCAGCGAAACGAAGCGCGTAAGCGCGACGATACAGATAAAGACGGCAAGGATGCATACGGCACTGGGCCAGGTAAGGGCGAGGAAGACGCCGAGGGCGCTGGCGACGCCTTTACCGCCCTTGAAACGGAGCCACACGGGGTAGCAGTGGCCAACGACGGCTGCGACGGCGGTGGCGGTGGCGAGGTCGAAGTCTCCGGGTGCGAGGCGCTTGGCGATCTCGACGGCGGCAAAGGCTTTGCCCAGATCGAGGAGCAAGGTAGCGATGCCGAGGCCTTTTGCGCCGGAACGCAGGACGTTCGTTGCGCCTATGTTGCCGCTCCCAGTGGAGCGAATGTCCTGATGGCGGAAGACTCTTACGAGCAGGTAGCCGAAAGGGACCGAGCCGAGGAGATAGGCGAGCGGAATAGAGATGAGCCAGGGATTCATTTGCCTCGTCTTTGTTACCAGCTTGGAGGCAGGTTGGGCAAGCCGGTACTATTTCGGACGAGTAGGTTACCCCTTCCCATCCCCCCGTTTAATGTTCAAACTCTTTCATTCAGGGGACTTAAATCTTGACTGCGGGACTTTGGGATTGATGTAAGTCACGAAGAGTGGGGTGAGATCGGGAAGGTTGTCGGGGGCATGGGGATGAGCGGAGGGTGGAAGACGATCAAGCTTTGCTCGATCCCACCTCAGCGCGACAAGGCAGCGCGAAGATAATCACCCAAAGAGGTGGAGAACTCGACTATATGAGGGATTTTCGGATGAGTTCGAGGGCGTGCTGGCTGGCCCACCAGCGGATGCGGTCGCGATCGCCCATGAGGTTCAGTTCCGTTACCTGGGTGCCGCGATCATCGGCGAGCCCGATATAGATGAGGCCGATCGGCTTTGCGGCATCGGGACCGGCGCCGGGCGTTGGGCCTGCAATGCCCGTAATGGCGACGCCGATCGATGCCTTGGTACGGGCGCGAATGCCTTCGGCGAGGGAGCGGGCTACTGGCTCGCTGACCGGGCCCTGGGTGCTGATGAGTTCTGCGGGGACATCCGCAAAGGTGGTTTTGAGGGCGTCGGAGTAGACCACTGCGCCGCCGAGGAAGTAGCGCGAACTGCCGGGGATTGCGGTAAGCCGCTGGGCGAGAAGTCCGCCGGTGCAGGACTCGGCCGTGGCGAGAGTGAGATGGCGGAGGCCGAGCATGAGCAGGACGACCTCTTCAAGGGACTCGCCCTGGGCGGAGAAGACAGCTTCGTCCATCTCGTGTTCAATCTTTCCGGCGAGTTCGTTGACGCGGGCCTGGGCTTCGGCAAGGGTGGCGGCTGCAGCCTGAAAGTGGAGCTGGATTTCTCCGGCGTGGGCGAGGATGGTGGTCTCAACATCGGGATATTGCTTGTAGATGGGAGCGGTACGGGAATCCACCTGTGACTCGGGCAGCAAGGCCATGCGGAGGACGCGCTTGGCGATGTAGCTGGGCGGCAGGATGTTCGCGAGACGAGGGCGGCACTCGTCGGTGAAGAGCGGCTTGAGCTCGCGGGGCGGGCCGGGAAGGAGAATAACAATGCGGCGAGTGCCGGGTTCGCCGGGCCTGGTGGTGGCGAGAAACTGGCCGACGGCGCTGCCGTTTACGTTGGGCAGGATCTCTGCGCCTTCAAGGATGTCAGCCTGCTTGGCGTTATTAGGCGTCATGACGAAGCTGCGTTTGGCGAACCGCTCGGCAAGCTGCGTGAGGAGCTCCGGTTGGCGGATGAGTGGGAGGCCGAGAGCGGAAGCTGCGGCTTCACGGGTGAGGTCGTCTTCAGTGGGGCCGAGGCCGCCGGAGAAGATAACGATGTCGGCGCGAGAGAGGGCAACGCTCGCCGCGCCGGTGAGGTGGTCGAGGTTGTCGCCGACGATGGTTTTGAACGCCACGGTGACGCCGAGGCTGTTGAGTTCAGAGGTGAGAAAGAGGGAGTTAGTGTCCTGCCGGTGGGGCGTAAGCATCTCGGAGCCGGCGGCGATGATTTCAGCGATCATGATCTCTATGAGACACGGTTTCTGGCTTGTGCGGTGCGCCGGTCAGCGGTTTTGTTGCAGCAGGGTGAGAATGCTGGGGCGTCGCTACAATCCAGAGGAAAGAGTTTGTCGCCAAGGAGAAAGATCAAGTGCCTTTTTTGCTGAAGACTGAGCCGAACAAGTATTCCTTCGAGGACCTGGAGCGGGATGGAGAGACGACGTGGGACGGCATTACGAATAACCAGGCGCTGCTGTATCTGCGCGGGATGAAGAAGGGCGAGAAGCTGGTGATCTATCACTCGAATGTTGGGAAGGCGGCAGTGGGGACGGCGAAGGTGGTGTCGGTGGATGCGAGCGATGTGAAGGCGCCCAAGGTGCGGGTGAAGGCGGGAAAGAAGTTCAAGGTTGCGAGGGAACTGGCGGAGATCCGGGCGGCGGGAGTGTTCAAGGATTCCATTATGTTTCGGCAGTTTCGGCTTTCGGTGGTGCCAATTACGGAGGAGCAGTATGACTGGTTGGTGGCTCCGGTGGCGAGGGGTTGATGTGGTGGCCTGAAGTTGGGTACGGGAGAGCGAACTGCGGGGGCTAAAGCCGTGTGTGGGGCAGGGATTATTGCCAAAGCGATAGAGCAGGGGCAAAAGCAGATTCCCTTCGGGATGACAAACAAAGGACGTGGACATCTTGCGGGGGTTAGAAGCAGTTCCTGCGGGAATGACAAAGTACAAAGCAGATACGCTGCGGGAATGACACCCGTAGGGCGTACACCCAAGGCGCGGGGGTACTGCTATGCTTACGGTTGCGTTTATGGCAGGATTTGGCGCGGAGCTATGGAGGAAGACAGCAGAATGATCGATCTTAAGGGCAAGGTGGCCGTGGTGTTTGGCCTGGCCAACAAGCGGAGCATTGCGTACGCAATTGCGCAGAAGTTGTCTGAGGCGGGCGCGACGCTGGCGATCTGCTACCAGAATGAGCGGCTGCGGCGGGATGCGGAAGAGCTGGCTGCAGGGCTTGGCTCGGCGAAGACATTTCAATGCGACGTGTCTGTAGATGCAGACATCGATGCGACGTTCGCCAAGTTGAAAGAGGAGTATGGCAAGCTCGATACGGTCGTGCATTCCGTGGCGTTTGCGCCGGCAGATGAGCTGAAGGGCGATTTTCTGGAGACCACGCGCGAAGGCTTTCGCATTGCACATGATGTAAGTGTGTACTCGCTGATTGCGGTGAGCCGGGCGGCCGCTCCGCTGATGACAGACGGTGGTTCGATCATGACGATGACCTACTACGGAGCGGAGAAGGTGGTGCCGAAGTACAACGTGATGGGCGTGGCGAAGGCGGCGCTCGAAGCGACGGTGCGATACCTTGCGAGCTCGCTGGGACCAAAGGGGATCCGGGTGAACGCGATTTCGGCGGGGCCGATCAAGACGCTGGCAGCGCGTGGAATTGGAGACCTGCAGAAGATGCTGGATGCGCATTCGGAGCGGGCCCCGCTGCATAGGAACGTGGAGCAGATTGAGGTAGGTGGAGCGGCCTTATTTCTGGCTTCGCCGCTGGCATCAGGGATCACGGGCGAGGTGATGTATGTCGATTGCGGGTACAACATTATGGGGTTCTAGGAGGCGAGGCGGTGTGGGCTGTCGAGGGGTCTCACTTCAAACAGGACCATGGCAAGAACAAGGGCGGTGACAGCTACACGGAGATTGCCCACGTCAGCGATGTGGTGAGGCGACCGCGAATGTTGGCATTCGGATTGGGCTGAGGTTCTGTTGAATGGCCACGATAGATTCCTGGCTGTTTGTGCGTGCAATGCGGCGGCCGTGGGAAGAACGCGATGTGCTGTCCGGGTGGTTGGTAGGCTGATGACTATGAATAAATTCGATGCAGCAGAAGCGGAAGATCCAATTGCGTTATTTCAGACATGGCTCGATCTGGCTGCGAAGGTGGAGTTGAATGATCCGAATGCGATGTCGCTCGCGACGGCGACGGCGAATGGCAGGCCCTCAGCGCGGATGGTCTTGTTGAAGCATGTCGATGAGCATGGCTTCACGTTCTATACGAATTTTGAGAGTCAGAAGGGGCAGGAGCTGCTGGCCAATCCTTTTGCAGCGCTATGCTTTCACTGGAAGAGCCAGCGGCGGCAGGTAAGGGTCGAAGGTGGGGTTGAGCCGGTGTCCGATGCAGACTCTGACGACTACTTTCATAGCCGATCACGGAAGAGCCAGATCGGGGCAGTCGCATCGCAGCAGAGCAGGCCGCTGGCCAGCCGGGCGGAGCTCGAGGTGAAAGCTGCGGAACTGGCGGCGAAGTATCCCGCAGAGATCCCCAGGCCAGAGTATTGGCGTGGGTTCCGGGTGATGCCGCAGCGGATTGAGTTCTGGCAGGATGGGGATGCGCGGCTGCATGACCGCATCGTGTTTACGCAAGAGGGCAATGCCTGGGCCAAGGCAAGGCTGTACCCGTAGACCTGTAGACCCAAAGACCTGTAGACCCAAGATTGTGACCGCAAACCTGGACCGATACTGCAGGCTGTTGCGCTC